>QKEW01000017.1 GCA_003251635.1 bacterium | reverse complement strand
GTACTGATAGGACCTCTTGCGATTATAAATACAATTTCAAATTCCCAGCTGGCAGTCATGTCGCTTATGGTCGCGCCAGTGATGCCGCCGGCAATGTGGCCACCTCAAAACAAGTTAATTTTGTGAAGAATTAGCAGAAAAGATTGAAAATAGGAATGGTTTCTATTAAGAGGGTGAGAAACACCCTCTTAATTTTTACCAAGACACATATTTCATAGCTGAACAGCTTAAGAAGGTTGACTTTTATTTTTAAAAGAGTGATAGTTGTTGAAAAGATAAAATTATGGAAAAAATTGATTTCCCGATGAGAATTAATAAATATTTGGCTTGGCAAAAAATTTGTTCGCGACGTGAGGCGGACAGACTGATTGATGGTGGGCAGGTTTTGATTGATGGAAAAAAGGCCTGCTTGGGAGATCAGGTTCAGGAGGGTTCGAAAGTTGAAATAAAAAAGGATCCGCGTCAAGACTATATCTATCTGGCTTTCAATAAACCTAAAAATGTGATTACCCATAGCGCTGGAGAGGGTGAGCGGGAAATTTCTGACATATTGAACTTTCCCCAGAAAGTTTTTCCGATTGGTCGCTTAGATAAAGATTCTCGTGGCCTGATAATTTTGACTAATGATGGGCGAGTTACGGAGAAACTGCTTAGTAGTGAAAATGTTCACGAAAAAGAATATAGAATTCAAGTGGAAGGCGGAATTGATGGAAATTTTTTGCGCAAAATGGAGCGCGGAGTGGTTTTGGATGGGAAGAAAACGTTACCCTGTCAGACGAAAAAAAGAGGGGAGGAGGTTTTTTCCATAATTTTAACTGAAGGTAAAAATCGGCAGATTCGACGAATGTGCGGATTTTTTGGTCGCGCAGTTAAAGATTTGCAAAGAGTTAGAATTGAAAACATTAAATTGGGAAATTTGCGGCCAGGTCAATGGCGTAAAATCAAAGGAGCTGAACTGGTCGAATTTTTGAAACGTTTGGAATTGAATTAAATTCCTTGCAGCCACTGCTTCAAGGTTATTGAAATTATTTTTGAATAAATTTATAAATCAATGGCTGAAGAATTATTAGACATCGTTGATGAGAATAATAAGCTTATTGGGCAAAGTGCTCCACGAAGTCAAATTCATGCCGAAGGTATTTGGCATCGAACAGTGCACATTTATCTTTTTCGAAAAATAAAGGATCAACTTGAATTTTTGGTGCATTTACGATCAACTTCTAAGGACTTGTATCCAAATTGTTGGGACACTCGTTTTGGTGGTCATATTAAAGCTGGTTATGAAATTGAAGCTGGTGCGAAGTCGGAGTTGAAAGAAGAAATTGGATTAAATATTGATAATTATGAGCTATTATTAGGACAATGGGTAAAGCTAAATGACTATCCTAACTGTGAATTTACTAAAAATTATTTTCTTGAGTATCCAGGAAGCGTTTCTGATTTGAAGTTCAATGACGGAGAAGTTCAAGAGGTTGGTTGGATGGATATTGAGGAAATTAAAAAATCAATGACCAAGGATTCTCAAAATTGGGCTGCTAGTCTTAGTGGTTTTGTAGAAATATCTAATTTTTTACTAAATAAACTTAATATTTGATATTTTTTTAATTTAACGTAAGTTATAGCTAAATATTTTACTTTTGACATTACAACGAAAAGCCACTATTATATAGGGAGTTGAGCCTTGAAAGTTTTTGAATCTGAAAACTTTTTTTATTTGCAAAATAATGTCACTTTTTAATTTTAAAAAATTTACACGAAAATTTACTGGTCAGATTTTTGGCAAAATTTCTAAGGATATTGGAATTGATTTGGGAACAGCCAATACTCTGGTTTATGTTAAAGGCAAAGGCATTGTGATTAATGAGCCCTCAGTGGTTGCCCTAAACAAGAAAACTGGCCAGATTTTAGCAATTGGTAAGGAGGCCAAGCGAATGGTTGGCAAAACTCCCGGGCATATTGTGGCTGTGCGTCCTTTGGTAGACGGAGTGGTTAGTGATTTTGAGGTTACTGAACAAATGCTTAAATATTTTGTGGAGAAAGTCCATAAGGAGTCTTTTTCTCTAATGCCGAGACCAAGAATTTTAGTGGGAATTCCTTCGGGAGTAACTGAAGTGGAGAAAAAAGCAGTTATTGACGCGGCAACCAATGCGGGAGCCCGCGAGGCTTATCTGATTGAAGAGCCAATGGCAGCAGCAATTGGAGCCCGGCTTCCAGTAAACGAAGCTCGTGGCAACATGGTGGTTGATATCGGTGGCGGTACTTCTGAAATCGCGGTAATTTCTTTGGGAGGAGTGGTGGCGGCTCGAAGCTTGCGAGTAGCTGGGGATGAAATGAACGAAGACATTGTTCGTTATTGTCGAGATGAATTCAATCTTTTGGTGGGTGAAAGAACAGCTGAAGATATCAAAATTTCCATTGGAAGCGCTTTCCCTCAAGAAGAAAAATTGACCTATGCGGTGCGTGGTCGGGATTTGGTCAGTGGCTTACCCAAAGAAGTGGTGGTGAATCAGGAACAGGTCAGAGAAGCTTTGTCGCGATCAATCAGAATCATCATCAATAATATCAAGATCGTGGTTGAGGAAACTCCGCCGGAACTTATCTCTGACATTATGCAAAGAGGCATAATTTTAGCGGGAGGCGGAAGCTTGGTGCGTGGTTTAGATAAACTGATCAATCAGCAGACAGAAATTCCTGTTCGAATGATGGAGGACCCTTTGACGGCCGTGGTGCGCGGAGCTGGTATTGTTTTGGAAGACATTGATCTTTTGCAAAGTGTTTTGGTGGAAAATCAAGATGATAAACGCTATCGGTAGAATTGACTGATTGATCTTTCAATTTCTTTAAGGAAAAAGACGTGAAAAAAATCTTTTCTCGAAAATTGTTAAAAGCTTTGTTGGTAATAGCAATTTTTGGTTTGATTGTTTTTTTAAATCCGGGTAATTTTTTCAGCCCAATCAGGTCTCTGTGGAGCAGAGCAACTTATCCTTTGGTTAAAATTTCAAGTGGTTTAGCTCTTCAAATTTCTGGTGCTAAGAATTTCGCAGTTTCCATTGGTGACTTAAAAAATGAAAACAAGGAGCTTATATCGGAAAATCAGCAGCTTCAAGCTGAGAATGCGCGTCTGCGGGATGTTCAGCAGGAAAATGATTTTTTGCGTCAACAATTAAATTTAGTTCCTCGTGAAAAATTTGATTTGGAGGGTGCTTTTGTGATTGCTCGGGACTCACAGGGTCTGGGTAATTGGTTGGAGATTGATAAAGGCAGTGAGGCGGGAATTGAGGAAGGTATGGCAGTCGTCGTTTCCAAAGGTATTTTGATCGGTAAGATTCAAGAGGTTTTTGCAGGCAGATCCAGAATAATTTTATTGTCCAATCCGCAAAATACCATCAGTATCATTGTTTCTCAATCAGGAGCAAAAGGCGTAATCAAGGGTGAATATGGATTGGGCATAATAGCTGATTCGATTTTGCAAACTGATTCGGTTGTGGTGGGCGATGAAATTGTGACAGCTGGAATCAGTGGAAAAATTCCTCGTGGGCTTTTGGTTGGCACAGTCCAGCAAGTACGTTCTTCCAGTGATCATTTGTTTCAGCAGGCCGTTGTGTCATCGCCGATTGATATTTCCAAAATTGAAGCAGTCTTTGTGGTAAAAAGTGAAAAAACCAACTGACATGAGAAGATTCATTGTTTATTTTTTAGTAGTTTTATTGGCAGTAATTTTGCAAAGCAATTTTTTTTCTTTGATTTTCCCCAATCAATGGTGTGGAAATTTGGTTTTGATGTTGGTGGTAGTGGGCACTTTGATGGATGGATTCGAGCCTTTTTTGGGTTGGACCATTTTGGCCGGTGTTTTTTTTGATTTAGCTTCTTTTTCATTCTTGGGACAATCGGTGATCATTTTTACTCTGGCCTCCTACGGAGTTAGTTTTTTTTCCAAGAGATTTGCCATGGAGATTCGCGGATCCGGGTTGCTTTGGGTTGTTTTTTTTGTCATTATGTCAACGTTGGGTGAAAGAATTTTGATGTTTTGGTGGCAATTCGGTTTTACTTGGTCGGACAAAAACTTTTCAAATTTTTTCCCCTGGACTTCGGGAATTTTTTGCGCTTTAGTTTTTAATTTTTTAGTTTTTTTTGGATGGCTGTGGCTTTTGCGTAGACTTAGGAAATACCTAGGGGTTGGTCCGGTTAAATAAAATTTTCTATGAAAAAGGGTTTAGAAATTGAAGATTATGTTTTGACGACCAGTGCTCAAGAGGCTGTTCATTTGGAAAAATCATTAGGGAAAAAATGGTTCAATTTTTTTTGGTGGATTTTGGTTTTCTTTATGTTGCTTTTAGCGGGACGCTTAGTTTATCTGACTATAATCAAAGGCGGTTATTACCAACAGGTTTCCAAGGCTAATAGTATTCGTTCAATCACAATTCAATCAGCCCGTGGTCGAATTTTTGATCGAAGTGGCAGTTTATTGGTAAACAACATTCCCAGTGTGGATGTGATTGCGGTTTGGGCTGATATTCCTAAAGATAATTTGAATGAAATGATTGATCGACTCTCTGAATTGCTCAAAATAAATCAAGGAGAAATCCTAGCCAAATTAACCTTGGCCGAGGAAACGCCTTTGTCGCCAATTTTGATTGCCGAGGATATTTCTCAGGAACAGATGCTGCTCTTTTTGGAAAATGCCCAAGATTTTCCTGGAATTAAAATTGAAAAGACTGCAGTGCGCCAATATGTCGATAGTTTGATTTTTTCTCACATTCTAGGTTATGAAGGCAAGATTGAAAAAGAGGAATTGGAAGAAAATCCGGATTATTTGTTGACTGATTATATTGGAAAACAGGGAATTGAAAAATCTTATGAAAAATATTTGCGCGGTCAACACGGATCTTTGCAAGTGGAAGTTGATTCGCGCGGAAATATCAAAAGGGAAGTCGGCTTGATAAATCCAGTGGCTGGCAATGATTTGATTTTGAGCATTGATGCCGCCCTGGAGAAAAAAATTTATGATTCGCTTTTGGCTAACATTGAAAAGTCTGAAGTGAAAACAGCTGCCGCTATTGCTTTGGATCCACAAACCGGAGAGGTCCTGGCTTTGGTGACTCTTCCAAGTTTTGACAATAATTTGTTTGCGCGCAAAATTTCCCAAGATCAATATTTGGATTTGATAAACAATCCAGACAAACCTCTTTTTAATCGGGCGATTAGCGGTGAATATGCGCCTGGTTCAACAGTTAAACCGGTTCTGGCGGCGGCAGCTTTGGCGGAAAACGTGATCACGCCCCAAACTATCGTTAGTGGATTGGGTGGAGTTTTGCGAATCGGGAATTTTTCTTTTGGGGACTGGAAAGTACATGGTCCCAGTGATGTCCGTACAGCCATTGCTGAAAGTAATGACATATTTTTTTATACAGTTGGTGGCGGTTATGGAAACATTGAAGGTTTAGGTATGAGTCGAATGAAAAAATATTATAACATGTTTGGCTATGGTCAAACTTTGGGTATTGATATCCAAGGAGAGGCGGATGGCTTCATTCCGGATGAACAATGGAAATTGGATGTTTTGGGCGAGCGGTGGTATATTGGCAATAGTTATCATGCTTCGATTGGACAAGGATATGTTTCAGCCACGCCCTTGCAAATTGTGAGCAGTGTGGCTACTATTGCCAACGGTGGAACATTGTATCGTCCCCATCTGGTTTCTCAAATTCGAAATTCTGCTCAGGATGAAATTGAAGATATAAAGCCGGAAGTCATTCGAAAAGTTGAAGTTTCTTCGGATATTTTACAGGTGGTGCGTGAAGGAATGCGCAAAACAGTGGAAGCTGGCACTGCTCAACAATTGAAAACTTTGCCGGTAGCAGTAGCTGGAAAAACCGGAACGGCTCAGTTCGGCAGTGAAGACAAGACCCATGCTTGGTTTGTTTCTTTTGCGCCCTATGATGATCCTCAGATAGCTATGATTGTTTTGATTGAAGGCAGTTCGGAAGATCATGCCAGTGCAGTTCCAGCCACCAAAGAGATTTATGATTGGTATTTTTCTGAGGATAAATGATTTTGAAGGCGGATTTTTCGGCAAGCTCTTGACAGGTTTTTAAGGATAATATAAACTGTAAAAGCGCTGGAAAAAAGCGGATAAGTTTTTAGGAAAATCAAAAAGACACAAGCTTAATTTAGATTGGATATTTAGAAGATACATCTTGGAGTGTATTGAAATATGCAACAAGATGTATTTTTTATCTCCCAAATCGTAAAGATTAGGGGACTGAAAATAAGAAACTTGAAAACAGAACAGCATAATAAAAATTATGCGATGGATAAAATCGCAATTTATTGCGGTTAGTCCTTGACTAGTTGCCTTCGGGCGACTGGTCTTCAGTTATTATATAACTGGTGTTTTTCTGAGCTTATCGTTTTTTTCGTTTTTTCGATGATAAAAGCGAAACGTTATTATCTTCGGTAAAAAGATAACCCAGTTTAGTAAAAAGTTTTCTTTTTGCTAAAACTATTTTTATTGAGAGTTTGATCCTGGCTCAGGATGAACGCTGGCGGCGTGGATAAGGCATGCAAGTCGAGTGGGTTTAGACCCACGGCAAACGGGTTAGTAATGCATAGGAACTTTCCTTAAAGTCGTGAATAATCCGGAGAAATCCGGAATAACACACGATGTGCTCTACGGAGTAAAGATTTATCGCTTTAAGAGAGGCCTATGTCCTATCAGCTTGTTGGTGAGGTAATAGCTCACCAAGGCTATGACGGGTAGGGGGCGTGAGAGCGTGACCCCCAACATTGGGACTGAGACACTGCCCAAACACCTACGGGTGGCTGCAGTCGAGAATATTCCACAATGGACGAAAGTCTGATGGAGCGACGCCGCGTGCGGGATGAAGGTCTTCGGATTGTAAACCGCTTTTGTAAGGGAAGAATTTCGATGACGGTACCTTGCGAATAAGAGGTTACTAACTCTGTGCCAGCAGTAGCGGTAATACAGAGACCTCAAGCGTTATCCGGATTTATTGGGCGTAAAGCGCAAGCAGGCGGACATATTAGTCAGATGTCAAATCCTCCGACTCAATCGGAGAACTGCATTTGAAACGGTATGTCTAGAGGGAGTGAGAGATCTATGGAACTCATGGTGTAGCAGTGAAATGCGTTTATATCATGAGGAACACCAAAGGCGAAGGCATTAGATTGGCACTTTCCTGACGCTCAGTTGCGAAAGCGTGGGTAGCGAATGGGATTAGATACCCCAGTAGTCCACGCTGTAAACGATGTATATTAGGCATTGGAAGTATCGACCCTTTCAGTGTCGTAGCTAACGCGTTAAATATACCGCCTGGGAAGTACGAGCGCAAGCTTAAAACTCAAAGGAATAGACGGGGATCCGCACAAGTGGAGGATCATGTGGTTTAATTCGACGGTAAGCGAGAAACCTCACCAGGGCTTGAAACCTAGCTGCATGTCCCAGAAATGGGAAGGCCTTCGAGGGTGCTAGGCAGGTGCTGCATGGTTGTCGTCAGCTCGTGTCGTAAGATGTTCCGTTAAGTCGGGAAACGAGCGCAACCCCTGTCGTGTGTTATATGTGTCACACGAGACTGCCCAGACTAGAGAACGTGAAGCGCGTAGCGCGTAACCTGAAACGTTATGTGTTCTACGTTGTACGCTTCGCGAATTCCAGTCTGGGAGGAAGGAGGGGATGACGTCAAATCAGCATGGCCCTTTGACGCCCTGGGCGACACACGTGATACAATGGCCGGTACAGAGGGTTGCCAAACCGCGAGGTGGAGCTAATCCCAAAAAGCCGGTCTCAGTTCGGATAGGAGTCTGCAACTCGACTCCTTGAAGTCGGATTCACTAGTAATCGGGAATCAGAACGTCCCGGTGAATACGTTCTCGGATCTTGTACTCACCGCCCGTCACACCAAGAGAGTCGGTAACACCCGAAGGCCCCGGGTTAAATCGGGGACAACGGTGGGATCGATAATAAGGGTGAAGTCGTAACAAGGCATCCGTAGCGGAAGCTGTGGATGGATCACCTCCTTTCTAGGGAGTTACGGTGACAGAGTTGATACTCAGTATCAGTTTCTCAAACCTATAAGGTCGTTCATTAACTTCGGTTAATGACACTTGGCTCAGAATAAACATTTACCCGTACTGAATGCGAAAGCATTTAGGCGGGCTTAGGACTAACCACAATAGCTTGCGAATCTTTTCGCTTTGCTTGTAGCGTTAAAGGCACCCCAAAAGGGTGTTTTTTGCGTTACGTTCCTCCACTCCCTGGAAACGTTTCATTTCTTGGCAGGGTTTATATGCATTTTTGTGCTGGCTGTTCATTTTTGTGATATACTTTTTATATAGGGATAAAAATAAAATATATGTATTTTTCAGAAACTTTCATAAAAAGAATTTATAGCATAGGGTTTTTACTTGTGGTTATTTTATTGCTACTTGATTTGTTGGCATATTTTTATTACCCCAAAACTGTTTTTGGCGATATTTTTTTGGCAACTAGAGAGCAGACTCCTTTGACCTGGATAAGCTCCCTGGCTCTGCTTTTCATTGCACTTTCTGCATTCAGTGTTTATCTTCATAAAAAACAAAAGATTTGGTATTTTTTGGCGATTATCTTTTTCTTTTTTAGTATGGATGATGCTACGTATTTTCACGAAAGAGTGAGTGGTTTTTTTGTTGATAATACTTCTGCTTTGGGATTTTTTCCTTCTTATGTCTGGACAATCATATACTTCCCGTTGCTTATGTTTTCTTTGGCTGCTTTTTTATGGCTTATTTGGAAAGACGCTCTTAAAAAAAACAAAAAAACCATAATCATAGCCCTATTGGTTTTGGGGTTTGCGATTTTCTTGGATTTTTTGGATGGGTTTGTGGGGAAAAATTCAGGAATAACTTTTTGCTATGAACAATATTGCAACAAGGTAGTTTTGCATTTGATGAGGCTGACCGAAGAAGTTTCCGAGGTAATAGCCCTTGGAATTTTGGGATATGTTAACATAAAAGAGCATTGCGTAATTAGTGAGAAAGATGCAAAATAGCGTTTTTTGTGTTAAAATAAAAACAAGTTAATAAATTAATAAAAATAAAACATATGGCTTTTAAGAAGTTCAAAACAGAAAGAATGCTGCTAGCTTCCATTGCGGTATTGTTCCTGTTTTTGTTTGCCAGCGCTTTTACAAAAGAAATTGTTGGGACAAATGTCACTTCAGCTGAAGAAGGCAGTGGTGCTTCAGGTTCCAATGAGGGTTCTCAGGATAATGAAGACTCTCAGGATGATGAAGAATCTCAAGATGACGAAGGGTCTCAGGATGATGAAGAATCTCAAGATGATGAAAAATCTGAACCTAGCGTTTCTTCTGCTCCGTCGATAAAAACTACCAGAACAACAACTGGGTTGAATGCATCTGAGCTTTCTGAAAAATCTTCGGATGAAGTTTCAGAGCAATCAGTTGAGGCAGAGGAGGTTTCTGAGGCCTCTGAACCATCAGAAGTTTCCCAGGAAATTTCTGAAGAATCCATAAAATACGTGGAGGGTTATGGGGAAGTGATTTCTAAAGAAGGAAATGTGGCTTTAGTTAAGAAGGACGAAAAATTATTCTTTCTTATTCCCGTGGAAGTAGAATCAAAAGTCACCTTGGATGAACAGGGGACAGTAACGGATTCACAGAAGAGTTTTCTGAATTGGCTTCTCTCAGTTTTTAGTTTTTAGGAGATAGATAAAAAAGCCGTAAGTGAAATGGGGAGTGATTCTTGGTCACTCCTTTTTTTTTGTTTCAGGAGTGGATAACTAGACTTGCTTTTGTGTGCCACGAAGCTAATGTGTGAGTGCTATGGAAACACAAACTCAAATGCGAACCATCCAGAATATGAGCGAAGAATACTTGATGTGGCTTCAGGTTGAAAAACGCTTCGCCCAGAGCTCGATTGTGAGCTACAGGTCGCGACTCAAGTGCTTCGTGAGGGATGTAGGGGATATTGTCATAGAGGAACTCACGATGGAGCATATATTTAGACTCAAGCAGATTTTGCACCAGAGGGATAATTCCGAAGTATTCATAGGCGTGGCACTAGCCTGCATAAAAGGATTGCTCAATTACTGCAAAACCCAGCTTTCAATCCCACTTCGTATAAATCCAAGCGATATCACGATTCCCAAGCGACCCAGAAGAGAGGTTGTTTTTTTGACCTCTGAAGAAATACAGAGATTCAGGGATTCAATTGATATCAAACCCATATATGGTCTGCGGTTCCGCACACTGGTCGAAGTCCTGCTTGCTTCAGGAATGCGTATATCTGAAGCTTTGAGTTTAAACCGCAATTCGATAGACTTTACCAGAAGAGAAGCGAGGGTAATTGGAAAAGGGAATAAGGAAAGGGTAGTATTTTTTAATGAAGAAGCCATTAGCTGGATTAGGCAATATTTGGATAGGAGGACAGATAAACACGAAGCTTTGTTTATAACCACGGGAGAAGACCCTCGCAGACTCAGAAATCAGGATTTGACTAGATATTTTAAGAGACAGAGGCTTATAGCTGGAATAAACAAGAAAGTGACACCGCATCTTCTCCGTCACTGCTTCGCCTCACACCTTGTATTCAACGCCTGCCCTTTTTCAGAAATCAAAACCTTGATGGGACACGAACGATTGGACACAACAATTCGCTACTATGTAGGGCTAACAGACAAGGAAAAGGCAAAACAGGCATATGAGAAGTATTTAAGATATTGATTTCGGATAGAAAAATTTGTGGTAAAATTATAGTAAATATAGATTTTATATAGATGAAAAAAACAAAAGATTCGAAAAAAATATTTGAAGCTGAGGATAAAATTGAACAAGATGAAAGGTTGTGGCAAGCGTTAAAGGAAACAGCCGCTTTTAAGAAAGTGGATTCTTTCATAATGGATTTGGCTAGAAAACCAGAATTCATTAAAAGCGTTAATAGCTTCAGAAAAGAGTTCGGAATTCCAATAAATGGATTTAAGTATCCAAAGAGTAGTTCTCAGTTTGAAGAAATGGTCTATATAAGGGATGAAAAATATACAAACAAAATCTTCAAATTAGCTAAAAATTATGCATCTCCTGCTTATTATGATTTTCTTGAGAGTTATCTGTTGTTTGGAAATACAGATGCAGTTTCAGATTATATGGATACCCAATTTGATGTAATTGAAATTATAGATGTAAAATTGGCACTTTCTAATGTTGAAGCTGGATTTGAATCCGATGTGAGTTTTGAAACTTATCATCTAAAGACAGTTTCAAAGATAAATCCAGTAGGAATAATGATTCACCCATATATGTCGCAAAGAGATGTTATTGATGCTGTCAAAAAACTTTACAAATTGCAAATAGAGCCACTTCAGAAAAAATATCGCAATGAAAAGATAAAGTTAGGAATAGTAAGAAGAAAATCAAAAAGAGTTGAAGAAAGAAATAAATTCATTTATAAAAATAGATTCGGAAGAAGCAAGAAAGAACTAATAAGCCTTGTGCGTGAAAAATTTGGTGAAGTTATGGACGAAACCTATATCAATAAAATTATAAAAGATGAAAGAGATAGGCAGAGAAAATAAGTGAGTACACATAATTTCTAGATTCATTTAATTTTCTATTTTGCAATTTGAGAAAATACTAGACTGGTTACATAAGTAATCAGTTTTTTGTTTTGAAATGAATTTCCCGTTTTTCAACAACTTAACATTTTCAGAAGCATCTGAACGTTACTTCGCCAAATTGGAGGCGAATGCTTTGCTGTCTAAAAAATCGATTGAGAAGTATAGGGAAATATCAAATGGCTTATTGAGTTTATTGGGCGATGTGAAAATTAAAAAGTTTGATGGGGATACCGTTATGAATCTAAAGCAAAAATTAAATCTGATGAAATCCGAGAAAACTGGCTGCCCCCTAAGTGCTTCCAGAAAAAATCATTATCTCGTTGTTCTTAAGAATATACTTCAGTGCTTAAGAGATGATGGCATAAAAATATACAATCCTAATCTTATTAAAAAATTCAAAATTCCAGCCAAGCAGATTATTCATTTAAACAAAAAGCAGTTGCAAGAACTGATAGATTCCATATCCGAAGAAAATATATCGAGATTGAGATTGAAAACAGCTGTTATCTGTCTAATTTCCAGTGCTTGTAGGGTGAGTGAATTGATAAGGCTCGATATCTCGGATATTGATTTTAAAAATGGAAAAGCTCAGGTTCTAGCAAAGGGAGGGAAAATGCATACATTGATTTTTAACGAATTGGCTATCGGTTATATAGAAAAATACTTGGCGATGAGAATCGATAACAATCCAGCTTTGTTTGTTACTGCAAATACAGATTCTCCCAAGAGATGGCAAATAAATGATTTGGAGCGTGCTCTTAGAAATCAGGGAAAGCGTGCTGGATTTCAGATAAGTATACACCCTCATTTGCTACGTAGGTCCAGTGCGAGTTTGCTTTTCCATCAAAAAGCCAGTTTATCAGTCGTACAGAGATTTTTAGGACACGCAACTCCATCTGTGACTGAAAGATATTATCTGGGCAACACCAGTTTTTCTGAGGTAGAAAGAGTGCATAAGGAAATAATGGGCGGTTTCAATATAGAAAATGAACCTGGAAAGGAGGTGGCGCAAAAATGACGTGAATGTTTGAAAAGTTGAAACACTTCGCAAATGCCCATAATCGGCAATCAACTATAAAAGGAGTAATAAACAAAGTAACAATAAAAAAATGAAAAAAGAAATTAAAAAAGCAAACGCTCTTGAAAAAAAAGCTAAAATGATTCAAAAGAGGGGAAAATCACTTAAGAAAGTTATTGAAGTAATGGAGAAATCACCAAATTTAATGTCCATACCTGATTTGAAGAAAGCTACAAGGTTGTCGGAAATCGAGGTGATTCAGGCGATGTCGCTACTTACTATGACTGAAGCGGTAAAGTTAGCGGGCGTAACCAATGGGAAAGCATATTTCAAAAATAGAATAACCCTCGATAATTATGAAGTACATCTTAGGAATTGGGGAATGTCCAAGGAAAAATTTGATAATGATGCCGAATATCTTTGTGCCACTATAGGACTTTTTCCTGCCAGTTCCTTTGATGAACTACTTGTTCTTGCTGAACTTGATGAACATAATCTTTATATGGCACTTATGTGGTTGATTCAAAACAATAGGATAGAAGTGGACGAAGAAGAATTGTTTTATCCCGAAGGATTTTTTGAATGCGTATGCCCCAATTGATTGGTGGGTTGGGTGGCAATATTATTGCTTCCCAATCACGAGTCAGTTGAACAATAACTTGACAATAAAGTAAAATGCTTTATTTGAGCCATAAAGTATTGACATATAGACTATGAAGAGTATAATTAAGGCACAATCGAATATCGCCGAATACAATCGGTCAGAAGTCCGCAATACAATGCGAGCACGCAAGATTTACTCTTGTATGTTTAACTGTATTGCGGATTTTTTTATAACAAATTTTAACGATGAGTATGGTAAAAGGGCTATTCTCTCATCGTGTAGCCCTTTTTCTGTAAGCAAATATGCAAAAATCAACTGAAACTAAACCTAAAATAATGCTTGAAGACGAAGTTGTATTGCTGACAACAAGAACGCTTCATAATCTATATCAATTTAAAAACGGTGCGGATGCAGTAGCCCTCTATTGTTTTTACTGTTATGTGGCTAAATGGCAAAAAACAAATCAAGTTAAAGCCAGTGACAGTTATTGTATGAGGGGATTGGGCTGGGGTAAGGGAAGATTTGCAAAAGCTAAGACACTTCTTCAAAGAATGAATTTAATCGAAATAATTATGCGTAGAGAGGGCGGAAAAATCGTGGGTTGGTATATAAAGCTGAAATATATCTGGAAAACTGAAAAAGCTGAAGAAGTTGAAAGTTTGCTAATTAAAAAGGAATTAAATGAGATTCCGAATGAAATCACGATAGAGGAATTCAAGAACCCCGAAATTCAACAAGTAGAAAATCCAACAAGTGGAAAACAGGAGACAAATGCTTTAAGTGCTAATAAGGTAAATGCTTTAAGTAGTAAAAAAAATATATCTACAATCGCAAACGATTGTAAGCCCCACTTTGATTTTTCTGAGATTTCAGATAAAGCAATCGATAAAATCTTCTATGCCTTTAAAGAGGTTAATCCTATGATTTCAGTTTTAATTGGGAGTTCTTCTCAGCGAGAATCTGCAAAAAGACTATTTTCGACACTTGGCGAAGAAAGATTGGCTGGACTCATAAAGGCATCAAAGAGGGCGAGATTTTTCAAATATGCTCCTAACATAACAAATCCTGTAGAGCTTGAGATAGGTGTGGGAAAACTGGAAAATTTTTGCGATATGATGAGACTCGAACACGGAATCGATTTCATAAACTCCAGCAATGAAGAGTTTGATGCGTGGGTGTATGAAGAAAAAGGCTGGGTGAGAAAAAGAAGCTAATTTTTTAATTTAAATAATATGCAACAAGGCGAAAAGAATCTGCCTCAGATAGAAAAATGTGCTTTGTGGAAAAAGTCTTCCAAAGGCGGAAACATCTATCTGACAGGTACAGTCGAAGTCAATGGTCAGGAATATAAGCTGGTAGTGTTCGAGAACATCTTCAAACACGAAAATCCGAAAAGACCAGATTATAAGTTTGACCTAGAAAAGATGTGAAATGTTCGTCAGGAAAAGAATTATAAGTCTCAAAAAGGGTGAAATATCAGAAAGATATCAGGTAGTCGAGGCTTATAGGAAAGGCAATAAAGTCAGACAAAACGTCATATCGCTTGGTGAATATGAGAGTGTGAAAGAAGCACTGAAAAACTGGGAAATATTTTTGAGGAGAATGGAAAAAGATTTGAGTGTGCCAGTTGATGAGTATATGGAAATTCGTTATTCAAGATTGTTTAATACTCTTGTTAAGTCTAGGGTTCCATTGAAAACAGCCTTAAAAAGACGAATGAAATTATTAAAAAAATATGAGGGATTAAAATCTAATTATTTAAGATTAAAGAAAATGTCGTGCAATAAAAAATAATGACACTACATTTTCAAAAAGTAAGGAGTAAAGAGTAATTAACTAACTAAAAAGTAGAATTATGAGCAAAAGTAAAAAAGAAACGTTGGCGGAAAAAATAAGCAATGCTGATATTAAAATTGTCAGCAAAAAAGGACAGCAAGATTTTATCTTCCTTTGGCAGGAACAACAAGAAGTAATTCGAGAATTGGAAAGGGTGCTTGATGAGAAATTCGGAATTACTGGAAAACCGAAAGCGATAGGTTTGGCCTGTAAGTACTTGTTAAACGACCTTGAAGAAAAAGAAGATGTCAAAGAATCTTAAATCATTTGATGCTACAGTGCCATTTCTCGGTGGTAAAAGGAAAATGGCAGAAATCATCGCATCTCATTTTCAGGGAGAAACATTGCTGGACGTGTTTATGGGAGGAGGTTCCGTTTCTCTTAAAGGAAAGAAAGTGGGAATGAGGGTATTGGCAAATGATATCGCTTATCGCTCAAAGATAATCGGTGAAGCGTTGATTAAAAATCAAACGGAAAAAATCACGGAAGAAGACGTGTATAGTTTATTTGTTTTCAATGAGAATGCTGGATTCATTCAGAAAAATTATGTTCCGCAAATTTTTATTCCTCAGGTTGCCGAGTTTCTTGATATGGCATTTGAAAACGCCAGAAACAGGGAAAGTCCGAAAAAAGAGTTACTGTTACTGTTGCTGACAAAATATATTCTTAGTCTCAGGCAATACGGGGCTTTTCAGGTGGGCAGACAAGACAACGAGATGCTTATTGAAAATCAAGAAATTGAGCTACTGGAAATGGCTAGTGAATCTCGGGGTAAAAAGGTTAGATATAACATCTCACACCCTTTGCCGTTATTGCTAAAACTAAAAGACCAGATAAATTACGGAGTGTTCAATAACGGAAAAGAAAACGAAGTTTATCAGATGGATTGTTTTGAATTGCTGGAGATGTTGAAAGAAAAAGGAAATAAAATCGACACGGCATATTTCGACAGTCCATACTTCAACTCAACCGTATATTCTGCTCACTACAAAATACTCGATGAGATATTGGAAGAAAAAAGGGGAGTGGAAATAGATGACAAGGCATTCAATGTTAAAGACACCTTAGAAAACTTCGAGAGATTATTTTCTCTTTCGGAATGGATTCCTAAGTGGGTAATATCAATGGGATATAATCCCGCGTCTGATGCTGGCATAAAAGGCGAGGAATTACTAAGTGTGGTTCAGAAATTCAGGGATGCTGACTTATACGAAATGGAGCATTCTTGGGCGATAAATAACATCGCATCGAAAACAGGAAAGAGGCAAAGCGAAAACGTGGAATATTTAATAGTGACTAAATAGTATGACGGAAAAAATATATTCAAATATCCAAATGGTTGACCCATTAAAGGTTAATCCAAATAAATACAACCCAAACAAAATGAGCGATGAGCAATTTGATAGCCTTGTTGCCGATTTTGAAGAAAACGGCTGGATTGGTCAGCCAGTGGTGGTTAATGACAAGTTGGAAATAATAGACGGATTTCATCGTTGGAAAGCTGGAATGGCTTTAGGAATGAAAGAAATACCCGTTGTGGTTTTTAAGCCAGAATCGGAGGAGCATCAGAAAATTTTAACGATAGCTCTTAATTCCAAGAGAGGGGAAATGAATCCATTAAAGCTAGCCAGTTTAATTTCAGAGCTTAATAAGAAATTTACTCTGGAACAGCTTTCGACAAAACTCGGATTCAAAGTCAACGATTTAAAAGACAAGCTATCTTTGATGCAGGTGACGCCAGAGTTTATGGAGAAAATCAAAAAAGATGCTGAGGAGAGGGAAAGAGAAATTCCAATCGTAATGAATTTCGCAGTCTCAAAAGAGCAGGAGATAACTATTAACAAGGTGTTAAATAAGCACAGTGGAAAGAGCAAAGGAGAGAAATTATTTAATCTATGTTCAGCTAATCTAAAGGAATAACTGAAAAAATGAGCGAAAAAGGAATAAAAAAACAGACAGCAGTTCGGAACTTTAGTGAAGAGGGAATTGAGGCGGTGAAAAGTAATCTAAAACCGCAAGTTAAACATTCCTATCACTATTTTAAAAATCACCCGAATCGTATCGCGATGTCCTGTGAATTGTGTCCTTTTAGTTCCAAATGTGAGTACTCGAAAAACGAAAAAGGCGACTGCGTTCCAGCTTTGAACTATCAAAAGGAAATTGTGGAAGAAATATTTTCTCTTCCACACATAAGGGAGCAGGATAAATATTTGGTCTACAGATTTGCTCACGTGCAAGCAAGGCTTATGGTAATTGATAGATGGCTTGGTGAAATAGCTGGAAACTTCAGAATCAGTGATGATTCCATAAACGTACAGCCTATAACAAGAGCTAGGAATGAAGACGAGAAGACACTTATAAAACTCGCTGACAAGCTCTGTCTTTCTCCCGATGCCAGAGCAAGAGTGGGATTGAATATAGCTCAGACATATTCCTTAGCAAAAGCATTGAGCGAATTGAATTATGAAGAAGATTAGTCCAATCACAAGAGAGAAGCTCATTGAATACAAGAAAGACATCTGCGTATTTCTTGAAGAACAATATATTCTCGAAGATGGAAAATCGATTGTGCTTCAGGATTTTCAGAAAAAGATTCTCAGGGATATATTCCAAACCAAAGACAAAAAGGGGCTGAGGAAGTACAATCTTGCCTTATTGGGAATACCGAAGAAAAACGGAAAATCGACTTTGGCTTCGGGAGTGGCTCTGTATATGCTTTTTGCCGATGTTTCAAATGCTGAAGTTTATTCTGTCGCAGGAGATAAAGACCAGGCGAAAATTATTTTCAATATGACCAAGAAAGCTATTGAGCGAAATCCAATCCTTTTGGAATCGGTGAAGATTTATAAAGACGAAATTATGGTTCCAAGTACAAATTCGATTTACAAAGTTCTCTCTGCAGACGCACCGACTAGTCACGGATTGAACGCCAGTTGTGTCATATTCGATGAACTCTGGAACCAGCCGAATCGTGATTTGTATGACGCCCTCACGCAATCTCCAGTTAGGAAAGAGCCGCTTACATTCATCGTAACTTATGCGGGCACCGACCAGACCTCGCTCTTGTATGAATTATATAAAGACGGAGTGCAAAAGAAAGATGGGAAGATGTATTTTTTCTGGTCAGAGAAGAATCTCTCCAGCTGGGTAAGTGAAGAATATCTGGAGCAACAGAGAATGAGGCTTCCTGCAGGGGTATATCAAAGGCTTCACGAAAACAAATGGGTGGCTGGAGAAAACGCATTTATCACGAAAGAAGAATTGGATAAATGCACCGACCATACTCTCAAACCTCAACTCAGTGGAAGAGGTGAAATAAGATATTATTTGGCGGTAGACTTAGGGCTGACAAGGGACAGAACCGTGCTTACGGTGTGCCACAGAAGCGAAGAAGATAATCTGGTCTATTTAGATTACATCAGGACTTTTCAAGGAACCAAAACAAACCCGGTTCTCATAAGCGATGTAGAGGAGGCAATTCTTGCTTGCAACAGAAGCTTCAATATCGTGAAGAACATATTCGACCCTTGGCAGATGAAGGGAACAGCGGAAAGACTCAAGAGGCTTATAAAAGTCGAAGAGTTCACGTTCACGTCCAATTCAATCCAAAAACTCTCTCAGAATTTATACTATCTATTTCACAATGGCCTTATCAGGATTTTTCCTCACAAGCTATTGGAAGAGGAACTGCTGAGTCTTAATGCCGAAGAGAAATCATATGGCTGGAGGATTGACCATAAGAGCGGAGGATTTTCAGACCATAGTGTTAGTCTTGGAATGGCGTCAATGTATGCAGTGCAAGAAGATAAGAAAGAAGCAGGGTTTTTGGTTGTGGGCGGTCAGACATTCGATGAATTTATGATGCAAGAAAGAAATGAAAAATTGCACGGTCCGAAAATAATAGAGGTTAAAGAGGAAAGAGTAAAAGAATCAATAATTCCTAATAATAATCTTCCCACGCTTCGCGAGCTTGAAGAGTGGAGAAAAAACAGAAGCCTATGAGCATAATTGGAAACATCTTCGGCTACGGAACATTTGCCTTGGTGTTTTATCTGATTTTCAGAATGTTCGCATAATGTATGTTATGTATCCTTTAATTTATTTTAATTTCAAAAAAATATGGGTATTAAATTCAAGTTTCTAAAACCAATCAGTAAAGAAAAGTTTTTGCATAATCTGGTTAACGCCAAAAAACGCAATTCAAAATATAAGCACGATTTACATAAGCTTGTCGAAAACGAAAATAAAGCCACTTTGCAGATATTAGATAAAAGTGGAAAAAGTATCATCAATTGCGATTTTGAGTTTCACGAGAAAGACGACGTGGTTTATGTTGAATGTGAGGCTGAAAATTATGACAATTTGCAATTACTATTAGTCTTCGATTTATTGGAGTCTATAAATGAGCAAGCCATTGTCAGATATATAGATTCTAAGTTTTTCTTCAACGGAGATGTGGAATTCTATTTCATACAAGATGGACCGAGGCAGGAAATCCATAAGGTTGCCAGTGACAGGGTTAATCTGCAAGAAGTCACGAACTCCAGAACTATAGTTAAAGTCAGGCAAGTTCTCGAGGAAATTCAGCGAGTTGACTTCATTTAGCATTGCAAGGTAATGTGTGTCACAAGGTAGGAGATACGCATTATGAAAAAGCATTTATCACAATATTTGGAACATCTTCGCATTGAGAAGGGACTTAGCGAAAAGACCATTGAGGTGTACGAGAGGGATTTACTGGAGTTCCAAAAAATCACAAAAAAGACGTCAGTTAACAAATTAGCAAGGAGCCACATTCGTGGCTTTTTGTGTTTTTTATCGGAAAAGAAAAACCAGCCCATAACCAGAAGAAGAAAGCTTACTTCCATTAAGAACTACTTCGCATTTCTGGAAGATGAGAGGTTGATTCAAGATAGTCCTGTCAAAAATATCGCGATGCCGAAAGTTAAAGAAAAAGAGCCGAGCTATCTTACCGAGTCGGAATTGAAAAAGTTAATTAAGAGTGTCAGAGATGATAAGTCCAAGCATCAAAAAAGAAACGAACTGATAATAAGGATTCTCATTGAAACGGGAATTCGCATTTCCGAACTTGTAAATTTGGATATATCGGATGCGGAATATGCGAATAGGATAATAACGGTCAAAAGAAAGGGAGGACAGAAGCAAAGTATCCCCATAAATTCGGAGTTGGCAAAAAGCATTAAAAGTTTTGTAGATAGGAGAGATATGCGGGAACCGATGTTTATGAGCAGTTTCAAGAAAAGAATAACCCAGAGAAGGGTGGGAATGCTGGTTCAGGAATATTTCAAAAAAGCAGAAATTTTAAAGACGAACATATCTGTGCATTCGATTAGACACAGTTTCTGCTCTCGGCTTTTGGAAAAAGGAGTGAATCTCAAATCCATACAGATATTGGCAGGACATAAGAACATATCGACAACGGAGAGATATTTGCATATAGCCAAATCCAGGCTCAGAAAGGAGGTGAGGCTGGCAAAAATAGGTTGATTGACCGAAGTTCTTTGAAAGAGTAGTATTAAGTTAACAACCTAGCCGACGAAGAAAAAGCAAGTAAACCTTGCGAATTTTGGTCACGCATAGTAAGGGGCAACTCTGAAAGGTGCGCGACCAGTCTTCGTCGGCTAGGGCAATCCAAGTAAGGGTTGTCCCTTTTTGTTATGTAATTTAACTTTTTAAAATAAAAAAATGGAAAAACAATTCATTTGTAGCTCCTGTGGGCACATCGGAAAACCCACGGAAAAGCTCAGGGGAAACTTTCCGACAGCGTTCGTTCTTTGGTGGTTATTTATAATCCCAGGAATCGTGTATTCAATCTGGAGAAGAAGCGACAAAAATAAGTTTTGTCAAAATTGTAATAATCAAACCTTGATTCCTGCGAACTCTCCAATGGGACAAAAACTACTCAATGATACGGGGCAGAAATTACCTGAAGTCAAAGAGGAAAAAAAGAGTCGCAAAACAAAGATAATTTTAGGCATAATAATATTTTATGTTTTGTTTATGATAATCGGAATCATTTTTAGTGGAATATGATGAGATTTTCAAGGAAAGTGCTTTTGCCAATAATCAAGAGGGAAAACAATACTCAGCTTGAGAAATTTGTTGTTAGTCAGGTGAATAAGAAACTTAAGCATATTAAAAAAAGCGGAGAATTTTATGATTTGGTTCAGATGCAATACTTTTTCTATGAGATGTATAAAAACAGGGGAAGACGGCAGGAATTAATAAAAAGACTTCAAGCGATGAAATAGCCCGAAAATGGCTATTTTTGCTCTAAAGCTACAATAGGACTACTTAGCCTCAAAACCGCCACAAAAAGCGAAATTTGGCGAAATAAGGTCATTTTTTGACTTGAGCAAAAGAGGAAATTGGAGTAGAATGACGGTATGGATTATATAGATAACTTAAAAGAATAAAATAAAATAAAAGATGATTGAAAATAAAGAAGTGATAACAAATATTGCTACAAGATTAAATATTCATCCAATACACCTGAGAGTCTTTATGTCTGACGCAAATAAAATTTCATTAGACGAATTGGAGTCTGCATATAGAGAATTCAAAGATGAGAATCCGAAGCCATTTGTAAAATGGGTCGGTGGAAAAAGGCAGTTGGTTCAACAGTTTAGAGATTTGGATTTATATCCTCCCTATAGTTTTAACCCAAAAACAGCAACTTATTTCGAACCATTTGTAGGTGGTGGAGCAATGTTTTTTGATTTACTTCCAAAGAAAGCAGTTTTATCAGATATGAATTTTGAGTTGATAACAACATATAATGTTATCAAAAAAAATGTAGAAGAATTAATAAGAAAATTAAAGATTTATCAATCTAAAAATGATAAAGAGTCTTTTCTCAAGATTCGTTCACAAGATATAAGTAAACTTTCTGATGTAAATATTGCAGCTCGTTTTATTTATCTGAATAGAACAGGTTTTAATGGATTATACAGAGTAAATAAGAGCGGGGGTTTTAATGTGCCTTTTGCAGGGAACAAAAATCCACTCATTTGTGATGAAGTTAATTTAAGGAAGGTACGTGACGCTTTAAAAAATACTAAGATTTTGCACCAAGATTACAAGAAAGTATTAGAAGATGCAAAGAAAGGTGATTTTATTTATTTTGACCCACCTTACTATCCAGTTAATAAAACCTCAAGTTTTACAAGTTATACAAAGGAAGGCTTTCTGGAAAAAGAACAGAAAGAATTGAAAGATGTTTTTGTGGAGCTGCACAAAAAAGGTTGTTTTGTGATGCTTTCAAATTCTGACACGCCATTTATCAATAAGCTGTATTCAGGATTAAGTGAAAAGATAAAAATCCATAAGGTTTATGCTGGGCGTGCAATAAACTCAAAAGGAACAGGTAGGGGCAAAATAAAGGAAGTTGTTGTAACCAATTACTAAAAATATGAAGAAAGATTTTAAAAATTTAATAGGCACATTAAAAAATTCAATAAAAACGTGGGAATATTTCGTGAACTGGGAGAAAGTATTCGATAATAGCTCAGAGCTAGAAATTATTTTAAATAAACTCAATTACCTCCTAGGAAAGGAAGATTTAAAAGCGGAATTTAGAAAATTATTTGATAGTAATCCTGACATAGTAAAAGCTTTTCCTGTTTTACTTGCAGTAAGAGAGAAAAAGCTTGAAATATTTGAATTAAGTGATGGAAGCTTTGAGATATTTGATTTTAACAGTAATCAAATAAGTGTTGATAATTTCGAAAAATATTTTGTTTTTTTTGAAAAAACTGGCTTGGTAAATCTCTTTAAAAAAGAGGGAATTAAAAATCTGGTTGATTATGTAATTGGTGTTGAGGTTGGACTAGATAGCAACGGAAGAAAAAATCGTGGAGGAACAATGATGGAGAGAATAGTGGAAACTCATATAAATAAGCTGTGTGCACAAAACGGATGCGAATATCTGGCTCAAGCAAATGCTAAGACTATCTATGATAAATGGGGTGTAAAAGTTAAGGTAGATAAATCATCAAGAAGTTTTGATTTTGCGGTCTATAATCCGACCAATGGTAAATTTAAATTAATTGAGGTTAATTTTTATAATGGGGGCGGTTCAAAATTAAAAGCAGTTTGTGGTGAATTCAAAGAACTTTACAGGGAATTAAAAGAACAGAGTATAGATTTTATTTGGGTTACAGATGGATTAGGTTGGCACACCACAAAAAGACCATTGGAAGAAACTTACAATAATAATGAATATGTTTTCAATTTGCAAATGATTGAGCAAGGAGTGCTTGAGGAATTGCAATGGTAGTATGAAAATATCAAACAAAAAAGAAACAAAACTTCACCCAGATGAATTTGATTTAGAATGTACAACAGTTTGGTCATTTCCGAGACGAGGAAATTGGGCAACTCATAAATCAGATTGGCGTGGTAATTGGGCACCAGAAGTTGTTCGTAATTTAATCCTGCGTTATTCCAATGAAAAAGACCACTTACTTGATTGTATGATTGGCGGTGGAACAACTGCTATAGAAGCAAAGATTTTAAATCGTCATATTACTTGTATTGATGTTAACGAGGAGGCGTTGGAGCGAACAAAAAAATCTTTAGAATTTGAAGTTGAAAATAATGCCAAGCAAAGAATAGTCAAATGTGATGCGCGCAGAATGCTTTTTATTAAAAATGAAGAAATTGATTTTATTCTAACTCATCCGCCCTATGCGGATATTATTAAATATAGTGAAGGTAAAATTAAGGAGGATTTATCTAGCATTCACGATATTGATAGGTTTTGTGATGAAATAGAGAGAGTAGCTTGTGAATTATATCGCGTGTTAAAAAAAGGAAAATTCTGTGCTGTTTTAATAGGTGATACCAGGAGAAATAAGATGTACCAACCTCTAGCGTTTAAGGTTATGGAAAGATTTCTTAAACAAGGCTTCACTTTAAAGGAGGACATCATCAAAAAACAGCATAATTGTAAAGCAACTGGTTTCTGGGTCAATCGTTCTAAGAAAAGCAATTTTTTACTTATTATGCACGAACATTTGTTTGTATTTCAGAAGTGCTAATGATATATATAAATAAGTATGAGTTTGGGAGACGATAGGGGGATATAACTAAAATTATAGCGAGAATGAAGTTTAGCAGGGGGCGTCCCCTGCTTTTTGATTGACAAAATTTCAGAATGCTGTATTATATACATAAAGTTAAACAGTGTATACAGTATGAATATGCAAGAACTTAATAGAAAACAGGATATAGTATTTAAAGCATTAAAGAAATTTTATGCAAAATACGGAGAAATGCCGTCTATACGAGAATTACAGGAAGCTGTAAAATCTTTCGGATTGATACTTAAAAGTCCAAGGAGTATTTTTATGTATCTTGATGACCTTGAGAAAAAAGGATTGGTAAGAAGAAATCCAGAAACCAGGGCGATTGAAATTCTTGATGCGTCAAAAATGATGTTTGCAGATGTCCCGATTTATGGGAGTGCAAATTGCGGTGTGGCGAATATTTTTGCTGAACAATACAAGCAGGGAACACTTAAAGTTTCAAGAGGATTATTAGGGAATAGCACGAAAAATGTTTTCGCCGTCCAGGCTTCAGGAGATTCAATGAATGATTATAGATTGAAGGGGAAAAATATTGAGGATGGAGACTACGTTTTAATTGATTCTAATTATAAACCAGCCTTTGGCGACAGTAACATTCCAGTGCTTGCCATCCTTGATGGGCTAGCGACAATTAAGCTATTGCGATATTTGGAAGAAGATAAAATCGGCTTGTTTCCGCAGTCAAAAAATAAAGATTTCTTGCCTATATATCTTACCCCTGAAGATGATTTGATTATAAATGGTAAAGTGCTAGATGTTTTAAAAGTGTAAATAATTTTTTAATCATTAAATAAAAACCAAATGGCAAAATACAATAGAAACAGTGGAAAAGCTTGGAATGCTAAGGAAGTCTCCCAATTAAAATCACTGGCAAAAAAGAATACACCCACAAGAGTAATTGGATTGAAATTGGGAAGAACTGAAAATGCTGTTCAGATAAAGGCTAGTGAGAATAAAATCAGTTTAAAACCCACAAATCAGAGTCCGTATAATAGGAAAAAATAATCAATATCATATGGAAATAATAAAAAGTTTTTTAACTGTTATTGGTTATGTCACAGCAACATTGTTGGCTATAAAAATAATCTCGGCTTTTATTCAATGGATGTTCGGTATTAAACTTGTGTTATTGAGGCTTGGTAATGGGTTACGTGGAAGAAAAATTGCAATTTTTGCGACTAATGGTTTTTCCGATTTAAAAAATTTACTCGTTGGAGCAAATCTTTTTAAAGAAAAAAATATAATTCAAATTTCTTCAGTCAGTGACGTGGAGTCTTCAGAGGGCGCTTCCATATTTTTATTGGATTGGTCAGATTGGGGTAATGATATTGACGAAGTTTTAAAAAAGAAAAATGATAAGAAGGCTCTTATTATTTATGCAAAACCTGGAGATGTTCAGATAATGGACAAGCTTCAGAAATATAAACACACTAACGTTGTTAATTTTAGAAACAGATTGTTGGGAGATATAATTATGTCAGTTATAACTATGAATTATGATAAATAGTGAAAAAAAAGCTGGAAATCCCATCTCTTTATTTGTAAGAGATTTTCATTCCCCAACAAAGGAAGAAAAGATTTTTGTTCAGCAAGAATACGAGAGATTAAGTAAGATATTGGAAGGGAAAATATTTCAAAGTGGTTCATATGCCAGATTCACCGCTATCACGCCCCTAAATGATTTGGATGTGATTTGGGTTTTACCTGAAGAATCAAAGAGGCAAATTTCCTCAGGAGATTTGAATTTAAATAATATACTGAATGATTTGGTAGAAAAACTGGAAGCCGAATACAAAATATTAGGAATAAAAATAAAGGCAAAGACGCAAACGCGTTCTGTGAAAATTGAATTTGTAGATAAAGAGGGAGATTTTAAAATTGATATTGTTCCAGCTCGTGAACTAGAACAGTTTAATGAATTTGGTAAACCTATATATGCAATACCAGAAGTTAATTTGCAAAATGATGTTAAATGGATTAAAACCGACCCCTGGGGTTATATAGAATTAGCTAAAATAATAAACGAAGAATCGTCCAATTTTAGGAAGACTGCAAAATTACTGAAGGCGTGGAGAAACTCTTGGAAAAATAAAAGAAACTTTAAGGGTATAGAATTTAAGCTAAAATCTTTTCATTTAGAACTGATTGTGCAAAAACTTATTTCAGAAAATAGCGAAATGGACATTTCTGGTTTAGCGGAATTATTTTTTAGAAATATAAATGGATTTATAAGTGTAAGGCAATTTCCAGACAGAGCGAGAAATAAATATGTGGATGATTATATTGATGAATTAAATGAGAATGAGAAGAAATTGATTAGATTAGCAGCGAGATGTGCTTTAGTGTTAGTTGAACAAATAAAAAAAGTGGAAGGTGAGAAGGAATTAATAGGAATATTTCACAGGCTTGTGTCAGGAGAAGAATTTATAGAAGCATATGGTTATAGCTCGGCAATCAATAGATTGACTAGCCCGATGTTTTATATTGCTGCCATTAAGAATGAAGAATCAGAAGATTACAAAAGTGGCATTGTCAGGTTAAACAAGAATGACAAGATTAAATTTAAAGCTAAATTTTTATCACCCGTTAATCACACTAAATCTAAAATAACCAAATATTTTTATAAGGTTACAAACACTGGCGAACAGGCTACAAGAGCCAAGCAATTAAGAGGAGAAATCAATAGAAATAATACATTAAATTTAACTGAGAGTGCTGTTTTTAGAGGTAGCCATTTCGTAGAGTGTTTCGGTGTTGATGACCAAACCAGAAATGTTTTAGCTTATGCCATCTGCACCGTTGTTATTGATGAGAATGTAATCACTAAACAAAGTTTATAAAATACGAAAGCCAATGAAAGAAATTTTATGTAAAAAGTGCGAAACTAAACTTCCTAATGGAAATTCAGTTTGTCCAAACTGTGGTAGTAAGAGTAAGTTGTATAAAGTTACAATTACCGACTCCGCCATTTTTACGGAAAACTTTGGTATAAAGCAAAAAGTCAAAGGGTTCAAAAATTTTATGGTTGAATTTATTTCAAGGCATAAGAGCAGTGGCGATATGAAGAAGTATCCTGAAGGGGTTATTGAAGAAAGGAGAATTGATAAGAAAAACAAAACTTATTATCAAAAAGTGATTGATAAAAAAACTGGAAAAGTTACCCATTTTGAAAACGAGTCATTATTAAAACATAAGGATTAACCTAAGATGGATATATTAAACAAGCCAATTGAATCTTTTAAATTCGAAGATGTCGTTGCATTTTGTGAAAAGGGATACAGAGAAGGATTTCAAATTGATTATAAGCGGGATTACTCTTCAAAAGGATTATCAAAACATATAGTGGCTTTATCCAATAGTAGGGGCGGAGTAATTATAATTGGAGTGGAGGAAGATATTAAAACGGGATTTCCGAAAAACTGGAATGGCATAGATACTGATGCGAAGCAAATAGAAAAATTACATCAAGAAATAGCAAATATTGAGCCATTTCCTTCCTGCGTTGTTCACGCCACAGATTCAAAAAATGATAAATTCTTTATTTTAGTTAGGGTTTTTTCAGGAGATAATACTCCTTATTATGTGCAAAACGATTCAAATGTCTATATCAGGACTGGAAATATTACAAAGCAAATAGACCTTGCTTCTCCAGATGGGTTGGAGCTTATGTTTGGAAAGAAAGAGAAAGCTGAAAAGTCCAGAAAAGTATACCTATCAATGGCTGATGAAATTTTTGACGCAAAAGTATTAAAGAAAGAAGATGAGATAATAAGAGAAAGTAGAAAAGCAGGCGAGGAGGTGATTTTTAAAAGCAGAAGATTTCTTGTCACAGATATTTCTATGTGTGAGATAACTATCCAGCCATTTTTTCCAAAACAATCATTTGCTAACCCAAAAGAAATAAAAAATGGAATTGATGAGATTAGATTTAAAAATGGAAATTTTACATTTCCTGAATTGAATGTAATACCTTCACCAAAAGGAATTATGTTTTTCACCTTCCTGAAACACAACAATTTAATTGAGTTTCAGCAAATTTTTAGTCAAGGACTAATTCAAAATAAATTTACTGTTTCAGTATTAAGTGAAGATACTGGATTTAAAATAGTAAGCCTTTGGAGAATAGCCGTTAGAATTTTCGGTGTATTTCAATTTGCCAAGAAATTTTATAATAAATATGGTTACAGCGGAGTGTTAGTAGGAAAAATAAATCTGACTGGTTTAGATGATGCATTTGCAAGGCAATTAACACCCGCAGGTCGTGATTTTTGGGAAAAAGATAGAGAGTGTCTACTTGCTGAATGTAGTTGGGATATAAAAATTGATACTAATATTTTAAACAATGGGGAAGATTTGAAAAAATACTTTATAAATTTGTTGAGAGAAATTTATTGGGATTTAGGATTTGAAGATATCAGGGAAGATGTTGTCGATGACTTTCTTAAGCAGAGCGGATTATCCTTTGACAGTGCATAATAAGTGTTGACTTTATTCACCACGAAGCTAACATTGCACAAACTTTAATAAATATGAATTTATATCTAGACATTGACGGGACGCTTATAACAAAACAAGGCGGACTTGAGGCAAATCACCTTTATGATTTTTTGAAATTTGCCACCGAGAATCACGATTGCTATTGGCTTACCAGTCACTGCAAAGGTGATGCTTCGACTGCACTGGAACATCTAAGAGGTAAGGTTTCAGAAAAGTCTTTTGAATTGCTAAAAAAAATAAAGCCCACTAATTTCGGTCTTTGGAAAACTGAAGGGATTGATTTTAGTAAAGACTTTCTTTGGCTAGATGATTATGCTTTCGATGGAGAAAGGGAGGAGCTGAAAAGAAATAATGCCTTGCATAGGTTAGTAGAAATAAATCTAAAAGAAAAACCAAATCAATTATTGGATTTTATAAAATGAAAACCCAACTCTTAGCCATAAAACAAGATATAACGACTCTTGAAGTTGATGCCATCGTCAACGCTGCAAACAGGAGACTTCTTGGTGGTGGTGGAGTGGACGGTGCTATTCACAACGCTGCAGGCGAGGAATTGTACAATGCCTGTCTTAAAATCGGAGGATGTATGGAGGGAGAAGCCGTAATAACAAAAGGATTTAAACTTCCAGCTAAATGGATAATTCATACGGTCGGACCTATATATGGAAATGAAAACGGAAGAGAATCGGATATGCTCAGGAGTTGCTATATGATGAGCTTGCACTTGGCTGTAGATAACAATATCAAAACCATAGCGTTTCCAAATATTTCAACTGGAGTATACGGTTATCCTATTGAAGAGGCTGCTCCGATTGCAATTCAGACAGTTAAGGATTTTTTGGAAGAAGAGAGGCACGATATAGAAAAAGTTTACTTCGTATCTTTTTCTGATAATGATTATGAAATATATAAAAATCTTTTAAGTCAGCAATGAAAAATTTGAAAGATTATAATTATTATAGTGAGCTTTACGACAAAATCACAATTGACCGATGCAAGTCGTTAGAAAAAAGTGATGGTCTTAAGTCGTTGGAGGATAAAGATGAAAATGTGGCTAAATTCAAAAAGGAGTTTTTTGAGGCGTGTGTTGCTCCAACCTCACTGTATTTTATGAAAGGTGAAAGGCATTACGATAAAGACAAGACAATTCAGGAATGGATGGAAAGAGATAGAGAATTAGATAAGAAACTGGAAAATGCTCACGAACCAAAGGGTGTGCGTTGTATCGGTTGTAGTTCTCTGAAAATGAAGTGCATCTCTCGTGATTTAATGGGCTATACTAATGGCAAGGACGAGGTGGTATTTATGTTTCAATGTGAAAAATGTAGTAAGCGTAGAGCTTATTGGGAAAATGGCAAAGAATGGGAGCCAAGGTCTAATCCTTGTCCGAAATGCAAATCTTATTTGCAGTCCGAGCATAAAAGAAAAGGTAATATTATTGAAACAATATACTTTTGTTCAGATTGCAACTACAAGGAGGTGGAGTCACTGGATTTGGATAGAAAATCTGAAGATGATGTTGATGAAGATTTTGAAGCTAATCGCAAAAAATATTGTCTATCAACCGAAGATGGTATAAGTTATTTAGCTGAAAGAGGGCATTTGGAGAGTATGAAGCAGTTGGTTGATGAGATGAAAGAAAAAGAAGAGAATACTGAGCTTTATGACGAAATTTCAAAAATAAAGAAACTTACAATAATTGAATTGCAAAACCTTTTGAATCCTGTTCTTGAAAAAAATGGCTTCAGTAATTTGGAGTTTGAGAAGCCAGAAATTCTAAAAGATGTAGTTCTCGGCTTTGGCTTGCAAGATAACAAGATTGGCAGAGAGAAGATGGTTAGTGTTCAGGATTTTCAGACACTTGTTAAGAAAACCTTGGCTAGTACCAATTGGAGAATTATGAGTGATGGCATTAGCTATAAACTGGGTTTCTTATCCGGGAGGTTGAAAGGGGTTGAAAATGAGGAAGATTTGAAAAGATTAGCCGAAGGTAATTTGAAAAAGAAGAGTAAAATTCAAAATAAAAGATAAGCGGACAACTGAATTTGACTTAATCTGCACGCAAGCTAACATCGGACAAACTATGAAATCCGATGTTATTTTTTAACAGGAAAAATTCAATAAAATTAAGTGAAGTTAGCAAGCTATATCTTGATTATTGTGAGTTGGAGCTAGAAATGGCTCCTGCTTCAATTTATGAATATAGTAAGACATTGAGATGGACATTGGATATATTAGGAGACTTGAAAATGGAAAAGCTCAATGAGGGACATATACTCAGACTTAGGCAAGAATATAGCAGGAGAAATTTGAGTCCCAGTACCAGAGCACACAATTTTTCCATATTAAGAAACCTGTTGAGATTTTGCAAAGGAGAGTTGAATCTGCGAGTAATGGATGCTGAGAAAATAAAACGACCAAAGATACCTAAGCACAAAGTGGAATACCTTACAGAAGATGAACTCAGGCAATTTTTCAATTCCATAGGAACGAGAAGCTTAAGAGACCTCAGATTCAGAGCATTATTTGCAGTCTTATTTTCGACTGGTTGCAGAATTAGCGAAGCACTTAACCTGAAAATTGAGGATATAGATTTTACAAATAAAGAAGCAACAATAATTGGAAAGGGGAATAAGGAACGAAAAATATATTTTACTGAGTGGTCTAATCAATGCATTAGGGATTACCTGAAAAAAAGAGAGTATAGATATAAGTTTGTATTTGTGGCAGAAAGCAAAAGTCACAGGCGTTGGGATAGGAATGATGCCCAGCGTAATTTCAGGAATTATGTTAGAAAGTCAGGTCTTTCCAAGCGATGCACGGCTCATACATTGCGTAGAAGTTTCGCCACTACCTTGCTTAAGAGGGGTGTGGGTTTGGGTCAGATTCAGATATTGTTGGGGCACTCAGACTTGCAAACCACCAGCCGTCACTATCTTGGAGTTTTGAGCGATGAAGAAGCCAAGAAATCCCACGAGAAATATATGGATATAGATTTAAATTCTATAACTCCCTAGATTCGCCTAGTTTGAAAGGAGTAAATTCAAGAATTTCTTGCTTTAGTAAAAGCAAGATTTAGCATAAGAACCAATTCCTCCCACGAATCACCTCCTTTCTAGGGAGTTAAGGTGATGCTCTAATTTATTGGGGCTTAATCTAACGGTCGACTTGTCATTTTCGGATGGCAAGTTCTTGTCTCAGAAAATAACATAAAGGATTAATCGCAATAAGCGGCGATTTATTTTATTAAATCGTTTCAAGAAAATAAAAAAACAATAATTCCTATACTTGCTTTTTTTAAAGTGTGTGAATTATTGTTTTTTTAGTTCTTTTTTATGGGGCTTTTTGTGGAACAACAGCAAGGAGTTGGTGTGGCGGGGTTCCCAGTGGGGATCAGGCGGCAACCTAGGCGGCAACCTAGGACATCTCCACTTCTTCTTGCTTTCTCGAAAAGCCCCGCCATTTAAAAATTTTGATTGATTGAGTGGGAATAACTCAGCGGTAAGAGTGCTTCCCTTGAGGAAGAAGTCGTCGGTTCGAATCCGATTTCCCACTCCAAATCAAAATTCAGATTTTGCGCGCCCATTGTTTAGCTTGGCTCATAACACCGCCCTTTCACGGCGGGGACGTGGGTTCAAATCCCACTGGGCGCGTCAAATCAAATTCAAGGTTTGCTGGGGATTAGCTTAAGCTAGAGCGTCGACCTCAAAGTCGAAGATGGGGGTTCAAGTCCCTTATCCCCAGCCAAATCCAAAGGCAGATAGGAACATACAAAGTTAGCCTGCTGCCGATAGGCCCCTTGCAAGTTTAAGACTAAGAAATAGAATTGAACCCTATTCTTTTTCAAAATCTTGCTTGTAAGGGGCCTGAAATTATCAAAATCGCTAAGGACTTTGATTGAAGCGAGGTTTAGTACCGGGAAAAACCGCCCCAGTCTAACAACCTTTGCGTACGCTTCAATTGAAGTCCTTTTTTTTATTTCCCAGGCCTTCAAAAATTTTTGGTAAGTATTATAATACTTACCAAGCTTGTAAAATTATAGTTGACTTTTGAGTTTATTTGTAGTACTCTGCTTAGAAAAATAAAAAAGAGAACGTTAATAAATAGGCGCTTATTTAAACAGACCTTTGTGAGGGGGAGGGAGGAAGAGCATGGGCGACAGAAAAGAAATCGCGGTAGGTTGTTTTGGTATATGGAAACCCACCGAAGCAAATCGAGTTGTGACATTTTTGGTTTATATAAAGAAAATAACCCAAACCGAGAACGGCTATAAAGTGGTTTGTATTTGCCTCAATGATTTTTCTGAGGCGGAACTTATTTTCAAAACCCTGAAAAAAATCGATTGTTCTGTGGGTTTTTTCCGGGGCTGTTATATGGGCTCAGCGGTTGAAATCTTGAAAGATAGATTAAAAAAAATAAAGAGCCCTGAACCCGGACCTAAACATGAACTTGAAAAAAAAGTAACAATAGGTTGGGCAGAAAAAAGGGCAGACACATTTCTGTCACCTTATATTTGGAACTTAAATTATTTTTTCGGTGAGGAACTAAGAAAAGATGTTCGTTTCCAATAAAAAAGCTGAAAAAATAAAATACTCATGAAACTGCCTGGGAGAATTTCTCTCAGGCAGCTTTTCTTTTCTCTAAATCTCCCATAATTTTTGGTAAGTATTATAATACTTACCAAATTAAAAGCATGAAAAGGTTTAAGTTTTCTTGGTTGACTTTTAGTCCATTTTTGTTTATTCTGATTTGAACACGAAAAAATTGGCACATTAACAAAATTATCAATGTAGAGGGGATTGAAATGGACAAAACAGTTCATCATTATCTGCACGAGAAGGCATTTGGGACTACTACTGCTAAAAGAGTTGACGCAAACACGGTTGTTTGCAGATTTGGGGACAAGGAATATCGTATTCCTGCAAATGAACGTGATCAACGCACACTAGTTGTCTTTGATGGAGAGTTGCTGTTTGGCGGTCTTCCGAGAAGTGCCACTGTTGTTCAGAGCGTTTCATTAGGTTTTATATCTTGCCCAGCTGAAGCCATGAGAAAGAGTCCTGAATATCCGTGCGAGGCTTTGCCAAAATATCACAAGGAAAGGAAAAAGACGGGGATTGAGATTTTCCGCCACTTCCTGTTTCTGCCAAGTTGCACCGCAATCATGCGAAAGTTTAGAAACAAGAGTCTTTCACCCATTTACACAATCATTAGTGTCTTTGTAAACGAAAAAGGCACGATAGTGGTTGAGTGGCAAACAACTTCATATTGAAAAGGAGGAAAAAAGAGAATGGAATTGCTTACACCGAAGTATCTGACTGAGGAAATCGCCAAGAAAGCCGTAGAGACTGTACTCAATGCGGTTATGACGAAATCGTCTCCTCTGCGTTCGCTTCTCAAGCGTACCGATTGCCACATTGTCGTGCTGGTGCCTGCGATGAAGGATGACCGCAAAGCGGATTATCCCGACTGGCCAAACTATCCGCTTCAACCCGTCTTGCTTTACGAACAAAGTGTTATGGGTGATGATGGATGGGAACACTCTTACGACGACATTGCCAGATGCAAGGCTCTCCAGCTCTGGACGGAAAGGAATGACGACCGCACGGCTTCCATTCCACACCTGCTCTTTCCTGGTGACACGCCTTTTTGGGGCGGTGTCAATCGAAGGGGATTTGTCGTTACCTGCTCTGGTGTTCAGCCGTGGTTCGACAAGATGATTTCGGGAATGATTTCCGACATTATCGTCGCCCTGGCGCACGACGCCTACGAGAACGATGAAGAGCGGAAGCCTGAAATGGACTTCCTGAGCTAACAACGTCGGCAAACAGAACAAAAAAGCGACCCGTTTATTATCACAGAGCGGGTCGTTTTTCTTTGGATATTTCCATTTCTCTCCTTGCAGAAGAAGTAAAAAAACATTTAAAGCAATCTGCTTTTGAATTTGGCAAAAGTAAAAGGCATCAAACTTGACCAGTTTTTTCTTCTTGGTAAAAATTTCTGGTAAGTATTATAATACTTACCAAAGGAAGTAAAAGGTAAAATTTTAACATGAAAAAAGTCTAAACTATATGCTCAAGGAATACATCGCATACCTAAAAAACAATCCAAAGGAATATTGGTTCAAGAGGAAACTTTTTGGTTGGGGTTGGGTGCCTGCAAAATGGCAAGGATGGGCCGTCACTCTTCTTTATGTTTTGTTAATTGTGAGTCTTGTGTCTGTCAGAGAAGAAGATATTCCTGGAAATCCTGATTCAGGCAGCAACTTTTTGACATTTGCACTGCCAATCATTGTTTTGACTACTCTTTTTATAATTGTTGCCTATAAAAAAGGCAAAAAACCCCGTTGGCAATGGGGTAGGCAAGAGAATAATTCTTAATGTCTTTTGCGAAGCACTTTCTCTTTGAGATTAATCTAGTAACTATTGCTAGCTCGTTAAGCTAATTAAAATTGGACAAATATTTGAGTTTTGTCTGTCTTGCTAAAGACTCCTTCAAAGTCGGACTTGTATTAAAAAATCATCCCAAGGGGTGGTTTTTATTTTCCAAATTTTTTACAAAATTAATATTTGTGATAAAATTAAATTAAAGATATTAAAAATTTATTCCAATAATTTTGTTTGATAAAAACCGACGAGAATCAGTCTGGGTTTAGTTGATTTTTATTGGTTTTTAGTTGAAAGTGAGTTGAAAGTTAAGCATCATGCAAAAATATCTTTGCTGATAACATAAAAATAAATAATTTTTAAACAAAAAATGAAAACAAAAAAAAGATCAATTGACCGGGCTGTAAAGTCAAGCTTTAATTGGTTAAGTGAAAAAACGGTCTTAATGCAGAAAAAGAATATAACTACTTTGAAAGGCTTAATAATCATGGCTTTTGTGGTTGGTGTCATTGTTGCCTTGATTTGGACAATTAATTTAAACTTAGAAAGTAAATCTTTAGCCAGTTCTAACGGTTATGACTCAAGTATTGAGGGTGAATTTGAAAAAATAATTGAGGAAAATCCGGAAAAAGAATATGAAAAAATTAAATATTTTGTTTACGACAAAAAGACTAAAAAGCACGTTGAGATAAAATTCAAAAAAAAGCCAGCTGATTCTTTAGAAACTGGAGATGTGGTTAGAATCAAGGGTAAAAAAGTTTCCGAAAAGGTTTTTGAGGGAGATAATGTGGTTTTGGTGAGTCAAGCAGAATCACTTACTGATACTCGAAAAGCTGTGGTTTTGATGGTTGATCTATTGAATGCGAAGGCGTCTTCTCGCTATACGCTTGATCAGATTTCGTCAGTTATGTATTACGGTGACAAAAGCGTTGATAGTCTTTATCGGGAATCTTCTCGGGACATGTTAGGATTTGAAGCGGATGTGGATGCAAATGGACAGGCTGATGTTTTCGGTCCTTTCCAGGTTAATTATACAAATGAAACATGTAATTATTATGATTGGTCTGCTGCTGCTGAGACTGCTGCTACTGAAGCTGGAATAGATCTTTCTCTTTACCAGCATCGAGTTTTTGTACTCCCTCATTTTAATGAATTACCTAGTTGCGCTTGGGCCGGGGTTGCAAATGTCGGTTGTGGAACTTTTTGTCGAGCCTGGGTTGGTGGTGCGGATTATCCAATGTTAATTGCTCATGAGCTTGGTCATAATCTTTCAATGGGTCATGCTGCGACAGATCCGGAAAATGATGGAGTGGTAAATTCTGTGTATGGGGATTATTCAGATCCAATGGGGACTTCATCGAGTGCCTGGCATTTATTCAATGCTCCGCATATCGATCAGATGGGTTGGTATTCTTCTTATTCGGGCGACATTCAAACCGTGGCAACTTCAGGAACCTATACTTTGGCACCGATTGGAATGGATCCAACTTCAACAGATTTACCTTTTGCTTTGAAGATAGCTAAACCGGATACGGAAGAATTTTATTATCTATCATATCGGCAACCTTTAGGGTATGATTCAGGTATAGCTTCAATCTATAGCCAAGGAGTTAATATTCATCGCTATAAGGGAAGCAATTATGGTTATACCTACTTTATTCAGTCGTTAACTGATGGTTCTAGTTTTTCTGATATGGTTAATGGAATTAGTGTGACACAAGTTTCTCATTCTGATAAGGGAGTTACTTTTGATTTGACGGTTTCTGTTGCTAGTGATTCGACGGCGCCCTCGGTTAAAATATCCAATCCTTTGGATGGAAATACCATTTCAGGTGTCATTCAAGTTGATGTCACGGCCACTGACAATATTGGAGTTTCCAAAGTTGAGTTGTATGTTGATTCAAATTTTGTAGCTGAAGACACCTCTTCTCCTTATTCCTTTTCTTTGGACACGAAGCTTTATGATGATGGAAGCCATGCCATCAAGGCAGTTGCCTATGATGCTTCCGGTAACAACTCAAGCAATCAAATCAGTGTTAATATATCAAATCAATCAGTGTCATCAAGTTGTGGAGATGGATATTGTGGTGGTCAAGCAGTGGGTGAAAACTGTCAAACCTGCCCTCAAGATTGCGCATCATCAACAGCCAGTGGTTCTTGCTCGGATTGTTTCAAGGGAGTTTGCGACGGAACTTGTCATCCAAGTAAGGACGGGGCCAATTGCCCGGATTGCCAAAGTAACAGTTGTTGTGGTGATGGAGTTTGTTCTGCTGGAGAAGACTGTCCGGTAGATTGCGATTGTTCTTCGAATTCGGAATGTAGTGATGGAGTTGCTTGCACCATCGACACTTGCTTACTCTCCGGCGTGTGTCAGAACATTTGGCCAAGTTGCGGTCTATCTGATGGCTGTTGTGGATCTGGTTGTTCGGCTATTAGCGACCCAGACTGTGTGAGCCAGGATTGTTCAGCTTGTTTCAAGGGAATTTGTGACGGAACTTGTCATCCAAGTAAGGATGGGGCAGGGTGTCCTGATTGCCAATAGTTATTTTTCTAGCAAAATTCAAAAAAGGCCCCAGTCGCGGGCCTTTTGTTTTTATGTTAAAGTTAAGTTACTAATTTTTCGATAAATTAATCATGAAAAAGATCTTAGTTGATATTGATAATACTCTTTGGAATTTTTCTGATGAACTCTATCTACAATTAAAAAGAAAATTTCCTAGTTTTTCTCAACCTTCTGAATGGAACGGGTGGGATTTTTGGCGAGGGCAATGTGAAGAGGCTGATTACTGGGGAGCAGTTAATGCTATTCATTTTAATCAAGACAAATATATTCCATTTGCTGAAAGTAAAAAATTTTTGCAAGCTTTGAAGAAAAGTGGATTCTATATCTTGATAATGAGCTATCGTTTACCTGCTAGCCTTGAAGTTACCAGGAAATGGCTTAATGAAAATGAATTGATTTTTGATGAAATACAATTTCCAAAAGAAAAAGCTGATTTATTTGGAAAAGATTGTTGTTTAGTGATTGATGATGAACCAAGGGTTTTGCAAAAAGCCCAGGAAAAAGGAATTGCAACTGCTGGACTTAGAACCTATCCCAATAGGGAAGGTCAAAATGAATGTAATCTATTTACGGATTTGGATGGAGTTTTAGCATATGTCGAATCTTTTAAATAATTATGATTTTATCTTAAAAATATTTGAAAAGCTAAAAATCATTTTATTTTTTATTTTGGGTTTCGTTTTGATTTTTTTGGAATGGATTTTTTCCAAAAGACTCTCGCATGTTCGCAGCTGGGAAGTGGACCAAAAAAATTGTTTAAAATCTTTTTATGAAAATCGCTCAATATGTGAACGTAATATATGACAAACCCAAATTTTATAGTACCTATAGTACCTATGGGAGCGTGAATTATCGCGAGCAAGATTTTAGTCATCAGTTGCGAAAGAATTGTGTTGAAAATGGAACAGTTTTTTAATTTGAGGTATAATTCCAGTAGGGTTTATTTAATGATTTAAAAACAAAAATATGAATAATCATGACTTGATAATAATTGGCGCTGGGCCAGCCGGTTTGGGAGCTTCAATTTACGCTTCGCGTTATAAATTGGATCACGTGGTAATTGGAGAAGATATTGGCGGACAAGTGGTAGAGGCCTGGGAAATTGAAAACTATGCTGGATTTGAATCAATTTCCGGCAAAGATTTGATGGAGAAGTTTAGGCGGCAAACTGAAAATTTGGGAGCCAAAATCGTGTCAGCGGTGGTACAAAGAATTGAAAAGAAAGAAAACGGTTCGTTTGTGGTGCATACCAATCAGGAAATTTATGAAGGCAAGGCCCTGATTTTCGCTTTGGGCATGAAGCCGCGCAAAATGAATATCCCGGGTGAAAACAATTTCGTGGGAAAAGGTATTTCTTATTGTGCCACTTGCGATGCGATGTTTTTTCGTCGGAAGAATGTAGTAGTTATTGGCGGAGGGGATAGTGCGGCTACGGCTGCCATTCATTTGAGCGAATTTGCCGATCACGTGACGTTGCTTTACCGAAATGAATTGAAAGCAGAGCCTTCCTGGGTGGAACAAATGCAAAAGAATCCCAAGATTGAAATGCAGGCTTGTTCGGAGATAACCGGAGTTAAAGGCGAGGACAAGGTTCAAGCTGTAACTTTTAAGCAAGATGATCAAGAGAAAGAGTTGGCCGTTGACGGAGTTTTTATTGAAATTGGTTCGGTGCCGGGAGTTGCTTTAGCTCAGGAAATAGGGGTGCAAAGCGATGAACAAAATTATCTGATCGTTGATCAAGCTCAGGCAACTAATGTGGAAAATGTTTTTGCAGCCGGAGATGTGACCACCGGTTCAAATAAATTTCGTCAAATCATTACGGCGGTAGCGGAAGGCGCGGTGGCAGCTGGCAGTGTTTACAAAAAGATTAAGCTGAATAAATAGAAAGCTTAGTCCAACACATAGCGTGGAGCACAAAAAGCTTAATTTATAATTCCTAACGTGGAAGTGAGAGTGTGTCATGTTTATTATATAGATTGCCAAGTTCTTGAATTGCGGAAAAAACTTAATTAATCAGAAAATAGAAATTAATATAATATTTAAACAATATGGCAGACAAGAATAGAAATTCACTGGAAGCTATCAAGCTCTCGCAAAAAATTGGCGGAAAAATTGAAGTTAAATCAAAAAGAAAATTAACCAAAAAAAGTCTATCCGTTTTGTATACTCCAGGAGTTGCTGAGGTGTGTCGCAAAATTGCCGACGATAAAAAATTAAGTTTTGACTACACAATACGTAAAAATTCAGTAGCGGTAATTTCTGATGGCAGTGCAGTTTTGGGCTTGGGAAACATCGGACCGGAGGCAGCTTTGCCGGTTATGGAGGGCAAGGCGCTACTTTTTAAGGAACTGGGCGGGGTAGATGCAATTCCAATTGTGCTAAATACTCAAGACTCTGATGAAATTGTTCGGATAGTAAAAAATTTAGCACCAACTTTTGGCGGAATTAATCTGGAAGATATTAGTGCGCCGCGCTGTTTTGAAATTGAAGAGAGATTGAAAAAGGAATTGGATATTCCGGTTTTTCATGATGATCAGCATGGTACGGCCATTGTGGTTTTGGCTGGATTGATCAATGCTTTGAAAGTTGTCGGAAAAAATAAAAGCAAGATTAAGGTGGTGGTTTCAGGTGCAGGCGCAGCTGGAGTGGCTATAACTAAATTACTTTTGCAATATGGAGTAAAAAATATTTTAGTTTTGGATAGTTGTGGCATAATTTTTGAAGGCAGAAAAGAAGGATTGAATGAGATTAAAATTGAGATTGCCAAAATGACCAATCCTGAGAAAATTGCTGGAACTTTGCAAAACGCTTTGAAAGGGGCGGATGTTTTTGTGGGGGTTAGTGCACCGAATTTGATTTCACATGTCGATATTTCCAAAATGAATGAAGATGCTATTGTTTTTGCCATGAGCAATCCAATCCCGGAAATTATGCCAGAGGAAGCCAGAAAGGGTGGGGCCGCGATTGTAGCCACTGGACGGTCGGATTATCCGAATCAAATTAATAATGTTTTGGCTTTTCCGGGAATTTTTCGGGGGGCTTTGGATCAAAGGGTTCGAGATATAACTGAAAATCATAAACTTAAGGCGGCCAAAGTTTTGGCTGCGTTGGTAAAAAATCCGAATCATGATAAAATTATAGTAGACGCACTAGATCGCCAAGCAGTTCGAGCGATAGCTAAAATTTTTGGGAATAAAAATAAAAAATAAAAAAATGGAAATTAAGCTTCACAAACAAAAAATTGAGCTGGAAAGTACAACTCAGATTGAGTTTATGGACATAACGGAAAAGGTTCAGGAAATTGTAGAGAAATCCAAGATACGACAAGGACAAGTTTTGGTTTATGTGCCGCATACAACTATGGGCGTTGCAATTAATCACAATGAACCCATGCTTATTCAAGATTTTATGCGAGTTCTCTATAAGCTGGTGCCAATGGATGATCGCTATTCACATGATCTATTTGAATTAAAGAAAGGTTCCAAATCGGATGGAAGAAGCAATGGTCATTCTCATTGCAAATCCTTGCTGATGGGCAATAGTGAAGTCATTCCGATTGAAAAGGGAAAATTGATGATTGCTGATTTGCAAAGTATTTTTGCGATTGATTTCGACGGATCTCGAAAAAGAGACGTGATTGTGCAGGTTATGGGAATTTAAATATTTTAGAAATCACAAAAATGAGTAAGTTGGCTAACGACTTAATGAGAAAAGGTTATTTGAAGACCGAGGCGATAATTAATGCTTTTTTTGAGATTAGTCGAACCGAGTTTGTGCCGGACGATTTGATTGGTAGTGCTGATTTGGATATTCCTTTGCCGATAGGTTATGGTCAAACAATTTCTCAGCCCATGACAGTGGCGGTTATGCTGGAACTTTTGGATCCCCAGCTCGGTCAGAATGTTTTAGATGTAGGTAGCGGCAGTGGTTGGACTACTGTTTTGCTGTTACATATAGTAGGTGAGACGGGAAAAGTGACTTCTATTGAGAGAATTAAGGAACTTTGCGATTTTGGTCGCAAGAACATTGCCAAGTTTGATTTCATAAAGAGTGAAAATATCGAATATCATTGCATGGATGGCAGCAAAGGTTTTGAGAAAAATGCACCTTATGATCGAATTTTGGTTTCAGCTATGTCTAAAGAAGTTCCTAAAGAGCTAATTTCTCAGTTAGCTCAAGGTGGTAAAATGATTATTCCAATCAATAATGATATTTGTTTTGTGAAAAAAGATAGGGACAATAAAGTTACCACGGAAAAATTTCCTGGTTTCTCTTTTGTGCCTTTGATTGAAAAAAACGATTTTTAAATAGATGCTCAAAATTAAAAAATTTGTTAAATTTTTTCTTTTAGGATTGCTGATTTTATTGGCAATGCTTTTTTGGTTTTCCCATCAAGTTAGCAGTTCAATTGGAAAGGCGCAACAGAAAGAGACTTTGGAGATAGTCAAAGGTGATGATACTCGAATTATTGCTCAAAAACTCAAAGAGAAAAAAATAATTCGGCAAGAAAGTTATTTGATTTATTACCTCTGGAAGGAAGATTTGATCGGAAAAATTATGGCAGGGACCTATGAAATTGATCCAGGTTTAAAGATTCCAGAAATCGTGAAGATTTTGGTGGCAGGAGAAACCCGTCCGGACTACCTTAAAGTAACTTTTCCGGAAGGATTGACAATAAAAGAAATGGCTCAAATTGTATCCGAAAAAAACTTGGATGGGGAAGGATTTTTGAATTTGGCTGAAAAACCGTCGGCGGATATCGTTGATCAATTTGATTTTCTCTCTGACAAGCCAGTCCAAGCTTCTTTGGAAGGATATCTTTTTCCTGATACCTATTTTTTCTCTTTTGAAGAAGAACCCCCCAGCATAATTTTGAAGATGTTGAAAAATTTTGATTTGAAATTCTCCGAGCAGTGGCGTTCGCAACTAAAATTGGAAAACAAGACTATTTTTGAAACAGTTACTTTAGCCAGCATAATTGAGGCTGAGGTGCCTTCGGCTGTTGATCGCAAAATTGTGGCTGGAATTTTTACTAATCGCCTTGAAATTGGTATGGCATTGCAAAGTGATGCGACAGTTGCCTATGTGTTGGGTGGGGAAAAGAAAGTTCAGCACAACGCTGAGGATATTTCGATTGATTCTCTTTATAATACCTACAAATTTCCCGGTTTACCGCCCGGACCAATTGGCAATCCGGGAGCTTCTTCTATCGAGGCTGCCATCTGGCCGGCTAAAACAAATTATTTCTATTTTTTGAGTAATCCGGAAACCGGAGAGACTGTTTTTTCTGAGACTTTTGAGCAGCACGTTCGAAATAAATCCCTCAACGGTTTGTAATAAAAGGGCTTTTTTAAAAAATAAAAAAAATCCTCAACTTGAGAAAGCGGCTGGATCCCTTGATGTAATTATAGAGAAAAAAATAATTTTTCCCGGGTTTAACCAGGTGGGTTCCAATTTTTCGTCTTCTCGCCTGAAGATTTTGATTCCATTATAAACCTAATTTGCAAATTTGGCGAATTAAAATTTTGTCTTTAGATAATCTAAAATAATTAACGAAAAAAAACATGAAAACTCAAGAAAATTTATTGGCAGCTTTTGCCGGTGAATCACAGGCTAATCGTAAATATCTAGCTTTTGCCAAGGTGGCTGAAAAAGAGGGGAAAAAAGGTTTGGCTAAACTTTTTCGAGTGGCAGCCGAGGGCGAAACAATTCATGCGCTAAAGCATCTTGAAAATGCCGGTCAGGTTGGGGAGTCTTTGCAAAATCTTAAGGGAGCGATTGAAGGCGAAACCTATGAATTTTCCAAAATGTATCCGGAGTTTATCGAAAAAGCTAAGGAAGAAAAACAAGCTGAAGCTCAAATTGGTTTTTTTCGAGCTAATGCGGTTGAGAAAATTCATGAAAAACTTTTTTCCGAAGCTTTGGAGAAAAAAGGCGAGATTGAAGAAAATGACTACTATATTTGTTCGGTTTGCGGCTATCCGCATTTGAATGAGGCGCCGGATGTTTGTCCGGTTTGTGGTGCCCCTAAGGAGGATTTTTATAAACTTTAATTTTTCAGCTCGGTCATTGGAGAGTTGAAAAAAATATGTCACACGCCTTGTTTTGGCAGGGTGTGTTGTCGCGAATGCAAATAAATTCGATCTTTTTCGTATTAGACTTGTTCGAAAAAGTGAATAAAATTGATCATGAAAATTAAAGAGGATTTGGAGAAAAAAACTGATCAACAGCTGGTTGAGTTGGCCAAAAAGGATCCGGAAATGTTCGGGGCCTTGATGGATCGCTATCAAAAACCTCTGTTTTTCTATATAAAAAGAATATCCCAGTTAAGTAACGATGATGTTGAGGATTTACTTCAAGATATTTTCGTGAAGATTTATTTGAACATAAACGGTTATAACTGCCAGATGAAGTTTTCCAGTTGGGCTTATCGTATCTCGCATAATCACGTAGTTGATAATTTTCGCAAGATTGCGGCCAGACCAAAAATTGCCTTGAATGAGGATGACAGTTGGCTGAAAATTATCAGGTCAGATGTTGATCTGGAAAAGGATTTGGCTAATAAGCAGGATATGGGTGCTATTCGCGATATTATTGAAAAGATGCCTCTAAAGTATCGAGAAGTTTTGATTTTGAGGTTTATTGAAGATAAAGACTACGAAGAAATTATGGATATTTTGCAAAAACCGAAGGGCACGGTAGCAACTCTGATAGCTCGCGGAAAGAAGATGATTCAAAAAGAAGCAAAAAAGAAAGGATTTGAAATTTTTTAGGTTAATTTTCACGTACTTATTTATGACTATGAAAAATCTAATTGAAAAAACAGTCAGCAAGCTGAAAAGCGAGCATATCAAACCCCTGCCCAGGTGGCGTTTTGTGGCTGTTAATTTTCTTTATTGGTTCCTGGTGGTTTTAGCGGCTGTTTTTAGTATCTTGGCGGTAGCTGCTGGGATTCATCTGCTTTTTCAAATTGATTGGGAAGCTTTTCGATATGCTCCGGGAGGAGGTTGGCGAAATTTGTTTTTTTACCTGCCTTATTTATGGTTGATGATTTTGGTTGGTTTGGGCTTTTTGGTTTTTCATTTTGTTCGCAAAACCCAACAAGGTTATCGGCATCGAAATTTGGTCATTATTCTTTCCTTTTTGGCTTTGGTGACTGCCGTGGGCAGTGCGGCTAATTTTGTAAAAATGGGAAAGATAGTGGATGATTTTGCTTATCATCAGTTGCCCTTTTACCGAGATTTCATGCCGGGAATGGAACACATGTGGCAAAGACCGGAAGAAGGTTTTTTGGCTGGTCGAATTGTCTCCATGGGTCAATCTAAAATGTCAATTATTGATCTGAAAAATTCGGCTTGGGAAGTTGTTTTTTCTCAGGATATGCAAACTCGAGGAGTTTTGGATTTGAATAAAAATGAAATCGTACGAATAATTGGAAAAGACCAAGGTGAAAATGTTTTTGAGGCAACAGTTTTGATTTTTGCTCCAGAGCATCCAATGCGCGGATTTGAAGATGATGAGAGAGGTGGATATCGGGAAAAAGATGAACGAAATTTCAAAAATCGCAAAGAAGATTTTTCAGAAAGTTTTGAAATGGAGTTAAGATAAATCGGTTTTTGTCGAAATATGAAAATAGTCCGTCCGGCAGGACAGGGCTATTTTTGTTTGTTCAGTTATTTTTAATGTGCTAAAATGGCCTTGAATCAGGTTTATTTTTTGAAGAATATTTTTATGAAAAAATTTGAAATAGTAACCATTTTTCCCCAAATTTTTGATTCTTATTTTGGCGAATCAATCATTGGTCGCGCTCGGCAAAAAAAGCTGATTGAGATAAACACTCACGATTTGCGCGGTTTTGCTCAGGACAAACACAAAACTGTCGATGACACGCCCTATGGGGGAGGGGCGGGTATGGTCTTGAAAGTCGAGCCGATTTTTCGGGCTTTAGAAAAAATTAAAAATGATTCGACTGTGGAATCTTCAGCTCGGCGCACCATCTTGTTTTCAGCTAAGGGTAAAAAGTTTACCCAACAAGACGCACAAAGACTATCTGAATATGAAGAGCTGGTTTTGGTTTGTGGTCGATATGAAGGAGTGGATGAGCGGGTAGCTGAAAACTTGATTGATGAAGAAATCTCGATCGGAGACTATGTTTTGACCGGGGGAGAGATTCCGGCTATGGTTTTGGTTGATTCAGTTTCACGTTTGGAAGAAGGGGTTTTGGGAAACGCCCAGAGCTTTCAGGACGAGTCGCATTCTCAAAGCGGTTATCTGGAATATCCCCAATACACTAAACCGGAAATTTTCAACGATTGGAAAGTTCCTCCGATTTTGCTTAGTGGTGATCACGGAGAGATAGCTGCTTGGCGCCAAGAACAATCCAAAAAAAATCAAGAAAAAATTTGAAATTGAAAACTATGCGCAGAGTTAAGGTTCAAAATCATGAGATCGATCGGCCGCTGTTGGTTTCGGTTTTGATTTTGATCGTGATAGGTTTGGTCATGATTTCCAGTGCTGGTATAATTTATTCACAAACCCGCTTTGGGGATCCCTACTATTTTTTTAAACATCAGCTTTTCTATGGAATTTTGCCAGGACTTTTGGGAATGTATCTGGCTCAAAAAATCGACTACCATTATTGGCGAAAAGTGGCTTTGCCTCTTTTTGGAATTTCGGTAATTTTTTTGGTGTTGGTTTTTGTGCCTGGAATCGGAATGAAAGTTTATGGTGCCATGCGCTGGATTGATCTGGGTCCGATTTCTTTTCAGCCATCTGAAATGGTTAAATTTTGTTTGATAATTTATCTGGCAGCTTGGTTGGAAAATAAAGGCACTCATCAGGTTAAAGATTTTTTTGAAAGCTTCGTGCCTTTTTTGGGGATTATTGGTTTGGCTGGAATTTTGATTTTGAAGCAGCCAGACATGGGAACGTTGGGGGTTTTGATTTTGATTGCAGTTTCAATTTATTTTGTTTCCGGTGCCAGATTGAGTCATTTGACTCTCATGGGCGTTTTTGGTTCCTTGATGGTCTTTATGCTGGTCAAATTGGAACCCTATCGTTTCAATCGCATCTTGGCTTTTTTGAATCGCAGTGACGATCCGCAGGGAATCGGTTATCAAATCAACCAGGCGCTGTTGGCGGTAGGCAGTGGTGGAATTTTTGGGTTGGGGCTGGGTTATAGTCGGCAAAAGTTTAATTACCTGCCGGAACCAGTCGGCGATTCTATTTTTGCCATAATTGGAGAGGAGCTGGGAATAATCGGAGCAACTTTTCTGATAGTTCTTTTTCTGATTATTGCTTTTCGCGGTTTTCGAATTGTTAAAAATGCGCCGGATGAATTTGGTTGTCTGTTGGCTGTTGGAATCACGGTTTGGATTGTGACCCAAGCATTTGTTAATATTGCCGCCAATGTTGCTTTGATTCCCCTGACCGGCATCCCTTTGCCTTTCGTTAGCTATGGAGGAACTTCTTTGATTTTCTTGATGTTCGCTGTTGGAGTTCTTTTGAATATTTCCAAGCAGGCACATAAAAAATGATTTTTGATTGAGGATTTTTCAACAAAAAATTGGAGGAAAGTCTTGAATTAAAAATTAAAAAAAGTCTTATGAAAATAGTTTTGACTGGCGGAGGAACGGGCGGACACTTATTTCCTTTGATAGCGGTGGTAAAAAAAATCAAAGACAAGGTTGGACCAGAGGCTCAATTTCTCTATGTTGGTTCGGGGATACCTTTGGAAAGAGAGGTGATGGAAAGGGAGGAAATTCCGGTTCAGAACATTGCTGCTGGAAAGCTGCGTCGTTATTTTTCGCTGCAAAATTTTATTGACCTTTTCAAAATTCCTTGGGGTGTTTTGCAATCACTTTGGATTCTTTTTCGTTTTATGCCGGATGCGATTTTTTCCAAAGGTGGATACGCGGCGGTGCCGATAGTTATTGCGGCTTGGATTTATCGGATTCCAGTTTTGATTCATGAATCGGATGCGGCTGCCGGCTTGGCCAATCGAATTTGTGGAAAACTGGCCAAAAGAGTGGCTCTAGCTTATCCTTCAGCTGAAAAGTATTTTGATAGTAAAAAAGTAGCTTTGGTGGGTAATCCGGTGCGAGAAACAATTTTAGATGGCAACAAGGAGGCGGCTTTGGCTCAGTTTGATTTTACCACCTCAAAGCCAGTCATCTTGGTTTTGGGTGGAAGTCAGGGGGCTCAGGTTATAAATGATGCGGTAGTAAAAATTTTACCTCAGGCTTTGCGAAAAGTTCAAATCATTCATCAAACCGGTCAAAAGAATTATGAAAATGTTTTGCACAAAGCGGCTGAATATGGAATTAAGGCCGGTCGAGAAGGCTATATTGCCAAACCTTTTTTGAATGATGAAGATTTAAAAAATTCCTTAGCAGCTTGTTCTCTGGTTATCAGTCGGGCTGGGGCTAATTCGATTGCTGAAATTGCTGCCTATGAAAAACCGGCAATTTTGGTTCCGCTGGATATTGCCGCTAATGATCATCAAAGGATCAATGCCTATGATATTTCCAGAATTGGCGGGGCTTTTGTTTTGGAAGAGAGTAATTTGGGTCAGAATATGCTTTTGGAAAAAGTTGAAAAACTTTTGGATGATAATCAGTTGGCCCAATCTATGGGTCAAAAGCTCAAGACTTTCTATCATCCTAACGCGGACGAGGTTATTGCCAATGGAATTATAGAAATGATAAGATAAGAATATGAAAGAAAAAGCAAAAAAAGTCTATATTGTGGGAATTGAAGGAGCGGGAACCTCGGCTTTGGCTCAGATTTACCAAAGTTTTGGTTGGCAAGTTAGCGGTTCGGACGAGGGAGACCACTTTTATCGAGAAGTTTTGAGAAACAAGGGTATCGAAACTTTTGATAAGTTTGCTATTGAAAATATCCCCAAGGATATTGATTTTGCCGTTCGATCTTCTTCTGTTTCCATTACCAATTTGGAAGTGGCGGAAATTCGCTCTCGCAAGGTCAAGTTTCTCACCTATGCTCAAGCCCTGGGAGAGCTTTTCAAAGAAAAATTTTCCATTGCGGTTTGTGGTTCACACGGTAAGACAACAACAACCGCCATGTTGGCTGAAGTCTTTGGGCAAAATGAAGCAGACCCGTTGGCTTTGGTTGGCAGTCGGGTGATAGATTGGCAAACCAATGTTCTGTTGGGTCAAGGTAAATATTTTATCGCTGAAGCTGATGAATATCAAAACAAACTGACTTATTACAATCCGCAAGCAGCCATTTTAACTAGTGTTGATTGGGATCACCCCGATTTTTTCCCAGACGAAAAAAGTTATAAAAAAGTTTTTGCTGATTTTGTAGCTAAAATTCCTCAGAGCGGTTTTTTGGCAATTTGGGGAGACAGTGCCAACACGTTGCAAATTGCTCAAGCGGCTCATTGTCGGGTTTTGAAATATGGTTTTTCGGAAGATAATGATTATGAAATCAGGGATGTTCAATTGGAAAATCAAAATGGACCGGATTTTTTTCAGTCTTTCAGACTTTTTTATCGAGGAGAGGATTTGGGTCAATTTAAAATTAAGCTATCTGGCAAACATAATGTGCTCAATGCCAGCGCGGTAATTATTTTAGCCAACAGAATGGGTTTTGATTTGGAGAGAATCAGAAAGGCCCTGGCTGGATTTCGTGGAACGGCTCGCCGCTTTGAAATTTTAGGGAAGAAAAAAGGGGCTTTGGTTATTGATGATTATGCTCATCACCCAGATGAAATTCAAGCCACTCTGGCTGGAGCGCGGCAAAGATTTGCTGATAAAAAAATTACGGTAGCATTTCAACCGCACACCTTTACTCGAACTGAAAAGCTTTTGCAGGAATTTGCTCAAAGTTTCGATGACGCTGATGAAGTTTTGATTTTAGATATTTATGCCAGTGTTCGAGAAAAAAGTGGTAAAGTTTCAGCCAAAGATTTGATAAAATTGATTAACACTTATTCTCCAGGCAAAGCTTTTTATTTTTCCAATTCCGACCAGGAAATAGCTGATTTGATTGAAAGTTTGGGTCGGGAAGATGTTTTCATAACCATGGGGGCTGGAGATATTTGGAATTTGGGTAAAAAATTGGTTTCAAATGAGGGTGAATAAATAAGGATTATAATACGTATTAAAATTGAACACTCAATTATGTTGAATATCCAAAAAAATGTTGAGTTAGCTCCTTTGACAACTTTTAGAATCGGTGGATCATCGAAATATTTTGTCGAGGTCGACAATGCGCAGGATTTGAAAGAGGCTTTGACGTTTGCCAGGGAAAAGGGTTTGGAATATTTTCTTTTGGGCGGCGGTTCGAATGTTCTTGTCAGCGATGACGGCTTTGATGGTCTATCCATAAAGCTGAAAGGTCAAAATCTTGAATATGAGATTGAACAGCAGGGCGATGATCTTTTGGTTAAGTGCTGGGGTGGAGATTTTCTGTCAAATTTAGTCGGTTTTGCAGCAAAGAATGTTTTGAGGGGGTTTGAGGATTTGACTGGAATTCCGGGAACAATCGGCGGAGCTATTCGCGGAAATGCCGGAGCCTATGACTTGAACGAGATTGGTATTTCAAAATTCGTGCACAGCGTTGAGTTTATTGATACTAATTCAAAGCAACTGGAGGTAAGATCGTTTTCGCAAGATGAGTGCAAGTTTGGTTATCGCGACAGTATTTTTAAAAAAGAGGAAAGTTTTGTTATAGTTGGCGCAACTTTTATTTTAAAAAAAGGCAATAGGGAAGAAATAGATTCCAAAACAAAAGACATTATTCAAAAAAGAGTTGACCAAAAACCAAAAGGTTGGGTCGGAAGTTCAGGAAGTTTTTTCAAAAATCCTCAAGTTTCAGATACGGATTTGTTATCCAAATACGAAAGAGACACAGGAAAAAAACCTATTGTAGGAAATTTAATACCGGTGACCTGGCTCGCCTACGAAGCGGGACTTGCAGGCAAACAGATTGGTGGCGCTAGGATCAGTGAAAAAAACCTAAATTTCATTATCAACACAGGAAATGCCACTGCGGAGGACGTGATTATTTTAGCCAGCTTGATCAAGCAGAAAATTAGAAGCAAATATGCAATTCAGTTGGAGGAAGAAGTTCGTTATGTGGGTTTTTAATTAATAATTAAAAAACAAAAGTATGGGAAAAGTTATTGAAAATGTCAGATTTATGGGAAAAGGCTTGGAGATTGAAGAAAAAGAAAAAGACTATATTTTGAAGAAATTGGCTACTTTGGATCGGATAGTCGATGAGGCAGTTCAAACCGAAGTTGAGGTTGATGCGGATAAGAAAGGGTTTATTCGGGTTGAGGTCATGGTCAAAACTCCTCGTCAGCTTTTTCGGGCCGAGGAGACGACTGAAAGCTTGGAAGCGTCAATTGATTTGGTGGTGGATGAGTTACAAAAACAGGTGGTGGACACTAAAGATAAAGTCCGAACTTTGCGCGAACGTGGCGCTCGATCAATCAAGAAAAAAGCGGTTTTGGATGAAAATGCGAGATTTTAGGGCATGAGTTTAGCTTTCAATAAAAAATCCCTGCTGGACGGCGGGGATTTTTGTTAGTAAAATAGATTGGTGCTATAATTTCAGTGAAAAAGCAGTTTTGATAGTCAGGCTAAACAGTTAAAAACGAAAAATATGTCATTTTTAAGTAAGATATTTGGTTCTAATGAGCGGGAAATTAAAAAGCTTAATCCAATTTTGGAGAAAATAAAATCTCAAGCGGCTGAGTTGGAAAAACTTTCGGACGAGCAGTTGCGAGACAAGACGGCTGAGTTTCAAAAAAGAATAAAGGAAGGCGAAAGTCTGGATTCAATTTTACCGGAGGCTTTTGCGACTGTGCGCGAAGCGGCTGGTCGGGTGATTGGTGAAAAACACTATGACGTGCAGTTTTTAGGGGGCATCATTTTGCACCAAGGCAAAATTGCTGAAATGAAAACCGGAGAAGGGAAAACGCTGACTTCAACTTTGCCGATTTACCTCAACGCGCTTTCCGGCAAAGGCGTTCACGTGGTGACCGTCAATGATTATTTGGCCAAACGCGATGCAGCTTGGATGGGACAAATTTTTCATTTCTTGGGACTTCAAACGGCTTGTATCGTCAATCAAGCTTCCTATTTGTTTGAACCGAAAAAAGATCAAGATGAGGAGATGGAAAAAAACGGTCCCTTGGTTAACCAAGATGAAAACCTCAAATCCATTTCACGGCCCCAGGCTTATGGGGCTGATATTACCTATGGAACTAATAATGAATTCGGTTTCGATTATCTTAGGGATAATATGGTGCAAGGCGTCTCTTTGATGGCCCAACGTAAATTGAATTTTGCCATTGTTGATGAAGTCGATTCAATTTTGATTGATGAGGCTCGAACCCCTTTGATCATCTCAGCGCCGGACAGTGAATCGACTAAGCTCTATCAGCAGTTTGCCAAAATTGTGCCGAGCTTGAAAGAAACCGGAGACTATGAAGTTGATGAAAAAATGAAGGCGGTGACTTTGACTGAGCAGGGAATTTCCAAAATCGAAAGTATGCTAGGAATCGGCAACATCTATGAAGTTGGAAAAATTAGCTATGTTCATCATTTGGAGCAATCTCTCAAGGCCCAAGTAATTTTCAAAAAAGATCGAGACTATGTGGTTAAAAACAATCAGGTAATCATCGTGGATGATTTTACTGGACGTTTAATGGAAGGTCGTCGCTATAGCGATGGTTTGCATCAAGCCATTGAAGCCAAGGAGGGTGTGGAGGTTCAAAAGGAATCACGAACTTTGGCAACCATCACTTTTCAAAATTATTTTCGCATGTATGAAAAACTTTCCGGTATGACCGGAACTGCCACCACTAGCGCCGAAGAATTTTTTCGAGTGTACAAATTGGAAGTGACTGAAGTGCCGACCAATAAGCATCTAGTTCGAAAAGATTTGGCGGATATAATTTATAAAACTGAAAAGGGCAAGTTTGAAGCCATTGTGGAAAAAATCAAAGAAGTTAATCAAGCTGGTCAACCGATTTTAGTGGGAACCATTGCGATTGAAAAATCGGAATATCTGAGCAGTTTGTTGGGACGTGAGGGAATCGAGCATGAAGTTCTCAACGCCAAGCATCACGAAAAAGAAGCTGCGATAATCGCCAAAGCTGGACAAAAGAGTGCAGTAACCATCGCCACTAACATGGCTGGACGCGGTACCGACATCAAATTGGGAGAGGGCGTGCGAGAATTGGGAGGACTTTTCATTTTGGGCAGTGAACGACATGAGGCTAGGCGAATTGACAATCAGCTTCGCGGTCGAGCCGGTCGGCAAGGTGATCCCGGTGTTTCCCAATTTTTTGTTTCTTTGGAGGATGAATTGATGCGACGTTTTGGTGGTGATCGTTTGAAAGGTTTGATGGATAAATTGGGCTTGCCGGAAGATCAGCCAATCCAAAACGGAATTATTTCGCGTACCATCGAAAGTGCTCAATCCAAAATTGAAGGCTATAATTTCGACATCCGAAAGCATGTTTTGGAATATGATGATGTCATGAACAAACAGCGCGAGGTGGTCTATAAGAAACGACGGGAAATTTTGGAGGCGGAAAATGTCAAATCTGAAATGTTTGACTATATCGGGGAACAAGTCGAACAAATTGTTTCGGTTTTCTGTACGGACGAGGATCATTCTTGGGAAAGCGATAAAATGGCAGCTGAAATTGGAGATATCTTTCCTTTTTCCGGAGAAAATGTGGCTCAGTTGAAAAAAATTCAAAATGACAAATCCAAGACAATTGCTGAAAAGAAAACCATCATTGCCGATTTTGTCATCAGTAAAGCCAAGCATGTTTATGGAAGTAAGGAAAAGGAAATTGGCAGTGAAGCGATGCGCAAAATTGAAAAAGCTATCATTTTGCAAACCATTGATACTTTGTGGATGAATCATTTGGATGAAATTGACTATCTGCGCCAAGGCATCGGTCTTCGGGGTTATGGCCAAAGAGATCCTCTGGTGGAATATAAACGAGAAGCTTTTCATTTATTTTCCCATTTGATGGAAGATATTCGAGCCACCATTGTGCGGACAATTTATAGGATTTCTCAAATTTCAGCCGAGTCGCAAAAAACCGAAACACCCAAAGAAATTCCGCAAAATGCGCAATATAGCGGCGGTGGTTATATCAGTCAATTTGGTGCCATTAAAGCTGAAGAATCTGGCAATGCCAAAAAAGAGGTTAAGGCCAAACCGATTGTCAAAACTGCCGAGGTTGGTCGTAATGAACCTTGTCCTTGTGGTAGTGGCAAGAAATACAAAAATTGTTGCGGACGTAACTAAAAAACATCATTTTTCAATAAAGCTGGGATTTGACAATATATAAAATTAGAAATAAAAAAAATGAAAATAAAAACAATCTTGTATGTCCCAACAGCTCACACGGAGAATGGAAGACCAAGTCCATGGTTGCAGCAAAGATTGGACATGGCTATTGATTATGCCAAGAATCATCCAAATGAAGATTGTTTGTTTTTGCTGTCGGGCCGAGGACCAAGTGTTGAAAATCTGCCACAAATAACAGAAGCGGAAACTTGCAAAAGATATGTTCAGGAAAAAATGAGTAATGCTAAAGTTGTCAAAGAAGATATATCTACGGAAACTGCTGGTAATTTTGCTTTTTCTAAGCCGATTATGGATGTTTTAAACCCGAATAAAATTGTTATTTATAATTCAAGGGTAGTCAGTGATCGTACAAAATATTTAGCCAATAAAATTTTAGGAGCTGATCATAATTTTGAATTTGTCTTTATTGATGATGATTTGTCCAAAAATCCGAAATCTATAGATAAAGAACCTAGAGCATTAAAAATGTTTCATAATTTATTAGACGATATTGAAGACGGAGACAGTGAGAGCGTTCGCAATATTTTGTTGTATGAAACCCCTTTTTATTTTAAGGGTATCGTGAATGAGGTTGATTTTTTTAATAAAAAATGGCCTGGTGGGTATGAAAATAAACAATCTACGGAAAACAGCAAGTGGGGGAAATAGATTTGTGCTGACTTGTCCTTGTGGTAGTGGCAAGAAATACAAAAATTGCTGCGGACGTAACTAAAAAACTGTAAAATCACAAACAAACCAATCAAAACCCTGTTTTTTCGGCAGGGTTTTGTGGTAAAATAAGAGAAAGCTTGATTTATAAAATTTTAATACGGCTCGAATGCAAGAAAAGATATATTTTCAAGGGAATGATGGTTTGAAATTATGTGGAATAATTTCAAACACTGACAATGCAACCAGTGCGCCAATTGTGATTCTTTGTCATGGCTTTTCGACCGGAAAAGATTCTTATACTAATAAAGTTTTGGAAAAAGTGTTTAATGAAAAGGGATTTGCCACTTTGCGTTTTGATTTTCTTGGCCATGAAGAAAGTGAGGGTGATTTTGCCAAGATAACCATATCAAAGGCTGTTGAAAATATTTTTTCAGCAATTGATTATGTGAAAGCGCTTGGATATTCCAAAATTGGCTTGGTTGGATCCAGTTTTGGAGGAATTGCTTCAATTATGGCAGCTTCTAAAAGTAACGATTTATTCGTCTTGGGCCTTAAGTGCAGTGCTGTCGATTATTATCAAGAAGAATTGCGATATAAGGGAGAAAATGAAATGAGGCATTGGAAAGAAAACGGAGTAATTGATTACGTAAATGGCAGTGGAACTATTTTGAAATTAAATTATTCCTTTGTTGAAGATTTTGAAAACAATAACGCTTTTGAAGCTGGAGCAAAAATAAAAATCCCAACGATTATGGTGCAGGGTGATCAGGATGAATTTATTCTAGTAGAAGAAGCTCGAAAAATTTCTAAGATTATTCCTGATTGTGTTTTGGAAATATTACCTGGAGCTGATCACAAATTTTCCCGACAGGAAGATTTTAATAAAATGATAAAATTAATTTCGAACTTTGTTGTCAAAAAAAGTAAATCAAAATAATTTACTTACACATGTAAGTAAATGTTTACGTAAATTAAAACGCAACAAACAGTGTTTCCATTTTTCTATCAATTTTTCAAAAATATCACCGGGGTTTTTCGAGGTAGGAAAAACTGGCTTTGGCTGGGGCTGATTTTTTTGTTAACTTTTGTGATTGTTGAAAGCGGTCTGGATTGGTTTTGGTTTTCGCATCTGCAAAGTTCTTTTTGGCGACTTTGGTTTTTTCCGGTAGTCATTATTGGCGGTCAGCTGCCAATTTTGTTGCCGCTAATCCTTTGGATTATCGGGCGAATCAAAAAAAGTTTCGTTTTGCTAAACACGGCCTGGGCGTCAGCTCAAGCAGCCTTGCTGGGACTTTTACTTTCTTCTTTCTTCAAGGTTTTTACTGGACGTTTGCATCCGCCGTTGGACTATGTGATCGGGGTCAGCTTGGATGTCAGTCGAGGATTTCGTTTTGGTTTTTGGCGAGGCGGAGTTTTTTGGGGTTGGCCTTCGTCACATGCAACAGTTTCATTCGCTCTGGCCACAACTTTAGTGACACTTTTTCCTCAGAAAAAATGGATCAGGGTTTTGGCGCTTGGCTACGCCCTTTATGTAGCAGTTGGAGTTTCTATGAGCATTCATTGGCTATCCGAAGCGGTGGCTGGCGTTATCTTGGGCAGTTTGATTGGAAAAACAGTTGGCAAAACTTTTGCCAGAAGAGTGAAGTAGTCGCAATAGTTCCTATGAGTCGAGGTTCCTATGAGTCGAGGACCGTCCTCGACCCGAGTTTGTCCTCGACCCGGGTTTGTTTTTAATAGCCTTGAAAAAAGCGCCTTTGTTCCAGTAGCGGAGGCGTTTTTGTTATGCCTTAAAGAAGTGGTAAGGATTATAATACGTATTATTTTGGGATGGCCAAGTTTTTTGGTAAAATGAAAGAGAAAGTGACAGTGATTTATCATGTAAATATCTCAAAAAAATCTCAGAAAGATTCTAATTTTTTGTTGGACAAAAACAAAATGAAAAAAGAACTCGGACTAAAACAAAAAGAGGTCAACAAATTGATTGCCGAAAACGGTTACAACGAAATTGAAACCAAGAAAATTAGTGGTTTTTTGAAGTTTATCCGTTGGTTTGTTTCGCCGATTGCTTTGATGCTCTTGGCGGCGGCCATCCTGTCTTTGTTTATTGATAAGATTTTTGATTTTTATTTCATTCTTTTTTTGATGCTGCTCAATTTTTCCATCGGTTTTTGGCAGGAGAAGAAAGCTGACAACGCCATCGAAAAATTGAGTCAAAAATTGGCAGTCAAGGTTAAGATTTTTCGTGACGGAAAATGGCGCTTGGTGGAATCCAGATTGATCGTTCTGGGAGACGTGATTGAATTGGGCAGCGGTGATATTGTGCCGGCTGATGTGGAAATTTTGGAAAGCAAGAATCTGTCCATAAACGAGGCGGCTCTGACCGGAGAATCTTTGCCCAAAGAAAAAAATCAAGGAGAAAAATGTTTTTCCGGTTCTTTTGTGGTTTTGGGTTGGGCTCGTTGCCGAGTGGTGGCCACTGGAAAAAATACCTATTTTGGAAAGATTTTGATTTCAATCGATCAGACTGTTCGACGCAGTCTTTTGGAAAAAGATATTTTGAACATTTCCAAATGGTTGTCTTTTTTGAGTTTGGCGGCAGTGGCGATTTTGTCCGTGGTTTTCTATTTCAAGCAAAAACCTTTGGGGGAGATCATCACTTTGGATTTGGGTTTGATCATCGCCGGCATTCCAATCAGTTTGCCGACCGTGATGACCATCATCATCAGTTTTGGCGTGTTGGATTTGGCCAAGAAAAAAACCATCGTGCGGCGCCTTTCAGCTTTGGAGGACATTGCTAATGTCAATTTGTTGCTTTCGGATAAGACCGGGACTTTGACTAAAAATGAAATTGTGGTGGAAAAAATTATTACCTATGGTCAATTTTCTTCGGAGCAAGCCTTGCGATGGGCCTATTTTACCACTCAAGAAAATGATCGCAATCCGATCAATTTGGCTGTCCGTCGAAAAATATCCGAACTCAAATTGGAGAAAGAATTTAAAATTTTGGATTTTATCCCCTTTGATTCGGTGCGCAAAAGAAGCACGGCGGAAGTTTTGGCGGATGGTCAGGAACTGCGCATCAGAGCCGGAGCCTCTCAAGTGATTGAACCATTTTGTGTTTTGGATGAAAAAACCAAACAAAAATTTCAACAGGATATTGCCTATTCCGCTCAAAAGGGCTATCGCACGGTGGCTTTGGCAATAAAAAATCACACGGCTGGCGAAAAGAAAATGAGTCTGGTCGGGTTGTTGCTTTTTTCAGACAGTTTGGACAAGGGCACGAAAAGCACTTTGGATTTTATCAAAAAAAGCGGGATCAAAATCAAAATGCTTTCCGGAGACAATCAAGCGATTGTCGGTCGCATTGCCAGTCAATTGGGTATTGAAGGGGAAGTGAAAAATCGGGAAATGATCGAAGGCAGTTTGGCGAATCTGCCGACGGAAGACTTTGAAAAAACCGGAGCTTTTGCGGAAATATTTCCGGCTGATAAATATGATTTGGTGCAATTGGCTCAGCAACGTTATTTGGTGGCGGTAACCGGCGATGGAATCAACGACTTGCCGGCTCTCAAAGCGGCTAATGTCGGGATTGCGGTGAAAAATGCGGTGGATGCTCTCAAAAGTGCGGCTGATTTGGTTTTGGTTGGCAGCGGCATTTCAATCATCCGAGATGCGATCATTGAGTCTCGCAAAATTTTTACCCGACTCTACACCTATTCGATTTATCGGATGTCGGAAAGTTTTCGAATTATCATAGCCATTTTATTTTTGGGAATTTTTTATGGAATTTATCCGCTGACTCCGATTCAATTGATTTTACTGGCCTTGCTCAATGACATCCCGATCATCTCCTTGGCTTTCAATCGGGTCAAAATAGCCACCAAGCCGGCTCATATCGACGCCAAAAAGCGTTTCAAAGAGAGTGCGATGTTTGGTCTGGTTGGAACCTTGAACAGTTTTCTGTTGGTTATTCTGGCGCGAAATCTTTGGCATTTGGATTGGAGTTTCATTCAAACTTTGTTTTTTCTCAAGCTGACGGTTTCCGGACATCTGTTGATCTATGTCGTGCACACTAAAAAACATTGGTGGCGTTTTCTGCCAAGTCGAGAGGTGATTTGGGCAACGGCGGCAACTCAAATCGTCGCCAGTCTTTTTGCTTTCTTTGGTCTGTTCATGCAGCCGATTTCCCTGGGTTGGATAATTTTCATCTGGCTTTGGGCTTTGGTTTGGATGCAGATTTTGGATTTTTTGAAAAGACCGCAGAAATAATTTATTTAAAATTAATTTCGCTCTTTGTTTGCATTGGATTTTTTTTTGCGTTTTTGTTTTGAGATTTGACCGGTTTTTACATTGATGATAAAATATCACTGAGGATGTAAATTAATTTCTGTTTTAAGGCCTTTTGGAGCTTTAAATAGGAATAGAATAATAAAAAATAAAAATTAAATTAATCCGTTTTCATCTTGGGTTTTCAAGGTGGAAATTGGTGAAAAAGAAAATGTTTTTTTCTGATCCAGGTTTTGATTTAAAAGTAAGTTTAAACCTATTGGGCGCTTCAATCATAATCGCTCTAATTGTTTTAGGGTTAAGTAAAAATAAGTTTAAGGCTTTTTTGGTTTTTTCGATTTTGGGAAATTTGAGTTTTTTGGTGAATATTGGATCTAGGATGTTTATTTCTTATAGTTTAGAATTTTTAGCTTATTTTTCTCTTTTCATCTGGCCACTTATCAACATCTTCCTAATAATTAAATACTTCAAATCTTCAAAAAAATGAATGCTCTCAAAAAAGCTTCCATTTTTGTTTTCATTCTCTTTTTTATCCTAGCTCCATTTGATTTTTCCCATCTTCTTTCTAAAAAATCCTCAGCTTCAGCCCAGGAATTTCTGACAATCAATCAAGATACCATTTGGGATCAAGAC
>QKEW01000010.1 GCA_003251635.1 bacterium | reverse complement strand
CTGTGTCTTTTCAGCTATCATTGCAATTTCGCCGGAGTGGTGAAACTGGTAGACGCACGGGACTCAAAATCCCGCGACCGCAAGGTCATGTCGGTTCGATCCCGACCTCCGGCACCAGTATATGATCCGACAATATTCGGTCTATTCCTTTAAGCCTTGAGAAATCAAGGCTTTTTCTTTTTCTGCTATTCGCCAGAATTCTGTAGGGAAATACGCTTACGTAAGCTCCTTTTCCTCTTTTTTTATGTACCTGTAAGACCACAACCTGGGCGACGCCGGTGTGCGAGTCCGATTTTCCTTCTTAGTGGAAGTAAAATATTAATTCATTACTTGATTCATCCTTGACATCAAATCTCCTCCATGCCACCCTAACTATGTATTGAGTTTCAAAAGAACAATTCTTCAAATTTTTTGAGTGAAAATTTTATGGTGGTAGAAATTTTCAAAATAATATTTATCGGTTTTATAACCCTATTTCTTTCATACAAAATAGGCCTGTTTTTGGCTGATTCAAAGAAAAGAGAAGCAAAAAAATTCTTCAAAAGCCAGCAAACTGAAAAACGAGAATGCGAAAAAGAATTAGAAGATATCCTTTGCGATCAGTTCACCAAAAAAAGATCTTTACTCAAACGCTCAATATACGAACATATTCTGCCCGCTTTCATGGCCTTGGCCTTAGTAGGAGGTGTTGGTTTATCTCTGATAGTGACAGAAGAAAAGAAACCTCAGAAATCAACTTCCGTCACAATAACCCATCCGTCTATTCGAAAATTACCTGTTGAAATAAAACAGTTACAGCCTGATATTTTACTGGGACAAAAACAGGAGGAAATTTATTCCTGGATTGATAAAAATGGAGTACCACATTTCGTCAACACCCAACCTGCGAGTCCAAATACGAAATCAAGATTAATAACGAACAAGAGAGAAACCCCTGTATTTATCGCAAACAATCAGATTCTTGTTCCAGTTATCATAGGACATAACGGGAAAGCAGTGAGAACTTATTTTTTGCTGGATACAGGATGTACAACTACCCTGCTTCACAACGAAGTCACAGACGCAATTCGGCCAGAAGTAATAGGAAGAGGAGAATCTACCGTAGCAGACGGCAGAAAAATTAAATCAAACTTATGTATGGTAGATTTTATACAAGTGGGACCGTTCACTGAATACAATTTTAAAACCACAGCATATGACGTTAAAGGGCAAGAGAATTTTCGAGGCCTGCTTGGAATGAATTTTCTAAAAAAACATCCTTTTCAAATTATTTCAGAGAGAAATGTCATAATTTGGTTATAAGCTTTAAACGGCCGCTAAATGTTCTACAATTTTTGGCAATGGCCGAACATGATGATGTTTCTTTTCACTGTGCCATAAATCCCAATCTCTCTGCAGATTCAACCAAAATTCCGGCCCGGTTTGAAGTGCTTCGCCGAGATCGAGAGCAGAAGCCGCCGTTATACCACGTTTCCCCTTGATGATTTCATTCAATCTGGCGTACGGCCAGTTAAGATGCCTGGCTAGTTCGGTCTGGGTTAAACCTAAAGGCTCTAAAAACTCTTTGAGAAGCATTTCCCCCGGATGTGTGGGCGGTCTATTTTGGGGTAACATATTATTTCTCTCCTTTAATGATAATCAATTATCGACACGTCTAAAGCGTCATCATCTTCCCAGCGAAAAATAATGCGCCACTGATTGTTAATTCGAATGCTCCAAAATTTATCTAAGTCTCCCGTCAGACTTTCCAGTCTGTTTCCTGGGGGAATCCTCATAAAATTCAGTGAAGGTGCCGCATTTAATTGGTCGAGCAGCCTCCGGGCTTTGCCCTGGAGCAATGCCGGAAGCTTACGGGCATTACGGCTATTGTTGCCATGATAAATATCTTCAGCGGTTTTATTTCCAAATGACTTTAACATATAATGCTATACTATATCGACTATCGATATACAAAACAAGCTAAAATTTTAGATATATTTTTTCAGATTACTTCGGTCGTTTCCCCATCAAAATTGTGGGCTCCTGTTGGCTTTTTTGAAAGCTTTTTATGTTCAAAAAGGCAATTTGCATAAATATAATGTACCGAAAACAACATAAGGGATGTGCGCTTTAAAATGGCCTTTCACGGCGACAACTTTTTCAGTCCTTAATTTCTCTCCTTGACATCAGTTTTCCATTTATGCCACCCTAACTATATGTTGGCTCTCAAAAAAAACTCGATTCTTTTCCCTTTAGGATGGTAATATGGCTCAATTTGAAGGAAAATTGGTATTTTGGAATTCCGAAAAAGGATATGGATTTATTAAGCCAAAGCTAGGCGGTAATGATATATTTGTTCACATTCGAGACCTTCGTTGTAAATTTGAAGATCCGCTTATTGGTGACTCAATATTTTACGATGTTAAACAAGACGATGATAGTAAACCGAGAGCCTTTAACGCATATGTAAAAGGTGCGAAATTCACCGTCAAACCAAAAGCAATTTCCTATCCAAACATCTTTGCGTTTTTCCTCTTGGCCGCAATCCCTTTTCTTCTATCTTTGCACATTACAAAAACTACTTACTATCCACTCATTACATATTCTTTTGCGAGCATTCTGTGCTTTTTTTTGTATTTCATCGATAAAAGAAAGGCAATTAACGGCAGCTGGCGGGTGCCAGAGAAAAGATTACATTTGTTGGAGTTCATTGGGGGGTGGCCTGGGGCTTTGATAGCTCAACAGACACTTCGCCATAAAACAAGGAAATTATCTTTTCAATTTATTTTCTGGACAATTGTGGCGCTGCATTTTGTTGGATGGAATGACTATCTATTTTTTAATTTAAGACTGTTTACTAAGATAAGAATGATCATCGGTGTCTATTGATTTCTGAACCAGCTTGAAACTGTTGTAACTTAGTTGCAAGCTACCCACAAAGGCAATATCCATAAAGTGGGACTCCGGTTCAACTCTCGCCTCCAAAAAATTTCAGCGGAGTTTTAAAGATGAATGTTGTTCAAATATTTATCTGTAGGCACTAAACCCGTATGAATAAAGCGTCGGTGCGAGTTCGATTCTCGCACCTAAAAAATAACCGCTTCCAAATTTATCCCCGCATCCTATCGCTTGACAATGTGACTTTTATCATGCCATCCTAACCATATATCGTTTTCCTCTAAACGATAGGTACGCTTATCCAAAAATTAAAAATCGAGACTTATATATTTATGAAATCGGAGAAAAAATCCCCACTAAAAGCAAGACCACTGCGCTATGTCGGACAATCGCTCGATGAACAGATAGACAAACTCATCAATGAAAATGCGATGCCATATGCTATGACAGCAGCGTTTTCCCTTTGGTGGGCAGGGTATGAATGGTGGTGTCGTTTTAAAGTATCTCATCCATCTCCCGTTGTTATTACATTCTTTGCAGTGTTACTTACTTGCTATTGTGTATTTAGGATTTGGAAAATTATCTTGCAGCTTAAGAAATTGAAGCTTGGAAGGGACGGGGAAAGATGCGTTGGACAGTATTTAGAACACCTCCGAGAAGATGGAGCTAGAATTTTTCATGATCTGATCGGAGATAAATTCAACCTAGATCATGTCGTAATTTCAAGAAAAGGCATTTATGTCATTGAGACAAAAACGTATAGCAAACCTGCAAAAGGGGAAGCAAATATTGAATTTGATGGCAAACAATTAAATATACAAGGGTTGGGCTCTCAAGCAAAACCAATAACTCAGGTTCGGTCCGAGGTCTGTTGGTTAAAAAATGTTTTAAAAGAGACAACCGGGAAAGAATTCAAAATAAAACCGGTTATTTTGTTTCCTGGGTGGTTTATTAAATCTAACGAGCAAGGGAAAAAATCAGAAATTTGGGTTTTAAACCCAACGGCTTTACCGGATTACTTAAAAAATCAACCTAATATACTTTCTCAAGAAGATATGATGCTGGCCGCCTATCACTTATCCCGATTTATACGGACAACAAATTAAATTAAGATATGAATAAGAAAACAGCAATAGACGGTTTTCTTTGGGGACGTTTTTAGGGGTTCTGTCTTCCAAAATCTTTAAAGCAGGTTTCAAAGAATTTGTTTTTCTATTTTAATATTATTGAGTTATACGATTCTCCGAAGAGAATTCACCTTTTTGTTCCTTAGCGATGGCAGCTTGAATTAACTCAATATTGTCGAAAAGATATTTCATACTACAATCGATTTTTCTTTTGGTATCGATTGGACCGTGTTTATCTAAAAACAATAAATAATTTTTGATTTGTTCCTCACTGTATTGTAACCGCAGCATATAGTAATAATACCTGGTAAGTTCTCTTCTTTTTTGTTCTTCAGGGCGTGAAATGATATTTTTGATATATTCAGTATCAGGTGGAGGTAAGAAATGATAACCATAAAATTCATCAGTAGAGCTTCTCCCTTTTTCAATTAAACTTTCAATCTTCCTCTCAATCATATCTGCTAAATGTTCCCCGTTCTTGATATCAATAAAGTAATCCCCCAAAGCCTTGGCTGTAAAACTAACCGTCCAAAGATTGGCCCGCTTACTGACTATCAAAGCCTCAAAGAGATCGCTAACATTGGCGATTTCCTGTTTTGAACTCCCAATTAATTTTGCTGTGAAGATCAGAATCATTTGGTCTACCCTGGGATCTTCGTTTCTCTCCTCCATAAGGCGAAGAAGAATTTTTTCCATACCGGGTATATGATCTTCTGAAGAGGTTATCGTTTCATAAATTTTAATCAGGTCGTTATAGCTTAAAAAATTATCCCCTTTATCGAGAAGCAGCATGATATCTCGATAGGTCTGGTCGGTAACTGTTTTTTCATTGCCAATAGCTTGCTCAGGTAATGCTATTGGCATAAAAGGTAGCAGAATAGCTATTAATAACAGAAAAAATTTCACCATGAGCATATGACCCGAATTAGAGTATAAATCACGTGACAAGGAGAATAGAAGAAGGGAAAAAAACCTTCCTCTCCCCAAGTCTTATTTCTGGAAGAAGAAAAGCGGTGCGTCAAGCTTTTGTCTTCCCTGTCCAAATATTATGATATCTTACTTTTTTCCTGAAAACTGAATTTTTTTATTTTTTTGTTCAAAAAAATAGAATGCCTCATCCGCCGATTAATTAAAAAATATAAACACTTCAAACAAACACTTGCCAATTCTGTCAAATAACTATCTGAAATAAAATGATTTATTTGTTGTGTAAAAGTTTGTTGTCGCCGGACATATTGAAGGCGTAAAATATGCTTATTCCTCGAACAACTCAAACAATAGCTTTAACTTGAGGAACCTCGCAGGTTTGTAAGGGGCATATTTCCAAAATAGAAGTT
>QKEW01000008.1 GCA_003251635.1 bacterium | reverse complement strand
TTCGAGAGAATCTTTTGAAGTATAACCAATATATCTCTTCTTGTTTTTAAAACTTCGCAAAACGTATACTACAAACATAACAAATTGTCATAAGTTACAGCCCCAGCCATAGGCTGGTCCGCCTTTGGCGGAAACTGCGCTACCTCCGCCAGCTGGCGGAGCGCTACGCCAGAATACAATATGAAATTTTCTAACAAAACCAGCATAACAAAGAAAAAGAATTTAGGCAAGCCTCAAAAAGACTCTTTAACCCTAAAATTCTCATTTTTTATGACAATTCTCGTTTACAAAAAGCTTTTTTATGCTATTGTTAATCTAGTCAATAAATAAATTCAACATTGTGGAAATTTTTGATTTTCTTTTGCACGTCGATTCTCATCTGGAACAAATCATTGCCAGCTATGGAACTTTGACCTATGCCATTCTTTTTTTGATTATTTTTGCTGAAACCGGTCTGGTTTTCACGCCTTTTCTGCCTGGAGATTCCTTGCTCTTTGCCACCGGTATGTTTGCCGCCACCGGCTCTTTCCACGTTCTGCTGATTGCTTTTGTTCTTTGGTTGGCCGCCTTTTTGGGTGACAACACCAACTATTGGATCGGTCATTTTTTCGGTCAAAAAATTATTGCTCATCCCAAAATTCCAATCAACCAACAGCACGTGGATCAAACTCAAGCGTTCTACCAACAGCACGGCGGCAAAACAGTTTTTCTGGCACGTTTCATGCCAATAATTCGAACGTTTGCTCCTTTTGTAGCCGGTATCGGAAAGATGGATTATCATCGCTACATTTTCTACAGTTTTTCCGGAGCCTTTGTTTGGATGTTCGGATTTGTTTTTGCCGGTTATTTTTTTGGCAACATTCCAATTGTCCGTGAAAATTTTTCAGTAGTGATCATGCTGATCATTGTCGTTTCACTTCTTCCAGCCGCTTTCAAAGGCCTGCAGAGTTATCTGCGTAAGAAAAAAACTTCCCAAGCAACAAGCTAAATAACAAAAACCCGGAAAATCGATTCCGGGTTTTGCTTTTCAAAAAGATCAAATAACCTAGTAGTCTTTCAATTTTTTCACTCCGCCCTGGTTACGGATTTTTTCCAAAGCCTTGGCTTCAATCTGACGAATACGTTCACGGGTCACGCCAAACTCTTGACCAACTTCTTCCAAGGTGTGAGTCACTCCATCATCCAACCCAAAACGAATCTTCAAAATTTTCTGTTCACGCGGTGAAAGCTCGCTCAAAACTTCACTGACATGATTTTTCAAAAGCTTGCGAGAAGCTACTTGATTGGGCATGATAATCTCGGTGTCCTCAATGAAATCTCCCAAAACGCTGTCATCATTACTGTCACCCACTGAAGTTTCCAAAGAAACAGTTTCTTGCGAAATTTTCTGAATATGACGAACTTTTTCCACTTCAATTCCCATTTCAGCTGCAATTTCTTCCGGCAAAGGTTCGCGTCCCAACTCCTGCACCAAACGTCGAGTTATCTGCCCGTATTTATTGATTGTCTCCACCATATGAACCGGAATTCGGATGGTTCGTGACTGGTCAGCCAAAGCTCGCGTAATTGCCTGACGAATCCACCATGTCGCATAGGTTGAAAACTTGAAATTCTTAGTATAGTCAAATTTTTCCACTGCTCGAAAAAGACCGATGTTTCCTTCCTGAATCAAATCCAGCAAAGAAAGATTGTGCGAGCGCCCCACATATCTTTTGGCAATGCTCACCACCAAACGCAAGTTAGCCTCAGTCAATTTTTGTTTAGCCATCAAATCACCTTTTTCAATAGCTTTAGCCAAGCGAGTTTCCTCTTCAGCCGTCAAAAGATTGACTCGACCGATTTCGCGTAAATACATCTGAACCAAATCGGAAGAAAAATCATCCTGACTTTCTGAGGAAAGCATTTCTTTGGCAATTTTTTTGTCCTTTTTACTTTTTTCAAAAACCTCTTCTTCTCGATCACTTTCCACCTTGAGCATATCTTCCGAGCTCACCACCTTTATTCCGGAAGTTTCCAGTTTTTCATAAAGACTTTCCAATTCATCAACTTCTTCTTCAATTGAAGGCATCAGGTGGATAATTTCGTCTTCCGTCACAAAACCTCGTTGCTTTCCTCGCAAAAGCAAATCAGCCACCAATTCTTCCTTGGTCACTTCAATTTCGGCGCCCGACTCATTCTTCAATTCATCAATTGAATCTGATTTGGTCTTGGAAACTTTTTTTGTCTTATTTTTAGCCGAACTACTTGCCTTTTTTCCGATCACGCTTTTGGCAGTCTTGTTCTTTTTCGGCTTTGCTGTAATCTTTTTTCCAGCTGAAGCTTTGGCAGTTTTTTTCTTTTTAACATTTTTAGCAGTCATCTTTTTTTGAATAGTTTTTTTAGTCGAATTTTTAGTGCTCTTTTTGGTCTTTATTTTTGATTTTTTTTCAGATTTTTTAGTGGTTTTTTTGGTGACCTTTTTCATAGGTAATAAGTATTTAAAAAAATAAAATCCAAAAATTTCCAATCATCAAGTCAAATCAGAGCGAAAAACAAAAAGACAACCAGATTTGGCAGCTTTTTTATTTCACTTCTTGAGACATCCTGGAAAACTCCTCCATTAGAACCTTCAGAGATTCCCGGTCTCCGCTTTCTTCAGCTTTTTTGATATCTTTAATGATAACTCTTAATTTTTCTTTTTGCAATTCCTTTTGGTAATTTGACAAATAAGTTTCCAAATTCCGTCGGACTTCTTGCTTGTCAATTTCACTAATCTGACCGTGATCAAAATTAAACCCAGCCTCCAAGGACATTTTTTCCAATCTTTCGCCAGCCGACCGATCGACTCGCGAAACCAAATTACTTAGGGAAAAATTAACCTTAGACCCTTGAGACACAATCAGATTCAAAAAACGATTCTCTGAAGCAATTCGCCTGACGTCTTCCCGCTCACTAGCATCTCTCCATAGTTGCTGATCAGTCAGAAGGAGTCCAGCAATTTTGTCCAAAAGCAAATCAGTCTTTTTGGCAAAACGCAAAACTTCCTCCGTCCTCTCAAAATCATCCTTTTTTGGGCTTTTTGTCGACGATTGCCTCTTTACTACGTCCAAAATCAATTTTTCTTCCACTTCCATCTCATGAGCCAACTTTTTGCTCCAAGCCACCTTCTCGGCGCTATTGATCGGGCTGTCATTGGGAATATGCGAAACGATCTCGGTCCATTCTTGAATGATCTGGTTTTTCTGCTGAGGATTTTTCTGGTCATATTTTTTCAAGAGCTGGCGCCAGAAGTAGTCCAGGGCGCTTTGAGAATTTTCCACTGCCCGGAGCAAGCTCGCCGGATCATCCTTGACTGCATCGGCCGCATCCTTGCCGTTTTCCAAAAAAACTACCGACGGAATGATTCCACTGCCAAAAAAGTTCAACAGATAAAGTTCCAGACTCTTTTTGGCCGCATTTTGACCGGCACTATCCATATCAAAAAGCATCTTGATGTTTTTGGAATTGGTGTAACGCCGCAAAATTGCCAATTGTTCAACAGTCAAAGCTGTGCCTGAGGCCGCTACCGTATTTCTAAGCCCGGCTTGATGAGCCGCAATCACATCCATATTGCCTTCCACTAACAAAACAAAATCCTTCTCCTTGATAGCCTGTTTGGCTTTTGATATTCCATAGAGAACTTTGCTCTTGTGATAAACTGTCGTTTCTGGCGTGTTGATATATTTAGCCTGACTCTCATCGCCGCCCGGGGCCACTCGCGCGCTGAAACCTATCACCTTGCCCATCGCATCTTCAATTGGAAACATGATCCGGTCTCGAAAACGGTCATAATAACGGTTGGCGCCGATTTCCTTATCAATAATCAATCCGGCACCCAAAATATCCTCAACCGCAAAACCTTTTTGCAAGAGAAAATTAAACAAGTTGTTCCAACCCTCCGGTGCGTAACCTATTCGAAACTGGCGGATGCTGTCCGAAGTCAATCCCCGCTCGCTCAGATATTTCAAAATTTTATCCTTGCCGGATCCTTCCCAGAGCTGCTTTTCCCAAAACTTAGTGGCCCACTCCAGAGCTTCCAGGACTCGATTCTTGCCCTTTTGAGCTTCGGGATTGAAGTTTTCCAACTGCACACCAGACTTTTCAGCCAAAATCTTCAAAGCTTCGCGAAACTCTAAACTCTCAATTTCCATCAAGAAAGTGAACATGTCCCCGCCTTTGCCACAACCAAAACAGTGAAAAATCTGCTTTTCTTCATTAACCATGAACGAGGGGCTTTTTTCATTATGAAAAGGACAACAGGCTTTCCAGTTGGCGCCTGCCTTTTGCAATTTCACATATTCCCCGACCAAATCTACGATATTGATTCGGGACTTGATGTCATCCACTGCTGAATTCATATGACCTTACTACAATCAAAAACCGCTAATATACCAGAGTATAGGCGGTTTGGAAAAAAGTGCAAAAATTTATCTGATTAAGCCTCCGCTAGCACCTCACCAACTTGATAAAAATAAATACACTTGCCATTCCCATCCAACTCGATCAGATAAATTCCGGCCATCTTCTGTTTAACATTTTCTTTGTCAAAATATGAAAGTTCCCAAATGACTGAATGTTTATCTTTAAAACTAGAAAATATTTCAAGATTCAAATTTATGTTTTTTTGATCAACAATATTCTGCCATTCCTCAGTCAGAGACTTTTTTTCCAGTTTTAAAAAAGGTGTTTCATAATAAGCCACCCTTTCATAAAACAAACTCAAAATTCCATCAACATCATGGCTTTGCCAACAATTTTTAAATTTTTCAAGCCATTTAGAAATGCTCATATTATAATTGACGGCAACAAAAAGATTCAAGTTTTCAGCGTCTTGTGACACATTTAGTTTTTATACCTTGGCGGAGAGGGGGAGATTCGAACTCCCGATACCTTTGACAGTATGCCGCCTTTCCAAGGCGGTGCACTCGACCACTATGCGACCTCTCCAAAAAATTTTGACAAATTGTTAACAAGCATGTGCACTCGACCACCCACCGCGAAGCGGGGTCTCGCTACGCGATGATATGCGACCTCTCCAAATAACTTATAACTAACAACCCACGACTAATGACTAAAAACTTACAACCCAAAACAAATAACAAAAACTAATTAGCTGAACGCCCAACAACTAACAGCTAGAAGCTATCCTACCCGATTTTAACCAAAACCGCAAGCCAGAAGCAGGCTCCGCGTTCCACGTTCCACGTCTACTCAATCTCCTTCAAACCAATCAAACGAATTTTTTCATTTTCCATTCGACCCATAATCAAAACTGTTTTGTCATCAATTTGCAAATCTCCTGCTTGCTTGGACTGATCAACCAACCAATCAATATCCTCACGAAAAACGCCGCCTTTTTCAAAAAATCGCGCCCTAACCCCCCAAACCAAAGCCAGTTGATTGAAGGTTTTTGGATTACTAGTCACTGTCAAAATTGGTTGAGCTGGTCGAAAATGTGAAATGAGCCGCGCAGTAAATCCGGAATAGCTACCAAGTAAAATTGCTTTGACTCCGGAAGACTTGGCCAATTCATAAGCTCCCGAAACGATTTCATTATAATTCTGCTCGTCCTTGATTTTTAGTTTGCCTATCACATCATCAAATGGCGAAACTTCGGTGTTTCTGATAATATCCGCCATGATTCGAACGCTCTCGACTGGATATTTACCACTAGCTGATTCGCCACTGAGCATCACCGCGTCGGCATGATCAATAACCGCATTGGAAACATCACTAACCTCCGCTCTGGTTGGCCGTGGATTTTCAATCATAGAGTTGAGCATTTGAGTGGCCACAATCACTGGCTTAACTCGTTCCAAACTTTTGTGAATAATTTCTTTTTGCAGGACCGCCACTTTGGATGTTTCAATTTCAATGCCCAAATCGCCGCGCGCCACCATCACCGCGTCAGTTGCTTCGATAACTTCATCTAAGTTTTTGATCGCTTCTTTTCTTTCAATCTTGGCCACAATTTGCGGTAAATCATTTTCTCGTCCCAAATGATTTTTAATTTTTGATCGCAAATTTTCAATATCCTCAGATGTGCTCACAAAAGACATGGCCACAAAATCGACATCTTGATCCAAAGAAAAGACCAGATCTTTTTCATCTTTTTCCGTGATCGGACTGATTTTCAGCTGAGCATCCGGAATGTTGACTCCCTTGTGATTTTTGATTATTCCGCCATCAACAACTTCGCAACTCAAAATTCCGTTCTTTTTTTCCCTAACCGCCAATTTCATCAAGCCATCCTCCACCAAAATTTCATGACCAATTTCAATGTCCTGAACAATGCCGGACACATCCAGTTGAAAAAATTTGCTCTCTGATTTAGCTTCTGAAGATCCAGAAACATCACCCACTTCAACAATTTCTCCCTTGGCAATTTCAAATTCTTTCTCGGTTAAGGTCCGAATGCGCGGCCCTTGCAAATCTGCCAAAATTCCGACATTGACTCCCATCTCAGCTGCCAACTTTCGGATGATTCCAATCACATTGCCATGCCATTCGTGTGTTCCATGCGAAAAATTCAATCGCGCCACATTCATCCCGTTTTCAATCATCTGACGCAAGATTTCTTCCGATTCACTAGCCAATCCAATTGTCGCCACAATTTTGGTTTTTTTGTCCATAAAGTTTTTTTATTACTTATATCTCCATAATAACGCAAAACAGGCGACCTTTGAAGGCCGCCTGCAATGGAAAGCAAAACTAGATGTCTAATTTCTTAGCCAAATCACCCACGATCGGCAACGGTTTCATTTCACCGGAAACAACCTGAATGATCGCCATAATCCAAAAGATGAAAATAATCAGAGCCAAAATCCAGCCAAAAAGTGGGATCCAGAAGAAGAACTCTGCGATAAACATTACCAATCCCTGCTTAGCATGGTGCTGAATAAACTTTGAATCTCTCTTAAGGAGCAATGGGATCAAAAACAACACTCCCAAATAACTCAGAAAAGCCCAAAACTTGTCCTGACCGGAAACCGCCTCTTTTGAAACAGTTTCTGTTTCTGGCGCTTTTTGCTCCACGGTACCATTTTCAACAACTTGTTGATCTTTGTTTTCTTGTTCCATAAATTTAAAATAATTTAATTAGCCTGTTTAGTTAATACCTTTTGGCAAGAAATTTCTTTCTTGCGCCCTATTGATTTCAGTTTAGCGCACTTTCGATTTCCTGCAAAATTTCGGCCGGCAAACCCTCGCCCTCTTCGGTTTTGCCAGGATAGCGCCAGGCTGAAATAATAACGATTTTCTTGTTCAAACTCCCACTAATCTGCTGTCGCAACTCCACTAGCTTGTCATTTTTATTTTGCTTTTGATTCATAACGTTTCGCGTTTTGCGTTTCGCGTTTTGCGTTTTTACCTGATACATTACCCAAATCTCCTGCGACCAAGTCTTCTTACCATCCTCGCCTCTTTTAGTGCTGACTGGCTGCATGACGGCCACTGTGTTTTCCACAATTCCATTTTCCACTCGCAGCGGACTTTTGATCACCCGCGTCACCCGTTGGGGACTGAGACCATAAAACTGCATCTTGAATTTCGAATGATCCGTCCATTCATATTTCCCATCGTTTTTGATTTTTTTCGCCGGCCACATAAGTTTATAATTCAAAATTCCACTTGCGTTTTTTAAAAAAATGAGTCAAAATGATTAACTCAGCTCATTAACAAAAGTCATTTGGATAATTCCATAGTATCACCTTTTTAAGCTTGTTTTCAAGAAAGGAGTCGTGCCATGTCTACACTGCAAGAACTACTGAAAGCTGGGGTTGTTAAAAGATGCCAAGTCGAATTTGGAAAGCAGCCCTATATATTGATAGGAGAAATTTTATATTCAGAAGAAGAAATTGAACAAAGAATAAAAGCAATTGAAGGAACCTGGAAAGATATTTTGGAAATTCGCCAAAAAGTTCCAAAATATCTCAAAAAATCACGAAAAAGGTCCAGACCGTTCGGCTGGATGCCAGGCTGGCTAACAATAATTATCGAGCTAGCGTTTTTCATGCTAATCTCGATAAACATTGCTTTCCTTGGAATTAAAGCAGAATTTACACCTGTAATAGTATTACTGCTTGGAATACATGGGGGGTCATTGCTCCACCTTTATTACACAAGAAAGTTGGACGATATAAAAAAAACTCTGTCTCAATATTTCGAGACAGACTCTAAAGATAAAAATCTGCTATATGCAATCGCTTTTGGAAATGAAAAAAGGGCGAAACTGGAATATTTCAAAATGAAATTAATGGAATAATTAGTCAACTAAGTGACATTAAAAACCGCCGAGACAGCAAATCGTCCGGCGGTTTTTTCGTTTTCTAAAAAAAGAAGATTACTTATTTTCAATTCCCCGCAGCGCCGCGATGCGCTCTTCAATCGGCGGGTGAGTTAAAAACAGTGATGAAACTTTTTTACCTTTAAAAGGATTGGCGATGAAAAGATGAGCCGTGGCCCGATTGGCTACTTCCAGTTTTTCACTGTCATTTGAAATTTTTTCCAAAGCCCTAGCTAGTCCTTCCGGATAGCGAGTCAAAAGCGCCCCATCTGCATCCGCCAAAAATTCCCGTTTTCGCGAAATCGCCAGCTGCATCAAAACCGCCGCGATCGGCGCCAAAATTGAAAGCACAATCGCTGCTACCATCAAAATGACTTGTAGTTGTCCGCGATCTCGATCATCACTTTTGCCGCCCCAAAAAGCCCAGTGACGAAACCAGTCCGCCAACAGAGTCACAAAACCAACCAAAACCACAATGACCGTCGAAAGCAAGATGTCTCGATTACCAATATGTGAAAGCTCATGAGCAATCACGCCTTCCAATTCGCTTTTTTCCAATCGATTAATTATTCCGCTAGTTAAACAAATAACTCCATGCTCCGGATTACGTCCGGTGGCAAAAGCATTCATGGCGCTGTCTTGAATAGTATAGATCTTAGGAACCGGCAAACCGGCCGTGATGCAAAGATTTTCCACCAAATGATAAATTTCTCGCCCATCTTCGTGAGTTACCTCTTTGGCATCGCTCATAGCCAAGACAATCTTGTCGCTCCACCAATAAGACACGAAGCTCATCAGAATTGAAAAAATGACCGCCCCGAAAAGAATGGCTCGATTACCCATGGCCTCGGAAAAAACAAATCCCGCGCCAATCACGAACACCAAAAAGCCGCTGATATAAATCCACGTCAAAGTCGTATTTCTATCCGCTTGATTATAAATCGTCGGCATATCAACCAGTTAACTAAAAATTAAAATTGAACTTTCACGTTTTCTTTCTCCCCGCTCTCGGCCTCAAAAAACTCTCGGGACTTGAAATTCAAACTTCCAGCAATCAAGTTATTAGGAAAAACTTGAATTTTGGTATTGAAATCCCGCACGTTACCATTATAGAATCTACGCGCAGCTTGAATTTTGTTTTCAGTATCGGAAAGTTCTCTTTGTAATTCCAAGAAATTTTGATTGGCTTTCAATTCCGGATAATTTTCCGCCACCGCAAAAACTGACTTCAAAGCTCCTGTCAGCATGTTCTCGGCTTGTTGCTTTTCGCCAACAGTTCCAGCACTTAAAGCCTTGGCACGAGCCTCGGTAACCTTTTCAAAAACCTGACTTTCGTGAGCAGCGTAACCCTTAACCGTATTGACCAGATTCGGAATCAAATCATAGCGACGCTTAAGTTGCACATCAATGTCGCTCCAAGCCTCATCCACTCGATTTTTCAGGCGAATCAAACCGTTATAAACCGCCACCAACCAAACGCCCACCAAGACCAAAACAATGACCAAAATTAATCCGATGTTCATATTTTTTTGATAAATTAATTAACTTACTATAAATTATACAACCAAACCAATTATAATATAACCTTGAACTTATTTCAAAACTTTTTATATTTCCAAAAACATGCTAAAATTCAAGTGTAAATAAAAAATATCTTATGGATTTTTTCAAACCCTATCTTGTTTTTCTGGTTCCAATTCTGGTTGGATTTTTGACCCAGTTAACCAAATACATTTTTTACAGTGTTCGAAACGGTTGGGACATTCGCTATGCCATGACCCATGGTCACATGCCTTCAGCGCACACCGCTTTCATAATTTCCCTGGTTGCTTCCGTGGGCTATTTCGAAGGAATGACCTCAGGAGCTTTCGCAGTAGCTGTTGCTTTGGCTATTATCGTAATTGATGACGCTGCCCGTCTGCGAGTCTACATGGGAGACCAAGGACGCTATCTTAACATGCTAGTACGTCAACTAAACATCGAAGAGAAATTTCCCCGACTCAAAGAAAGAATGGGCCATCGCATCAGCGAAGTTTTTGTCGGTGGAATCTACGGCCTGCTTCTAACTTTCTTGTTGATTTATTTTCTAGCCTAAAAACAAATACAAATAAAAACACTGCGAGGAAACCGGCGTTTTTTATTTGCACTATTTAACTTGAATCAGATTTTTTAGCTAGGCCTTGGTTTTCTCCAATTCTTCCAAAACAACTTTTCGATCATTCCAAGGAATTCTCTTGCTTCCGATAGCCATCATTTCCTCAGCGCCCTTGCCAGTCAAAACCACAATATCACCTGATTTAGCTAATTTCAAAGCTCTTTGGATGGCTTCGCGCCGATCCATAATCTGCCAAAAATTCTGATCTTTTTGAAATTTCCCACCAACTTCCAAAACTCCTCTTTCAATCTCATCCAAGATCCGCTGTGGATCCTCAAAATATGGATCCTCGTTGGTCAAAATAATATAGTCAGCTGTTTTGGCCACAATTTTTCCCATGATTGGCCGCTTGCCCCGATCTCGATCACCACAAGATCCAAAAACTGCAATGATTTTCGAATCAACTTTTTTTTTCATATTGAAAATAATTTCATAAAGCTTTTCCAGGGAATCAGGAGTGACCGCATAATCGATTACTATCTCCACTCCACCGGCAGCACTGATTCTTTCCATGCGACCAGTGACTCCCTTGATTTTATCCAAAGCTTTACTGATAATTTCAAGCTCAATGCCTTCAGACGCTGCCACACTGATTGCCGCCAAAGCATTTTCAACATTGTAACGGCCTGGAAAATGAATCAAAAAATTTATGCCGTTAATCTGAAAACGAGTTTCCATCTTTCCAAAGTCAATTTCTTGAGCCTTCAAAACTTGCAATTTATCGTCTTGCATCAACAATTTTAATTTTTCCTCATTGGCTGTATAGCCTATCCGGGTGGCTTTTTGAAAGTCCAAAAATTCAATTGGATTTTCCATATCCAAATTAACAATCAAACAGCCTCGATTTTTAGCGGTCATTTTAAATAACCTCTTTTTAGCCTTTCGATATCTTTCCATGTCCTTATGGTAATCCAAATGCTCCCGAGTAGCATTGGTAATCAAAGCCGTTTTATATTTCACACCCCAAACTCGAAACTGATCCAAAGCATGCGAAGACGTTTCCAAAAAAAGATATTCGCAATTTTCTCTAACTGCTTGGTGAATAAATTTTTGAACTGACCAAGCTGAAAGGGTTGTAAACTTGGTTTTATTAACCCATTTTTTTTCTCCCACTTGAAAATTGATGGTTGAAGCCAAGGCTACTTTTTTTTCCGCCTCTTCAAAAATTTTAGCCAACATTTGAACAGTGGTTGTTTTTCCATTGGTACCAGTAATTCCAACTACTTTTATTTTTCGCGATGGAAATCCCCAAACAAGATTAGCTAACATAGCTTGAAACAAATGAAACCAGTTTTTTAAAAATTGAGGTGTTTTTGATTTTATCTTTTGCATAAATTTTTATGTAGCTTTTTTATCTTAGTTTGCCAACTTCTGATTTTCTCCAAAAAACGATATATATGATATTTTTTAAAATTAAGTACTACATCATAGCTTCCTGAAAAAACAATCGGCTGAACTTCAGGCGCAAACCCGACCTTAAAACGTGTTATTCCCTGCCTAGAATCCTGAGCGCAAAACGTGGAGTGTGGAACGTGAAAATCATTTGTTTTTTTGGACTCAATCTTATCAATCTTCACCCCGCCAAAATCATAAAAGCGGCAACCTTTTTTCTTGGCATCCAGAATTTGTTGCCATTGCAAAAAAAATGGCGCCATCACTTCCCGATATTTATCAGCTGAAGCTCCATGCAAATAGATGGCCGTATCTCCAAAAAAAATCATCAGATTAGCTGCAATGATTTCATTTTCATACTTAGCCACATAAATTTTAAAAACATCTTTGGGAAAAACTTCCAACATTTTTCGATAGTGATTTTCCTCATGGAAAGAAATTTTTTTTCTCTCAGCTGTTTGGCTGGATAAATTCAAAAAGACTTCCAAATATTTTTTTCTTTCGTCTTCGGTTCCATTGTCTGAGCATATCTCCACTCCCTTCTTTTGAGCTAAGCGAATATTATATCGGGTCTTGCTTTTCATTTGACCCAACAATTTCTCCTGCGATTCGTCAATATCAATCACCAGAATTTGAGCTGGCTGCATGTCATGAGGTGATTTTTTTAGACAACTTGTTTTGCTGGCAAAAATCCGCTGAGCAGTTTTTTTGATCAAAACCAGATCATCTTCGCTTTGCACATCAAAACGGATCCAACCGGCACGATTTTCTTTGGCCACCTGAATCAAACTATTCAGACTTTTTTCAAAATCTGCCACTTCAATTGAACCATTATTCGTGCCTCTTTGAATGATTGGCCCGCGGGGACTATAGAAGTATTTGCCGACAATCGACAATTTATGTTCAATCATATTAGCCCAAACACAAAAGAGAATCTTCTGATTTTCAGATCTCAGAACATTCTCGAAATGAAACGTTTTATGGCCTTCTGCCTCCTGAAATTTGCGCCAATCCTCTGATTGCAAAAAAGCCTCGTTCCTAAAAGTTTCCAAAAAGTTTTCCAATGTAAGTTGACTGCTCTTTTCCATAAACAAGACTGGTTTTACAAACCCAACTTCTGTTCAAATTACTCTTCAACTTCAACCACAACAGCCCGAGCCGTTCCAGCAAATTCACCCACCGACTTTATTGAGCCGATTTCACCCAAGGTAGCACCGTTGCAGTCATCAATCAAATCACCGTCCTTATCATAAAAAGTTACCACAATTTTCCTGGAACGCAAAGAATCCTCATCCACGAATCGAAAGTCATCATTACAAAGTCTGGCATCCTCCAAACTAGTCAGGGGGCCTCTAGTGGTAATCTTTTCATTGATAATTCTAAAGACTTCCTCGACTCCGGCGTCAGCCGCTTGAAAGGCTGATACTGAGTTGATTGAATCATTGCTTGTTTTGGTGCCACCAGTTGAAGCTAAATATGATCCAACTGCCACCACCAACATGAGAGAAAGTAAAATCAATGAAAAAACCAAAGCCGATCCTCTTTTTTTTGTGTTTATTTTGTTCATGAAAAAATTATTTTTTATTTTTGATTCTATGTTTAACTACGATTTTCCTAATTAGAATAAAGATCAGATAAAAAAATACTAGGAAAATCAGAATCAAAGGCAGACCAATCACGAAAAATCTTATCAAACCATCTGCCAAATTCTGCAGTCTTTCAATCAGTCCATCAACTGACTGTTTCAAAACCTGCAATGGCCTCCACTGATCAGAAATAATTTGCACATCCTCACTTAGGTAAATGGTAATGGTCGCCAAATCAGTTCGGGAATCCAAATAACGAATCTTGCCTTGTAATCTTTCGATTTCACCGCGAACTCGAGAAAGCTCCTTAGTTACCGCCAAAACATCCGCAATCTCTCCGGACTGCTCCAATATTTTCAAAAATGACTCTTCTTCCGCTTGCTTATTCTTCAATTGAGCCGCCAAATCAACATATTGTTCACTCACATCTTGGCCGCTGGTGTTTTCATTAACCACTTGAGTGGCAATTTTTTTTATATCTTCCAAAGAACTTTCAAACTCAAGGAAAGGAACTTTGACTACCAAATATCCGCTTTTTTGATTTTTAACCGCTTCGCTGATGTTGGAAGAAAAAATTTGACCCTGATGATTTTTTACTATGCTTGCAACTTCTTCGATAGCCTTTTCAGTCTCTTCAACTTTGAGCGTCAGGTTTCCGCTTTTTATAATTTTCTTTTCAGTTGAAGTTGAATCCAATCCACCATCTTCAGTCGATAAGGAATCATAGGCAATCATTGACGATTTAGTGGGGGCATTGACACTACCGCCAACAATTGATTCAGAAGTTTCCAAATTATCCGTAGCACTGCGACTATATGAAAGGCTTGGCAGATTTGCTTGCAATCCGCTTGAAGTCAAATTATTACCTTTCGTCCCCAACAAAATCCCCACACATAATAAAATAAACGATATTGCAACAATAACAATAAGTTTTTTAACTGAAAAATTTTTCTTTGTAACGTTTTTCATTTTGTTTTTGTATTTAATTTTATGTTCTCATTCTTAGAAAACTTAAAAGTATTTTTATTTTTTAAGTATATCACACAAAAATAATTTTGAAGAATTTTTATTTATTTCCTAATTTTTTTAAAGCAGTTTTAACTCTCTCGCCTACATCCTTAATGTCTTTATCAACATCTTTTAAAGCATCGCGAGCCTGAGCAATTGAATAACCCATTGCCACCAAAGCTTCCAAGGAATCGGTGTCTGCCGAGTTTTCAATTTTGTGAACAGTTGAAAGATTTTTAATTTTATTTTTCAATTCCAAAATGACCCGACCAGCCGTCTTTTTGCCAACTCCGGAAACCCGAGTCAAAATTGAATCATCCCCGCTGGCCACTGCGGTTTGAATAGCTGCCGGATCAGCAATTGCCAAAATTCCCAAAGCCGCTTTGGGACCAATTCCGGAAATTGAAATCAAAAGCTCAAACATCTCCAATTCATCCAAAGTTAAAAAACCATAAAGAGCCAAAACATCCTCACGAACGTGAGTATGAACAAAAAATTCAACTTCGCCTTGACCAGCAACTTTGCCTAAAGTATAAGCACCCACAAAAACTTTGTAGCCCAAATCGCCTACCATCACCACTAAAAAAGAATCTCCCACCAGATCAACTTTGCCTTTGATTTTAGCTATCATGAAAAAAATTTAATCAATTATAAGTTGCTACAATTCAACTTCTTTACTATCACTATCCTCATTGCCATTTTCATCTTTTAAGACGACTTTGCATTCAACTTTTTCACCAACCTTATCGTCTGGAATTTCATAGGTTGCTTTTTTGCCGTCCGAAGAAATCTCACTGCCATCAACTGAAAATTTCACACTGTCAGTTCCATACGGAGCATCAATATCAGCCGTCAAGGTAACTTTGCCATCTGATTTAGAAACGGACAAAGAAACGCTGGGCAAATTATCCTTAAAATCATCTTGCTTACAGTCATCTTCCGGTTTTTGGCCTAAGACAACATCCTTATTATTTTTCTCTTCTTTTTCATACCAAGCTTCCACGCCTTTTTCCCAATTCTTATACTGAATATCACTTTTCGGCTTATCCGGATAGTCACCACGCGGATCATCCAGTTTCACGTAATACAAAATGTTATGCACATTGGCAAAATCCCGCTTCTTCTCTTGATCAGAGGTGCAATATTTATTAGCCAAACAATATTCGCCGTCCTTTATCTTGCAAACCTTCACATCCTTTTCGATATCCAATTCGCCATTAAGCATCGGCTTGTCAACGTAATCTTCACTGTCCTTGTCAGGTTTTTCATATTTTGGAAATTCTTCCTTTGTATAGTTTCCCAAGACTTGGTTCAAAAAGCTGCGCCAAATCGGAGCTGCCACAATTGAACCGTCCGCTCCTGGTTTCATAGCCGTGTTGTCATTATTTCCCACCCAAACGCCAACCGCCAAAGAGGGAGTGTAGCCCATCACCCAACCATCACGAAATTCATTGGTTGTTCCAGTTTTAGCTGCTACTTGCCGATCATCAAACTTAAGTAAATTGTTGTTTCCAAATACTGGTGCCCGATAATCGTTAGTTGAAAGAACGTGATCCAACATGGCCACATATTTTTCTTCCACCACTTGCTCCCCTTCTTTGTCTTTATATTCCTCCAAGATATCTCCATTGGCATCCTCTACTCGCAAAATAGCAGTTCTGTTTTGCTTAACCCCATCATTGGCCAAAACCGAAAAAGCACCAACGTGTTCAAGCAGTTTAACTTCGCCGCCACCCAACACCAAAGAAAGTCCGTAGCGATCAGGCTCATTCAGTCCACTGTTTCCTAAACTTTTAGCCGTAGCAATGGAATCCTTAACTCCAGCTAAATATAAAGTTTTAACTGCTGGAATGTTCAAAGACTGCGCCAAAGCCTCCTTCATCTTCAAAGGTCCGCGGAACTGACCATCATAATTTTGCGGAGTGTAATCTTTGTCTTCATTGGTACTAAAGTTAGTCTCAACATCAAAAATCATAGTTTCCGGCGAATAGCCTTTAGTGAAAGCCGTCAGATAAACATAGGGCTTGAAAGATGATCCAGGCTGTCGATCCCGAATTGAAACATTAACATTCGGCTCAAAAAGACAATTTTTACCGGGAGTACAACCTTCCGGATAACTGGCACCAAAATAATCTTTGGAACCCACCATAACCAAAATTTGTCCGGTTTTCGGATCAATTGCCACCATTGAGGCATTAGCCGCATTCCAATTAGCTAAATTCTTCTCGGCTCCTTCCGCCACCGCCTTTTCAGCAATCTGTTGCTTGTCCCAATCCAAAGTGGTATAAACTTTCAAACCACCTTGCTCCAAAACATCTTGTCCATAAGTTTCTTCCAAATATTCTTTAACATACATCACAAAATGCGGGGCTTTGATATCCTCTTTCTTAGCCACAATTTTCGATAGCACATCCACCGCCTTAGCCTCATCTGCTTGTTGCTGAGTTATATAACCAAAAGAAGCCATTTTATCCAAAGCAATTTCCTGCCTGGCTTTCAAAACGTCCGTCTTGGATCCATACGGCGAATAGCGTGAAGGGGCTTGCGGCAAAGAAGCCAATATAGCTGCCTCATCCAAGGTCAGATCGCGCGCCGATTTGGCAAAAAAAGTTTGAGCCGCCGCCTCAACTCCGTAAGCATTGGATCCGTAGGGAATCTCGTTCAAATACATGCCTAAAATTTCATCTTTGGAAAATTTCTGTTCGATTTCCAGCGATAAGATTGCCTCCTTAATTTTACGAGTCAAAGCTTTCTCGGAAGTCAGCAAAGAATTTTTCACAAATTGCTGCGTGATGGTTGAAGCTCCTTGGACCGCTCCCCGATTCAAAACATCCTTTACTGCCGCCCGAATAATTGAGGTGACCTTGATTCCATGATGGGAATAGAAATCTTGATCCTCCAAAGCGATCGTGGCATATTTGACCGCATCCGGAATATCTTCAAAAGCTACTAGCGTTCTTTTTTCTTCGCCGTGAATTTCATAGAGTAAATTGTTGCCGGTTCGATCATAAATCTTGGTCGACTCAGCTACGTTGCGACTATTAACTTTGCCCGGGTCCGGCAAATCCTTGGCAAAATAAATAAAAACTCCAGCCACCGCTAAAAAGCCGACCAGAGCCAAGATCAGTCCAGTTCTCCAGATTATTTTCCACCAATTACGCCTGTTTTCAGATTTTTGAGACGAGTCTCGTTGTAATTTTCGTTTGGAAAAAAAATTTCGCATAAAAGTTAAAAAAATAACTTATCAAACTTATCACGCCCCATCATAGCACGAGAAAGGGGGAAAGGCAATGCAGAAACCTAATTTCAAATCAACTGTTTTTTATATTTAAAAAATTCTTTAAATATTTAATTGTTCTTTTTGTCTCATTACCCTTAATTACCAAAACAACGTCTCCACTTTTAGCTATTTCACCAGTCTTTTTAAGGATTTTTCAAGACCCAAAGAGACTCTTTCGGGATATAAATAATTTTCTTTCTTGTGTTTAAACATGATTATTTATTTAATAGAAATTTTATTTCTCTCAAAAATCTTGTTCAGCAAAAAACTACAAAATACATTCAACAGCGCATTCCGCAAAAGATTATGGACATTTAAACATCAAAATAAACCAAAAAATTTTTTATTCTTTTTCTTGTACCTTTTCATTGCCAAATTCACAATTTGCTCTGCTGGATTGATTCCGGTAGCTTTTTTAAATCCTTGCCATTGCGGAGCAGCATTAACCTCTAGGACATGCCATCTATTTTCGTGTTTTATAAGATCAACCCCGGCAATATCGAGCTTTAAAGCAGAAACTGCCATTAATGATATTTTTCTCATTTCTTTTGTAACTTCAACCGGAATAACATCAGCCCCCAAGGAAACATTGGAACGAAAGTCATTTTCAACAACACGCCTTTCAATCCCGCCTAAAACACTTCCGCCAACCACAAAAATTCGAATATCACTTTTAATTGAAATATATTCTTGTGCTATAAAACCATTTACATTTTTTTTCAAAAAATCCAGAGCCTCGCCACAAGATTCAAATTTTATTATTCCCTGGCCTTTTGAGCCATTATCTGGCTTAACTATTATTGGGCTACGCAAGGATGAAAGCGCATCAGCCCAACCACGCTCATTCAAAGAATACACGGTTTTAATTTGGGGAATTTTGTTAATAACTAACAAATTTGCATCAAATTGCTTAGTTGAAGCCACTTTGCTAAATAAGAATTTATCAATAACGACTTTATCATGACTAAGCAGCCACTTAGCAAGCATTTTAGCCTCAAGAATACTATCTTTATACATTCTGAAAATAAAAATATCCGCTACCTTTAAAATATTCTTAGTATCAACAAATTCAAAAAAACCGTCGCTCTTATCTATTTTCATTGTCAAATTTTTCATTTGGGCACACGCAACTCTACAACCCCGCCGCCGAATTTCCCACTTCAAATCTTTCACATTCTCATTATCTTCTCTTCCTATTATCAAAAATTTTGGCTGACTTAAATTCTCCATAAAATATTACTTAGTTTTCCCGAAATTTTAAACAAATTATAGTTAGGCCAAAGATTTTATAGAATCTATAAATCAGCCAATCAATTCATAACCATCCAACTTTCATTAGAAAAACCTACTTGGTCGTTTAATTAAAAAACTTAGGGTTTACCATGTAAAAATTGATTTAAATTTTCTAATCTCAAAGTAAACAAATCATCAATTTAATTCATCTAAAAAAACTTCAAGGAGATTGTCATAAAAAAATTTTCTGGCAGACTCTTGACCAGCCTCGAAATGCGCCCCAGGCATAGAATTCAATTCGATCACAAAAGGCCTTTCGCTTTGATCAAACATAACATCTATCGTATAAATCTTCGATTTAAAAGATGAGAAAATATCATGGGCCCTTTTGACTATCTCATCCAAGGACCTTGGCAGTTTTCTTATATCAATTATATCCTTAGTTCCTCCCTGAGCAAGATTGGCTAAATAACTTCCTTTCGCTGGTTTTCTTATGTAAGAATAAACAATTTTTTTATTTATAAGAACCAGCCTAAGATCATGTATTCCGATTGTTATGCCTGGTATTCCAGCTGACGAGTCGATAAATTCTTGTAATATAAAATTATTCAACATTTTTTTGTTTCTGCCAACAACATTCAATATTTCCTCTTTTTTCCCTATAATAACACCGTTGCCACCACTTTCGTTTGTAGGCTTTAGAACAGCCATTTCAGTCTGAATCTGTTCTAGCGATGCTTTAAGTTCCTCTTGGCTATTAATAACGATGCATTTTTTTGACCACTCCGAAAACAACATTGACGTTACAATTTTATTGTCAATAATTTTCGTAAACTCTAACGAATTAAAAAATTTATATTTAGAATTTATCAACTCAGTCTTACTATAAGATTCAGCATTATGCTTAACCTTATCAAATATCAAATCCGGGACAATATCAGCAACTCTTTCCCAATTTTGATTGTCAATATTAAACTTCCAAGCATGTCTAAATATTTTTTTTCTGAAATCATACCAACCAAAAGAAGCTCTATATATTTCAATTCCTTTTTCGGCGCATTTATTATAAAAATATTCGTATGAAAATCTATATTTTTCATCAGGAATATAGTCTTTTTTCCAATCACTTTTTTTAAATAAAACTAATATTTTTTTCATAAATATTATATGCTTAGCAAAAAATCCAAAAGATTATCGTAAAAATATTCTTTATATTCCAACTCCTCGTCTTCCAAAATAAGTCCGGGACGAGAATTCATTTCAAGCATCCAAGGTTTTTGTTCATTATCCACAATAAAATCTATAGAAAAAAATTTGCTTTGAAATTCACTCATTTTTTCTGATATGAATCGTGCTTGATCCAAAATATTTTCTGGAATTTTGTTTATCGGAACAACTTTGACTTTTCCGCCTTTTGAAACATTAGCTATTAATTTACCCTTTGGAGGTATTCTCAGAAAAGCATAGAAAGGAGTACTGTTTTTAAAAATAATTCGCAAATCATGCGGGCCATCAACCAAACCCGCTATTCCTTTTTCCGCATTCACCATTTCTTGCGCTATAAATGGAAATTGTAATTTATTCCCAGAAAAATCTATTTTTTTGATTATTTTAACATCTTTGCCGCCAGACCCACTCCTAGGTTTTAGGACTATTTCTTCAGTTTTTAATAAATTAATATTTTCAAAATCATGATCATTTTCTATCAAAATTGTTTTGGGCGAAAAATTTTCGAATTCTTTATAGGTTTCCCATTTGTCACTTAATACTCTGCTAATTTTCAAATCGTTAACAAAAACGTATTTAGCCGAAATATATTCTCTGATTTTTTTTCTTTCTTCGCCGATTTCATATGGTGATTTGTCCAAAACCAAATCGGGCTTGACATTTTTTTCAATAAACCACTTCGCCCCATCAAAAAATTGAACTTCTCTAAAAAAATTATTCTTCAAATCATAGTCATCAATAGATGCCCGACAAAATTCAATACCTTTTTCAGATGCATACAAATAAAGATCTTCATATTGTTTGGATCCTATAGATTTTTCAGAATCTTTCTTGTTGAAAAGTATTAGTACTCTTTTTTTCATGCCTATTTTATTTATTGACATCCACCAAAAACCGGCTCAGATTCCTCTTGCCTATAATGGTTTGGAATTTCAAATCCGCTCTTTGAGTTATATTGACATTAGCGGCTATTCTCAATTGATCCATTATAAATTCTATTTTAACCTTTGGACGAATCGACACACCATTAGATGAAAATATTATATCAATATCAATTAAATCCGGGTGTTGATGTTTCTGTTTCAAATCTTTCATAATTTTTTGAGCTTCTTCCCTGACAAACCCGGTTGGCAATTCAATCTTGTCAAAAAACTCAGTTAAATCACCAAATCCCAATTCCCTCGCCAACTCAACATCAATCGAAGTCGACATGGCCCCCGTATCAATCTTAGCCTCGACTTCAATTTCTTGTCCTTCCTTGCCGATCAACTTTATTTTCTCAATCGAACCAATCACCTTCTTGCCGGAAATTTCTTCCAATTCTTCTTCAATCTCACCTCCAAAAAGATCCATACCAACTCGAATGCCGCGCTCAACTGTTTTGATTTTGATTCCCCTAACTCTTTCCAGTCTTTCTTTGAGGCCACCCAGATTAGCAATTTGAATGGAAAGCCCCGGCCGTGCATTGAGTTCCAAAAAAACCGGCCCGCGCTCTTTATCAATCGCAATGTCCGCACCTAAAAATCCCAAGCCCGAAACTTCTTGGGCTTGGACTGAAAATTTCAAAATACTTTGCCAATAAGGAATCTTAATACCCGAAAGCAGCAAGCGACTTCCGGGAACATATTCAATATAGCGGCCCTTGCCTAAAACGGCTGTAGTAGTGGTGCCAGTTGCCAAATCAATTCCAACTCCGATCGCGCCCTGCTGCAAATTGGCCTTACCGCCAGATTCTTGAGTGGGCAGCCGGAGCATGGCCATGACCGGAACCTTGTTGAAAACAATCACGCGAATATCCGGAATGCCTTTGAAAGAATAGGGCTTGAAAAGTTTGAGCAACGTCAGGCGCTGTTCAAAAAAAGCTACGTCTGGCGTGTTGGAAAGCGAATAAGTTCCATCAATAATGTTGCGAATGTGATTTTTCAAATCATCCACCGTCAAAATATCGCCATTGGCCTTGATCCATTCATCTCGACTTTTTTTCTTGCCATAAACCACAACGATACCCTCCCCGCCAAAACCACGATTAGGCTTGAGAGCAAAGCTGTTTGGCAGCGAGCTCCAATCAAATTTTTCCAACTCTTCAATGGTTCGAATTTTAGCAATCAGATCAGGCACTGGCAGACCGGCTTTTTGCAAAACTTTTTTACTATAAATCTTGTCATCCGCCAATTTTTTGGATTTTTTCAAATTCAAAGGCCGAACGTAATCAATATTGCGAGCATTCATTCCCAGAATTTTCCTACCATTTTTTAACATTTTCAAAACTCCCTCCATAGTTTAAGTCCGACTAATAGTGAAAAACCCAAAGGCCCGAGCTACATATTCTTTAAGACATTGCGAAAGCGAACATATTCCGACAAACGCAAACCATCCCACTTACCCAAAAAGACATTGATCGGAATGGTAAATAAAACCGCCCAGGGATAAGCGATGATAAATTCAATTAAACCATTCCAGCTAGCCAAATAAAATCCGATAATAGAAATTACCAAAGTCTCCAAGGCTAAAATCAAAGCTGTTCGATTACCTTTTTCAATTTGCGTTCCCACAAATTTTTCCACCAAAGTGATCATGATCAAAATCGGAAAGATTTTGACCGAAGCCAAACCGGTTCGCTGAAAAGAACCGCCCAAGGCCAAAAGTATCAACATTGAAAATGCCACCACGCTCAAAGTAATGGCCATCCGCGGCAAATAGAGCAGTCTCAACTTTTTCAAGGCATAGCGCATCAACATTCCCACAACAATAACCGCTACAAAAACCACCACTCCGTAGCGCAACTTGGGTATGGTCAAAAAAGCAAAAGTCACAATAGCCGGAGTATAAATTCCAAAAGCCTTAATTCCAACTACCTGACGAAAAAAAGCGATCAAAGTCACAATGATCGGCAACATGAAAAGCATGATTACCGTATCCAAAGGCAAACCCCGAGCCACCAAATAAGCCAAAACCGGATTGATATTTTCCATAAAAGCGTTAAAATTATAAGTTTATCTTTTCTATCTCTATCAAAAGGTTTTTGTTTTCCAATCAAGCCTGTAGCATGTTTTGCATTTTGCGGCTATTTAAATGACAAAGCGCGACTGCAATGGCGTCAGCCGTGTCGTCCGGTCGGGGAATTTCCCGAAGTTTCAAAATATTTTTTACCATCAACTGAATTTGTTTTTTCTCCGCCCGTCCATATCCGGTAATCGACTGCTTGACCTGAAGGGGTGTGTACTCCCCTATTATAACATTTAAGCGCTCTAAAGTCAAAAGAATCGCCCCGCGTGCCTGAGCCACCTTGATAACCGTCTTGGCATTTTTAAAATAGAAAAGATCTTCCACTGCCGCCTCTTGTGGTTCATATTTTTTTATTATTTCCCTCAAATCATCTGCCACTTCCAAAAGCCTTTGAGCTGTTGGATCATCCTTGTCGGTACTGATGTGCCCATAATCAACCGCTTGAACCTGACCATTTTGAAGCTGCTCCAAAACCGCCCAACCAACTGTGGCCGTGCCTGGATCAATACCTAAAACCCGTAGCCCCTTATAAATTGTCATAAATTTCTTGGACGTCATCGAGTTCATCTAATTTTTCCAAAAGGTTTTCGTAGTCTAATTTAGTGTCTTGATCGATTTCAATTTTCTGACTTGGCACAAAGGACAATCCTGCTCCCTCAACTTCTCTTGCACCTTTCTCCAATTCAGCTTTGACCTGCCAAAGATTTTCAGGCTTAGTATAAATTGTCAAAAAATCACCACTATAAATCGTATCTTCGGCTCCAGCTTCAATCGCCTCCAATTCAACTTGTTCAAAATTGTCTTCATTGACTGCTATTTCAATTTCACCCAATTGACGAAACGAAAAACTGACGCTGCCCTCCGGCACCATCTTGCCACCCAATTTGTTTAGAACCGTCTTGATTTCTCCAACTGTTCGATTCTTATTATCAGTCGCACATTTAATCAGCATGGCAATATTACCCGGACCATAAGCTTCATAGAGTACCTCTTCGATTTGAGACCCGTCGTTGAGTTCGCCGGTGCCTTTTTTGATAGCTCGTTCCACATTGTCCTTGGGCATATTAGCTTTGCGAGCCTGTTCCATCACAAATTTCAACTTAACATTGGATTCCGGATTGCCACCCCCTTCTTTGGCAGCAATCGTGATCAAACGCGCCAACTTGGTGAAAATATTGGCTCGCTTGGCATCTTGCGCACCTTTGCGATGTTTGATTCCCGACCATTTGTTGTGTCCAGACATATTTTTAGCAGGTTTCTAACTGGCAGCTAATAGCTTTTAGGTTATAAGTCGTCAGATCACGAGCCCTAAAATATTCGACTTCCAGCTGGAAACCTTTCTTAAGGTTTATATCTTTAATACAATGTAACATCCAAAAACAAGCTTTTCAAGAAAAAATTCAAAATTGACAACCACTTTTTCGCATGTTAGGTTTTAACATTCATGTTTTTTTCGCAGAGTAATTTAACATAAACGTCGTAGCGCAAGGAGAAAACGAGATGCGAACTCACTGTCGCAACAACCCAGATTATCAAAAATCAATCATCCTGAAAGAAATGGGGGACCCACCTTTAGTTGGATGCGCGGTTCTCACTTTTACCCTTCCTTTCATGCTCGGTTTGCTTTTTGCAGGCCTGGGGATTTTTGAAGAAGATCTGTGGGGTTTCACAACAGGGCTAGCCTTTGGGTTTCTCCTGTGCCTGGGAATTTTTATTTGGATAGATTTAACCAGATCTATCGCAAAGAAAAGGCTGACTGAGAAATATTCGCAAGAACATTCAATCAGCGAGGCCTATCTTTCACTTTTTCGTTAAATTCGTTTGCCCCATCTCGCATCAATAAAATCCCCCCCAACAGCCTCGCCTGTTGGGGGATTTTCTTTTTGCCAAGAATTTACCTCACCCAGACCATCTCCTTGAAAAGGAGGGGGGGCAATCGCGTTTTAGCTTCAACTCACATCGCTTCCCCTCCTTTTCAAGGAGGGGACCGAGGGGAGGTTATGGATTAAGATCATTTTAAATATCCCAAAATCTTCAGGATAGTTCCTTCTAAATTATTATTAATCTCATTGTTCCAAAACCTTATGACCTGTAAGCCTAATTTTTCTAAATATTCGGTTCTTTCTTTGTCGTATTTACAAGCTTCTTCAGATTTGTGTTGGGATCCATCAATTTCAATAATCAATTTATGTTCTGGGCAATAAAAATCGACAATATATCTACCGATTGAATGTTGTCTTCTGAACTTGCAGCCAAGTTGCTTACTTTTTAATCGAGACCAAAGAATTATCTCTTGCGGTGTCGCATTTTTACGCAATAATTTTCTGCTTTCTAGTTTTTCTTTTCTGTTGTGAATTTTTTGCATTTTTTTACCTCACCCAGACCCCCTCCTTGAAAAGGAGGGGGGGGGAAGATATTTTTCACATTTCACGCTCCACGCTTCACGTTATGCGTTATGCTTATGTTCCGGCAACAAACTCCAAAGCAATTCAAAAATACTTTTCAAGCTCTGAGATATTTTTTGACTTTCCACGATCAAAGCAAATTTTTCTTCAAAAGAAATGATTCCAATTCGATTTTTTCCATATATATTAACCTCCACTTCAATCCGATAAAGTTCACTGCTGACCAATTTTGTTTTCCTTAAATGCTCCCTGTCGCGAACCATTAAACTTCTAGTCATTTTTTGATTTGGCAAAATGGCTCGGACCCAAATTTTTTTCTCAACTCTTTTTTGAAAATAATAATTCTCAAAAAAATCCTCTTCAAAACCCCTGGCATACGAGTCGGAAAAAAAGGCCAGCATTTCTTGATTTGGATATCTCAAAGTATCGCGATAAACATTCTTAATCCCTTCTTCTCCTTCAAAATATTGAATCTTAGGTTTAACCTCCAGAGAATTAGTAATTGAAAGAAGTTGTGGCATTATTTTATCTATTTTTCGTTTGCGCTCCTCCAAAATTTCATTGATTTTTCTGGGATCTTCAGCCAAAAATAAAGTTTTTTTCTTTCGCTTTACCATACTTATCAAGGCCTTTTCCTTCAGAGATTCCATGATCAAATAAGTCGTTGGCCTTTTAAGCTCGGCTTTTTTAGCGATTTCTCCGACAGAAGCCTCACCTAACTCAAGCAAGGCCAAATAGGCCACTGCTTCGTTTTCGCTCAATCCAATTGATTTTAGGTCTTTTTGGAGTAAATTCATAATTTTGTTATCAATTCTGACAACATTCTTATTATAACATATTTGGCTTGTTTTAGTCAATATTTTCTGTATTATTTTGATTATATTTAATATATTGACATAATTATTGACGTATTGGTAAAAATAAGGTATAATCGCCTGTTACGCTGAGAATTTGCCCAGGTAACACAGTAACTTAAAAATATTAAAGGAGGACGCTGTGAAAATTCTTATCGTTGAACATCCCGAAAAAACACAATCAGCCCTTGATACACTCAAAGGCCATAATGTCTCGATAGTCTCCTCATATTTTGAAGCAGTGAATCCTTTATACAAAAAAGGATTTGAAGTTCTGCTAACAAACCTGCATATCAAACCCGGCTTTGGGTGGGAAATTTCATATGAAGGTGGGCTTCCTGATCCTGCCAGGGATTTATTGGGGTGGCGTCTCGCCCTTATTGGCATAAAAATGAAAGTTAAGTTCATAGCTGTTATACGTGAAGATCCATGGAATTTTCCAGAATATTGCTTACAATGCAACCCTCCTGATTTTTATGAGTATGTATTTAATATTGATGATACAAAAATTCTTTTTACATCTAAAGTGCAGAAAATAGATATTAAAAGAAAACCAATCCATTGCTACGACTGCGAAGGAACAGGTGTAGATGCCCAGGGTAATACATGCAGATATTGCCAGAATGGTGTCATTCCTTTTCAAGGTAAAAACTGGGGGGATATCCTCAAAAGACTCCTTAGCAAAAAGCTTGTAATGTAATTCCTAATAGTATAACTCAAAAAACAGAAAAAAAGTTTTCAACAACTTAGCCAATAAAAAAGAAAGGGGTTTAAAATGAGAGAAATTATATTCGAGACAGCCGCTGAGTTGTGTGGCGGAAAAGAAGATGAGTGGTTTTGCATTGCAGCCGTGTTAGCTGCCGGTTATGCAAGGAATTATTGGCCGGCAAGGATAGTCTCCTTTGAAAAAATGCGCGAGCAACTTTCAAAAAGTCAATTTGAAAGCTGCGTTCTGGCTGACAATCCGTGCCTCGGCGCTGACGGCCAGTACAAGCTAAGGCGTGCAATAGCTGACACTGATGCAACTGATTACTGCTCAGTTAATGGCTGGCTTGAAAATGAAGTCAGCGGGAAGACGGTTTTTGCCTTCCTAAGTCAAAACTAAAAAATACTATCCCCCCGACAGCCTCGCCTGTTGGGGGATTTTCTTTTTAACTTCACGTTCAATATTTCACGTTTCGCGCTCCACGCTTCAGGTTACAGGTTCCACGTTTTACGTTCTACGTTATACGTTATACGTTAAGCACTACGCGCTACGCGCTTCCCCTTCTCCCAAGCCAATTCAAAAATCATCTGCATGGAAGCGACCAGTTCCGGCGACTCAATCACTACAATAAAGGGGTTTTCTTCCAAAGAAGTTATGGCCAATTTGTTGTCATAGATCGTAAAATCCATTTTCAAACCGCGCAGCTCGGATAAGATCCTGACATTTTGATCAACCTTCAAAAATTTGGGTGCCAACTCGAGTTCCAAAGGATCGTCAGCTATCAAATGACGAAAGCCTTTGCCCGTCAAACCTTTTTGAGCCTTGTCAATCCACTCGGCAATTTTTCCCGGAAAGTGTTCTTCGATTTTTTGATAGGAAGAAATGAAAAAAGCTTCCTGGGCAATGTTCATCTCGCCGTCCCAAATTTTCAAAATATCTTCCTTGTTGTCATAAAACCTAATCTTGGGTTTCTTTTTTCTGTCATTTCCCAAGGTTTGCAGGATTGGCAGCATTTGGGCAAAGTTTTTGGCCGACATTTTGAGTTGTCCCAAAATCACAGTTGGATTGATTGGTTGATAGACATTGACTTTTCTTTCCGGCAGCTCATTGGCAAAACCTCTTTTTATCAAACCTTCCAAAACCACGTAGATGATCGGCCGTTTAAGCTTGGTTGTTTTGGCGATTTGACTGACGGTTCCTTCGGAAAGCTCTAAAAGCGCCAAATAAACTTGCGCTTCTTTTTGAGTAAAACCGGAATTTTCCAAAAGTTTGATTAAATCTTGGTCCATATTTTTTTACCTCACCCAGACTCTCTCATTGAAAAGGAGGGGGTAATCGCGTTTTAGTTTCAACTCACGTCACTTCCCCTCCTTTTCAAGGAGGGGACCGAGGGGAGGTTAATTATAAAATCATCATACTCCAATTCCCCATTTTTGTCAATATTATTGATGAAATTTTATTATTTTTCCTTATTTTGGCTGATTTTAGACCATATTTTACAATTTTTCGTTGACAATTTGTTAATTTTTAGGGAAAATTACCTGTTTCCTTGTAGATCAAGAAACATTTTCTTTGACAATTTAACCACGGGAGGTGTCACATGGGAGAATTACTTTTAAACATGGCTGTTACTGCTTTTTTGGGTCTGGGAAGTTTTTGGGATCCAGGCAGGCGTTATATGCGAATATTATTCAGTATTTTCCTTATAACCAATGGCTTGCAAATAAGTTTTTTGATCCAACCCTATCTAATATCACACCCAACGATTTCACTAGTAATCAGAACTTCTATCGATGTATTTTTTGTTTGGCTAACAGTTTATCTGAATAAAAAAATTAATCAAAGAAATTTGAAAGGAGAAGAATCATGGAGTTAATTTTTTGCTTTACTATGTCGACCCTGCTTGCAACTGCCGGTTTTATTTTATTATTTATAATGTTGGCTGTTAGCAAATACCATCATGCCTCATTAAAGATACTAAGGAATTAAAACCCTGGATTAAAATCACCACCTTCGCGCTGCCAGGATTATTGATTGCCATAAGTTTAAGCATAATCAAAGAAAGTTATTTTCTTTTTGTCATTTCTATTTTTGAAACGTCCCTGGAATTTAATTGGGACTGGCAAACAATAATTGCAATAGGAATTCTCATTTTAGTTTATTCTTCCATCTGCGCCACGGTTTTAATCAAAATAAAAAGAATATGGCTAGACTAACCAAGGGAGATTGCCATGATTTGCTCAAAGTGCCAAAAAGAAACCGCCGGTCCGAATTTTTGCGGACATTGCGGAACCGCCCTCTGGGAAAAATGTCCCGAATGTGGACAAATGGAACTGATTGACAGAAAATTTTGCAATAAAGAACGCGAGAAATTTTGGAAAGACTGGAGTGAAGCAGGAAGTGAAAAACGGTTAAAAAAATTTGCACGAATAGTGTTTTATTACTATGCAGCAGCAGGAACACTGTTTATTTTTTTACTTTTTAATAAATACAGCATCAATTTTATTGCCACATGTAATTTGTTAGCAATTTTGTTAATTTTGTTTTTATTTTTGGGAAGATATTTTGTGTTCAAAAAAGAAAAGAAAATTTTCTTTGAAAAATATCCCCACTACGAAAAATTCCGAAATCACTGCTAGCCAAGGGAGGTTGTCATGACTATAATCCGTTCAATTTTTAGTACCATTGCAGTGTTTTTTCTATTTTTTTTCTCTCTGATTTTGATACCCGTAAAGACATTTATAGAAACAGGTCATTTTATTTCCTCCTTATTAGCCATAGAAACTCAGTGGCCAATTTTTTTGACGACAATTTTGATTCTTTTGCCAGTTTTGCTTTTTTTATTGGTAATGGATCGCATTTTCCCAAAAGTGAAAATAAAGAAGGATAAATGGACAGTGACTTGTTTGATATTTTTATTTTTGTTCTTACTAATAATTCCCATCGACCTTATCAAGACAAATTTTGACCATAATGCCCGAGTTTTTATCTACAATTCCAAAAAAATAACATACTTGCCAGAAAAAAATATTTATTTTCTCAAATACCATCATGAAAAAATAATTCAAATTGACAAAAATTTTAATCATAAATTGATAAATAAAAATTGGAATCTCATCTATAAATTTCACATATCCATTCTGGATGAGGAACTTCCAAATTTGTTAAATTCACTAACTCAGGTTCTAAAATCCTATTTCATGAAAGAAAGATGGTTCTATGATCCTTCTCAGCCATGGAAAAATAAGATTGATAAAATAATTCAAAAAAGACTTGGAAAAATTCCAAGCAGTCACTTCATTTCAAAAACTGAACTTGAGAATATTTTGCAAAAACAGCTTGAAGATTATTTCAAAAACAATCTAAATGTTAAGTGCGAAATAAAATTCACAATCATAGATGCAAAAAAAATAACTGAACTTTGATAATTCCGAAATCACTGCTAGCTCGAGGAGGTTGTCATGAACGAAAAAGATGCCTGGGGAAATTTGAATAACAGAACCATCAACGCTCTTAAACGGCTTGGGTTTGAGAAAATTGAAGACCTTCTGGAAATGACTGACACTGGATTGAAAAAGCTCTACTGGATCGGCAAAGACGGACTGAAATCCATCCGCCTTGAGCAAATAAAACGCGGATATGGGGAAAAAATTCTTCCCTATATCTACAAGTGATTCCCAAAAACTATCCCCCCGACAGCCTCGCCTGTTGGGGGATTTTCTTTTTGCCAAGAATTTACCTCACCCAGACCCTCTCCTTGAAAGGGAGGGGGATGCGGAGGGGACCGAGGGGAGGTTAATTACAAATCACTCCCAACTTTCATATTCGCGCTTGTTGAGCATCGAATTTATCTTCGCGTTGGCCTGATTAGAAAAGCTCTGCCAAAAACTGACTACCCAATGCGGATCCGATTTGATTGAATGTGTAAATTTTATTTGATTATTTTCAATTTTCATTCCATTTTTATCCAAAGAAATTTTTGACAACTTCTTTGGCGCTGAAAAATTATCGGCTGAATCTTTCCAAATTTTTTCCAACATGTTTTCCAATTCAACTGGAGAAATTTGTCCGATTTCAATTTCAGCGTCACTTTTCAAAGCCGCGGCAACTTCATCAGCAGGGTTTTGGACTAAGTCATTCTCACCATAAATCCCAACCCATTCCCTTTCAAATTCATCCAAAAGCAAACTGATTGTTTCCAGCGCATCTTCTTCCTGAGCAAAACCGAAAATGGTTTCGACCTCGCCGTCGCCAAAGTCATTTTCCTTAAGCGCCGAAGTCTCATCCAAACCGCTCAAATCCCAAATCCATTGGCCATTTTTATCCTTTCGATAAATCGCACCTTCGGCAACTGTTTTTTCACTTTCGTATTCGACATCGTCGCAAACTCGTCCATCCGGATAGCGCAGCTCGATATAAGATTTTTGATTGCCTAAAGAAAAAGCGCTGTCATTTCGATCGATCGTCGCCTCTTTGCCGGCCCTAATTTTCAAATCTTCGTGAATTGGATGATTGGTCAGTTCCTCTTCGGAAGTTCCAGTGGCCAAGCTCCAGCCTTTGAGATTGATTTTCTTTTTACTTTTGTTTTTAATGACTATGGTTTCTTCGCTGTCATCGCCAATTGGATTGGGATTAACCGCCACAATTCGCACTTTCAAATCCGGAAATTTTTCCACTTCGATTTCCATTTGCTTGGAAACAGTTTCATCTTGACCGGAAACTTTCACGCTAACTTCATATTCTCCAATCTTTTCATATTTATGAGTGGTCTCGGCCTTATAACTCTTGTGTCCATCGCCAAAATCCCAAGTTACTCCAAAATCTTTTTCGTTAGCCGTAACTTCAAAATCGGCATAGATGTCCCGATAGATGTCTTTGTCGATTTTGATGGCAATTTGCAAACTTGAAGCTAGTTCTTCTTCAACTTGGGGCTGACTGTTTTCCAATCCTAAGCTTGGATTCACCCAATCCCACTTTTCTCCGAAAAAACTGTATGATTTTCCCTTAACCGAATTGCCATAAATAAGCTGATCAACTTTCTCTTTTTGTGAATTAAAAAGTTTGACACTATCATCAGGATCGTTCAAATTTAAATTTCCCTCAAATGCAAAATATCCGCCTGAATCAATCAAGGTATTCTCGGCGGCAAATATTCGATGATAACTCCAGCTTTTTTCTTTCAATGTGACATCTTCCGGATCAAAACCCAATTCATCCGTAATGCTCCAGCCCGATAAATCGCATTTCTCTTCACCGATATTTTTTAATTCCACAAATTCCGTTGTAAAAGGATATATTTCATTAATAATAATGCCGCTTTCACAAACTGCCACCTCCTCACCTTCATCATTTTGAGCCAGACAAATATGATTTTTATTCAATAAAAAACCTACTCCCAAAACTGAAAGTAGCGTCATCCAAAAATATTTCGTTTTATTTCTTGAGCAAAAACCCACTCAAACTTTTACCCCCTGCGTTTTTTTATTTTATTTATTCTCACCCCGAATCATTGCCCCAAAGGCCTGCTTCTCTTGAAGCTCCTTATCTTTTTGCAGCTTTACCAGAAGATTTTTCAATTGATAGGGATTGCTGACATGACGAAAAATAATGTTTTCCAATTCACCGGCCGTTTGAATCCGCACATCTCCATAGTTGATGACCGTTTGCAAAAAACCCTTAACTTCAACGGTGATATCCTGAATTTTTTCATATTCAGCCGTACTGACTCGGCGAATAAACAGGCCTTTCTGTTCAATATTAATGATTCTTTCACTGGTCACCACCCAAATATCCAGATAATAATCCACCCAGATCAAAAAAGAATAAACCCAAATAGCCAATAGGAAAACATTTTCCACAAACAAAAACAAAATTCGATAACTTGGATCATCGAATTGCGGAAAAATCCAAGGATAAACAAAAATTCCCGCAAAAAAAATAATGGTCGCCAAAAAAACCAAAAAATATTGACTGGCGATGTCAAACCAATTGCGATGCACGACCTTAATCACCTCTTCTTCGGATTGGCCAATGCTTTGAAATTTAAAATCCTTAAGCTTATACATGAAATTTTAGAGAAAATTGTAGAACAAATCCTCCAGCGGCAAATTAAGAAACAAAATAATGTTGGAAAAAATCAAAAGTCCAGTAAAAACCACAAAAATTGTCACCATCAAAGAAGTGACTTTCTTATCATAGGAATATTTGAGCAAGTGATAGACTATAAACAGGCTTAAAAGCAGAAAAACCAGAATCACCACCGCATAGAGTATTTGAAAAATTGCAATCATAACATTTTTTGTTTTCAACTATTTTTATTATAGCAGATTTTTTTGTTTTTCCACCGGAAAATCTTTTCCCAAATGTCGATAGGCATTTTCAGTTACCACTCGTCCACGTGGAGTGCGAGCTAAAAATCCCAGTTGAATCAGATAGGGCTCATAGACATCTTCGATCGTTTCAACTTCCTCAGAAGTGGCTGCCGCAATCGTGCCAATCCCAACCGGTCCGCCAGCGAATTTTTCAATGATGGTCATTAAGATATTACGATCGGTCGGTTCCAAACCAAAATGATCAACCTCCAGCATTTCCAGAGCTTTTTTGGCAATTTTTTCTTCAATCAAATTGTCTCCATAAATCTGGGAATAGTCCCGCACTCTTTTGAGAATTCGATTGGCCACCCGTGGTGTTTGACGCGAACAACGAGCAATTTGACTACAACCGGCACTATCCATTTGCACCTGCAAAATCTTGCCGCTGCGTCGAATGATTTCTTCCATTTCATTTTGAGTATAGAACTCCAAACGATGAATGGCGCCAAAGCGGCTTCGCAGCGGATTGGAAAGCGAACCCAAACGGGTCGTCGCCCCGATCAAAGTGAACTTAGGCAAATCCAATTGCAAAGTTCGAGCCGAAGGGCCTTTGCCAATGATCACATCCAACTTGTAGTCCTCCATGGCCGGATAGAGCACCTCTTCAACGGTTTTATTGAGACGATGGATTTCGTCAATGAAAAGAATATCTCCGTCTGAAAGATTGGTCAGGATTGAGCCCAAATCTCCAACCCTTTCGATAGCTGGACCGGAAGTTACCCGAATGTTAACTCCGGTCTCTTTAGCAATGATATTAGCCAAAGTGGTTTTGCCAAGGCCGGCTGGTCCATAGAGAAGCACATGTTCAATCACATCTCCTCTTTTTTTGGCAGCCTCAATAAAAACCCTCAGGTTATCCTTAACCTTCTCTTGGCCAACATATTCCTCGAATTTTTGCGGCCGCAGAGTGCTGTCCAAAACCACATCCTCCGAATTTTCTTGACTGCTGGTAATCATAGAAAAAATATTTTTTAATCTAAAATAAAAATCTACCCAAAAACGTACTAAGATTAGTAAACCAAAAATAAGCTCAAATGGTTTGTAACCAATTATAACACCGCTTGACAAAAAAATAAAGCTGTGCTAGACTGAACCTTCGTGGTTAAGTTCACAACTAAATAAAGAAAAATCAAACGGTTTTTAGTGATTTGCAGGCAGTTTGGGGATTTCTATCTTTTGTCCTCAAATGGTGTCTTTTTGCCAAGACACGGGCACTGTGGTTTCGGCTGCGCTGTTCCTCGACACTGACGCTTCCCCGGGGATCCAAATTTCTGGGATTTGCCTGCAAATCATTAGAAGTCGTTTTTTTTATTTTAAATTAAAACAGGCGATTTTATCGAAAAGGAGAAGAGGGGCTATGCTCAAGAAAGGCTTTTTGACAATTACAATTGTTTTGTGTTCCACTTCAGTTTTTGGGCAGTTCATGAACCAACACGAGGAACCCTTAAGGGTTCCTTGTGAGGTTTTAAAGGAAATTGAAATTTGGCTTGATGAAAATTGCTTCCCGCCAGCTCCAGCTTTTGAAAAATGGCGGGGCACCCAGGATTCAGGGGCCATCCTGGTTCTCTGCGACCTATCATTCATTATGGTAGAGTCAAACGGGCAGGTTTTCTATTATTCAAACAACAAGAATAATATGAAAATTGGTTCCTGGAATAAATTAGGATTCATTCCCATAGAGCAGGAACAGGATGACCTATTGATAAAATTTAGGCAAAATGGATTCCGGTGTTCATTTCCTACCGAACCCAAGAAAGACGAACCTCCGGATCCAGATTTCTGGGATTTGCCTGCATATCAGTAAAAATCGTTTTTTTGTTAATTACCTTTCCATGTAACTCAACCAGCGATTTTTCAATGAAAGGAGCGGGCTATGTTTAAAAGTTTCTTAACAACTTCTTTTTGTTTTTTGCTTTTTATTTCTTTTTCCGCGGTAAACGCCCTAGGCTTTGAGGCAAGCATACAACTATATTGCCCCGATTGCCAAGAAAAATTGAATATTTCTCCGGAAATCATTCAGCAAGCCGAGGAGTGTCTGGCTGATCTAAAGGATCTGAGATTTCCTCAGATTCCATTTTACGGAAAATGGGTCAACACGCCCGAAGGCGGAGTTATGATAAAACTGAATGATGAACTGTCCGTCTTGGAAATAACTCCCAATGGATACGTTGACGTTGTCTATTACAATGGGGCCGAAATTAACATCGGCTGGTGGACAGACACTAGATTTGAACCAGAAAAATACTAAAGGGAAATACTCATGAAAATATCAATAAAAAAAACTGCATTTGTGCTAATAATTATTCTACTTCTTGTTGCATTTTCATTCAGGGATAAAAGTACCGACCATCCCAAGCAAATACCCACATCTATTAAAAACTTTCTTCACAATATTGATCAAGAAATCAAAGAAGAAGGTTTTTACCCTGATGAGGAGTGGCGCACCATATATCCAGAAAGTGTCTACTTCAGGCACTTTAGAGATAAAAATGGAGTAATAATAAAAATCGAGGCATTCCCTTCCTCGGATTTATCCGGTCCTGGAAGATATTCCAAGAAATTGGAATACTACCCGCACCGATAAAGTTTTACACACCCCCCTGCGCTCGCAAAGAGTCAGGGGGCGTTTTTTTATTCAAAAATTCAAATTAACTTGCATTTAAAATGAATTTCTTCGAATATTACGAAGCGCGTTTGGAAATTTCAACTCTGTGAGCGGCCAAAATTTTTCGTGGTTTGAATAACCCATGTTTAAAATTTTAGCGAGCAGAGTTAGAAATTTCAACAGCGCGAGTCATGTTCGCGCTTCTTTTGTAACTTTTCTTGGCGCCAAGAAAAGTTAGATAAAAAAACAAAGAGATGGATTAAAAAGTCAAAAGATTATCAACTAAACTGTGGGATATAAATATCCCTAATACTAAAAAATATCGCTTATTCCCCAACCATCCTGCCCACTTCTTCCAAGGTCGTTTCGCCTTCCATAACTTTCAAAATTCCGTCTTGGAGCATGGTGATCATGCCGTTTTCGACCGCCTTGTCTTTGATTTGCGAAGAAAGCGCATGAGTCGAAATCAATTCCTGCACATCCCGATCGACCACCAAAACTTCCGTGATGGTTGTACGACCCCTATACCCAATGTGATTACATTTTTCACAGCCCTTGGGCTTATAGATAAATTCCACTTTTGGAATCTCCACTCCAGCCTTTTGAGAAATCGTCGCTAAAACTTCTTCAATGTGTTTTTTCTCCTCGGCAGTCGGCATGACTTTTTCTTTGCACTCACAAAGCTTGCGTCCCAATCTTTGCGCCATTAGAGCATTGATAGCCGTGGCTAAATCATCGCTTTCCACTTCCATATTAAGCAAACGATGAATCGAAGCGGCCGCATCATTAGTGTGCAGCGTCGAAAAGATAGCATGACCAGTCAAAGCGGCTTGAACTGCGATATTAGCCGTTTCATTGTCGCGAATTTCTCCAATCATCATGATGTCCGGATTTTGACGCAAAAGCGATCTAAGGGCCGTGGAAAAAGTGTAATTGGCTTCCTCATTAACTTGAGTTTGCAAAACACCTTCCATTTGATATTCAATCGGATCTTCCACTGTTATGATCTTAACTTCCGGCTGATTCAAAATTCCCAAAATACTATACAGCGTGGTAGTCTTTCCACTACCGGTCGGTCCGGTGTTAAGAAAAATACCATTGGGTTTTTTGATGACATGCATGATCTTATCCAGTGTTTGCTGTCGAATTCCCAACTTGGTCAAATCCAAAGCCACTGCTGATTTGCTAAGGAGTCGCATAACCACCGTTTCTCCAAAACCACCCAAAATAATCGAGACGCGCACATCCACTTTGGTTTCTGTCAATTTTTCAAAAGGTTTTTCCAGCTCAATTGCAAAACGGCTATCCTTAACTCCGTCTCGCACGTCCGCCTTAAATCCGCTTAGAAATTTTATTTCACCCAAAAAACTTGGATATTCATCCAAAGGAATAGTTGCGATGGTTTGTAAAATCCCATCAATTCGATAACGAATCTTCACATCTTTTTCTTCGGGCTCAATATGAATGTCACCCACTCCCAAAAGCAAACTGCTGGCAAAAATATATTTAGCAATAGCCTTTTGGTTAGCCCCCTTGATCAGCTCTCCCAATTTTTCAATCGAATCCAGATTTTGCGAAACTTTCTGCAAATCATTTTCAGAAACCGTGATTGATCGCGACAAGGATTGCTCCATCAATTTTTCATAGATCGTTTCTAAAAACTCACTTTGCCCAGTCGCCCGCCAAACTTCTTCCATGGAAGTTTCCCCGCTAACCGCCTTGAGAATTCCGTCTTGAGCCATCGTTATCATTCCATCTTCCATAGCCGCTTGAGCAATTTCCCTTTCGCCGCCCATTTCCAAAATCAATTTTTCAATTTCTTCATTGATGGTCAAAACTTCAAAAATTCCAATTCGACCCTTATAGCCCAGATTATGACATTTCGGACAACCAACTGGGCGATACAATTTTTCGATATTTTTAGGAATTTCAACTTTGGCTTTGGGTGAAATGATTGAAAGAATTTTCTTAATTGAAGAAATTGTTTCTTGAGCCGGCGTGTAGGCCTCTTTGCAATGTTCACAAAGTTTTCGGACTAAACGTTGGGCAATAAAAGCATTGACTGAAGGCGCGATCAAATTCGGCTTAACCCCCAATTCAATAAAACGCGGAATTGAAGCCGGCGCGTTATTGGTATGCAAAGTTGAAAGCACCAAGTGACCAGTCAAAGCCGCGTTGACTGAAATGTCCGAAGTTTCCTCATCACGAATTTCACCCACCAAAATCACATCCGGATCTTGACGCACGATCGCCCTAAGGCCCTCGGCAAAAGTATAATTACGGTCTTTTTCAATTTGAGTTTGGGAAATACCCTTAACCTCATATTCGATCGGATCTTCAATCGTAATGATCTTAATATCTGGCGTATTGAGCTTGTTGATAATCGCATAAAGCGTGGTAGTCTTTCCGCTGCCAGTTGGACCGGTAGTTAGAATCATTCCGTTGGGTTGCTCAATTTGTTTTTGAAGTTGCTCATAGGCCAAACCGCGAAGCCCCAAATCTTCAACTGAAAGCATGATGTCCGATTGATTCAAAAGACGCATCACAATAGATTCGCCATGATTTCCCGGGATAGTGTTGACCCGCACATTAAATCCGCCATTTTCCAAATCAATCGAAAAATGTCCGTCCTGAGCCATATCGCGCACGTTGATTTTCATCTTGCCCATCATCTTGATGCGCGAAAGAATGAATCGATAAATATCCGGCGGCAAATCTCCAATTTCTTGCAAAACACCGTCGATACGAAAACGTAAACGCACCTGTTCTTTCTGCGGTTCAAAATGAACGTCACTGGCTTTCATTTTAACCGCTCCAGCCATAATGATCGTCACTACCTGAGTAGTTGGAATGTCCCGAATTTTTTTCTTAAGTTCCAAAAGACCGCCAAAGTCTTGTTCGAATTTTTCCAAATCACTACCCGTCAAAGAAATTTGCATTTTCTCCAAGCTGGCCATGAAAGGAGCTTCTTCGTAGCGCTTCCAGATTTTCTTCAAAGAAGACAAGGAAATCACGTAGATGTGCATGTTCCAACCGTTGTCATTTTTAAGCGACTCGATAAAATCCAAAGTTTCTTTATTTTTCGGATCAATCAAAGCCACATGAACCTCTCTTCCGGTTTTTTGAAAAACAGTTATCTGATATTTTTTTGAATCTTCAAAAGAAACTGTTCGCACATCTTCAATGCTGACCGGAAAAATATTCAAATCTATATAAGTAAGTTTGTTTTCATCAGCAATTCTAGCCGCTTGTTGCTCCTCAGATTCATCGCGCATTTTTCTGAGCAATTTGTCAGTATCGTCGCTTTGAGCAAAACCGCTTGAATTATTTTTATCAACCTTAACCATTTTTTTGTTTCTTTTTTATTTCTTCTGATTTTAATTATAAAACGGTATCAACCCAAGAGCAAGTTGACATACATACCTGATTTATACCCAAACAAAAAACAGACTGCAGAGGTCTGCCAAAAAATTTTTACCAAAAACCCAGTTCGATTTCTTTCAAAAATTAAGTCAGGATTTCGCTTATTTTCTCGCTGATTTTTTCTCCAACTGCTTGAAGATTATTTTCATCTTGAGAAAATTCCACCACACCGGCGCTTATTTTTCCATCAAAAATAGCTGCCAATTTTTTAATGACCTGCAATTCGCTGGATTTTATTATTACCTGGGTTTTTTCATTGTCTTTAGCGTAAACAACCATAAAAATCTTGCCCTGAGAATAATTTTCCATGATTTTATCCAAAATCAACCCGACTTCTTTCGGATTGGAACGACTTTGCACAAAATCTTCCAAAAGAACCGGCGCCCAAACTAAAGCGCAATCTTCCACCCAGCGCAGTCGCGCCATCACCCGACCCCAAAGCTTTAAAACTGAAAAAGGCTGGGTTTTGTACAGATAGCGAATAATCTTTTGCTGGTCCGCTCCCTTATTCATCAAAGTGGCTGACATCAACAAGGATTTCGGCGTAGTTTTTTGATTTTGAAAACTGTTAGTCGCTTCAATAATAGCCGTTAGCAAACACAAGGAAATTTTTTCATCCAAAGAATTTTCATCAATTTTCTCCAACATATCAAACAAAATCTCTGCCACTGAAGAAGCGGCCATATCCAAAACATTCATTTGTCCAAAACGATCATTTTCCGGATGAAAATCAATATTAATCACCGGCACTTCATAGAAAATATCCGGATTATCCTCAAAAATTTTTCCCAAAGACTCCCGATCGGGACTGCCCAAAACAATCAGGGCGTCATATTTAAAGCGCGAAGGAATAAAGGAAAAATCACGCGGATCAATGGAGCCCTTTTCCGGCGTGATATAGACTCGAAGCTCTTCGTCCAATTTTTCCGTTTTGATATCAACGATTTTATTGAACTTGGTATTGAAAGACAAAATAAAATCCTGCGTACCGGAAAGTTCATGCAAAACCTTCTCCGGTTTAGGCAAAAAATCATATTTATCCCCAACTGATCCATCTTCAAAAACAATCGTGGCCTTTTTATCTTTTTTCTGCAAAAAAAAGCTCAGCGCCCAAGCCGAACCGATTGAATCTCCACTGGGATTTCTTGGCAACAAAATCAAAATTTCCTCAGATTCAGTAATGATTTTTTCAAATTGTTTCTCCTGATCTAAAACCATATTGGTTAGCAGTTTTTAGTTTTTAGGCGGTTAGGTTTTAGGTTAATAGCTTTTGATTTTGAGTTAATTCATTGCGCATTTCGTGCTTGGCGCTATGAGCTACGCGCCACACGCCTTCGGCCAGTCTTCCAATTTATCAGGCTTTTTTCGGCGTGTCAATTGGCGCCTTTTTCCGACTTGACAAAATTGGAAAAATATGCTATGCTATATTGTTAGCTTAGATTAGTTCCTTATTCAAAAAAAGGACGCCGAGCGTCCGAGGAGGTTTTATGAAAAAAATGTTGGTTATGACGCTGTTGCTGGGGCTGTTTCTCGGCGGTTGCGCCGCCCCAAGGAACACTATTCGGGTCTATGACCCAAGTAGCCAAACCTGGTCAGCACTGGATGCCAGCCGGCCACCGAAAGAACAATACCGCAAAGAAGAACCCTCCGGTATTGTTATGCAAAAATTCGAATTCTCCATCAAAACGGATAATGCTCGCATCCGTTATAATGGCAGATCAATCAATGCCCGCTTTGGAAACTAGTTTCCGAGGCGGGTATTTTCTTTTTGCCCAAAATAATCTAAGCTTTAGGTATGGAAAAATTCATCACCCAAAATCCACTTGAGACTCAAGATTTGGCTCGGAAAATGGCTCAAAAACTTTCCGGTGGCCAAGTTTTGTGCTTGGAGGGAGATTTGGGTGGAGGCAAAACAACTTTTACCCAGGGACTCTTGAATGAATTAGGCTTCGAAGGCCCTTTTACCAGTCCGACTTTTGCCATTTTGAAAAACTACCGAAAAACTGATAACCGAAAAACTGACAACTCACAACTAAAAACAAACAACAATTATTCATCGATTGTGGAAGCCATCCACATTGACGCCTATCGCATCAGTTCCCAAGATTTGTTAGATCTAGGTTGGCCAGATTTCCTCCAAAAGAAAAATTGCGTTATTATTGTGGAGTGGCCGGAAAAAATTCTTGAGCTTTTGCCGGAAAATTCCATTTGGCTGAACTTTCGTCATCTGGATGGAAATAGACGAGAAATAATTTTAAAATAAAAAATTTATGAAAAAAATCATCCTTTTTGTTCTTATTGTCCTAGCTGCCTTTGCCTATTACAAAATAAATACCAATCCTCAAGAAAAATCCGCTCAAAAAGAATCTTCCAACTACGTTTCCGATTTATTGGAAACCAAAAAGACAGCCGAAGAGAAAATCAATCAAGCAGTCCAACAAGAAAATAATAAAATTAACGAAAATTCTATGGAAAATGAAAATTTGGAGTTGATCCAAAAATATGACCGGGCAATTTTGAAAACTTCCTTGGGTGACATTGAAGTGAAATTTTTCGCCGATAAATCACCCCAAACCGTTGAAAATTTTCTCAAATTGGCTCAAGAAAATTTCTATGACGACACCGCTTTTCACCGAGTCATCAAAGATTTCATGATTCAAGGCGGCGATCCGCTTTCCAAGCAAGCAGACTGGACCAAAGTGGCAGTCGGAACCGGCGACCCAGGCTATAAATTTAACGACGAGATCAACGATGAAAAATTGGTTCGCGGTTCACTGGCTATGGCCAACTCGGGACCCAACACCAATGGCTCACAGTTTTTCATTGTCACCGCTGAGGCGACTCCTTGGCTTGATGGTCATCACACCAACTTTGGCCAAGTGATTTCCGGAATGGAAGTGATTGACCAGATTGAAAAATCCGCCACCAATTCGCAAGATCAACCTTTGGAAAAAATCACGATTGATTCAGTTGAATTGATTGAAAAATAAAAATTTATCTTTCAGCTAAAATCAGGATTTTTTTAATATTGTTTTTGGAAATTTTTTCAGCGCTGGAAAATTGGAAACTTAAACTCTCTAAAAATAAAAAATGAGACATAGAAAAAGCCCCCTGCTGTTAAAGCTAGGGGGCTTTTTATTGGAAAAGCATATCAACGATATTTTGTTAAGACCCCAAAGCCCCGTCAAAATCCAGCCCAAAAGCTGTTGTCCAAATTGTACTACCATTTTAACCCGTTTTTCTTTCCAAAACAATCAGCCTATATTTTTGGTGGGTGGCTAACATCAACCGGTAAATATTAACCAGACGTTTTTTTATTTTTAAAAATCATTGTCATATTTCCCTGGACATTTTATACTTAAACCATGCCAAATAAACCTAAAAAATTAATCCTGATCGACGGCAATGCGCTCATTCACCGCGCTTTTCATGCCTTACCACCGCTGACCACCAAAAAAGGCGAACTGGTCAACGCCGTTTACGGTTTTTCTTCCACCTTGCTTTCAGTCGTTGAACAATTCCAGCCTGACTACGTGGCGGCTTCTTTTGATTTGGCTGGACCGACTTTTCGCCACGAAGAATTTGCCGACTACAAAGCCCATCGCCAAAAAGCCCCTGACGAGCTCTACGCCCAAATTCCCTTGGTTAAAAAAGTGGTCGAAACTTTCAATATTCCCATCTATGAAAAAGCCGGCTTTGAAGCGGATGACGTGATAGGCACTTTAGCCAATCAAGCCCAACAGCAAAAAGAAAATATTGAAACCATCATCGTGACTGGCGATATGGATGCCTTGCAATTGGTTAATGAAAAAACCAAGGTTTTCACCATGCGACGCGGACTTTCCGATTCAGTTTTATTTGACGAAAAAGCTGTTTGGGAAAAATACAGCTTTTCACCGGACCAACTGCGCGATTTCAAGGGACTTCGCGGCGATCCGTCCGACAACATTCCGGGAGTTAAGGGTGTTGGCGAAAAGACTGCCACTGGACTACTCAAAGAATTTGGCACCTTGGAAAAAGTCTATGAAAATTTGGATCAAGTCAAAGGCTCGGTTCATGACAAACTTCAAGAAGATAAGGCCCAAGCGATTTTGAGCAAAAAATTAGCCACCATAGACTGCCAAGTTGATGTTAAACTAGATTTACCTTCAGCAATCTTGCACGAATTTGATCGGGACAAAATTACCGCTCTTTTTAGGGAGTTGAACTTTTTCTCACTTATCAAAAGATTACCCGAACAAAGCAGGGATAGCGAAAATTCCCCACAAAAATCCGATTCAAATCAAAAGGAAGTAGCTGATTTTAAATATCAAATTGTCGGCGAAAATGGTTGGCAAAAAATCTTTGAAGAAATCCGCAGCAATTCCCCAATCGCTTTTTGCTTGGCTCAATCCGACCAAAAAATCAGCGGGGTAGCTTTTTGCACCAAAACCGGTCGTGCCAATTTCATTCCATTTTCAGCAAAATCATTTCCCCTAATCAAACAGTTACTTGAAGATGACAGGATTGGAAAAATCGGCTTTGATTTAAAAAAAGACTACAAACAATTGCTTCGTGAAAAAATTCAACTTAATTTCAACAGTCAAGATTTTGATCTGACTTTGTTAACTTACCTGCTAAACCCGGGAGAAAAAATCGATCTGGAAAAATTGATCCTGGAACACTTAGGCGAAGAAGTTGATTTCGGTGAAAAATCCAAAGGTCAACTTTCCATGCTTCAAACTCAAAACGAAGGAATTATCGCCAGACGCGCCTGTCAAAAAGCCGACTATTATTTCAAGCTTTACAAAATCCTGTTTGAAAAAATCCAAGAAATTTCCCGCCAGCAAAAAAAAGAGTTGGGCGAAAAAAACAACCTTGAGAATATTTTGACAAAACTTGAAATGCCTTTGATCAAGATTTTAGCCGACATGGAGCTGGCCGGAATCAAGCTTAATCCTGTCATCTTTCAAGGAATATCTGAAAAATTAGCCAAGCAACTTCAAGACTTGGAGGACTCCATCTATTCCTTAGCTGGACAAAATTTCAACATCAATTCCCCTTCCCAACTTTCCGACATCCTGTTTGAAAAACTTAAGCTCCCTACCAATCTGATCAAAAAAACCAAGACTAAGTTTTCTACCGCCTCGGGAGAATTGGAAAAGCTTCGAGACCTCCACCCAATCATTGAAAAAATCGAACAATATCGCGAACTCTTCAAGCTGAAAAATACTTATTTGGATGTCATTCCTCTTCTTTTGGATGAAGAGTCACGCATTCACACCTCTTTCAATCAAGCTGTGACTGCTACCGGTCGGCTTTCTTCCAGTGATCCGAATTTACAAAACATTCCGATTCGAACTGAGCTGGGCAGATTTTTGCGCACCGCTTTTGAAGCTCAAGACGAATGCGTTTTAGTCGGTGCCGACTATTCTCAAATTGATCTGCGAGCCATTGCTCACGTTAGCGAAGATCCTAAAATGATGGAAACTTTTCATCAGGGAGCTGACATTCATCAATTAACCGCCGCTGAAATAAACCAGGTTCCACTTTCTCAGGTAACCAAAAACATGCGCCGAAACGCCAAGGCGCTGAACTTTGGCATCATCTACGGAATCGGGGCTTACGGCTTTTCTCAAAGTGCCAAGATTTCCCGTGATCAAGCTCAGGAATTTATCGACACCTACTTGAAAAAATTTGCCGGCGTGGCCAATTACATGCAAAAAACTCGAGAATTTGCCAAAAAAAATGGTTACGTCGAAACGATTTTGGGACGGCGCCGCTATTTGCCCCAAATCAATTCTTCCAATTTTCAAGTAGCCGCCGGCGCCGAGAGAATGGCTATCAATATGCCGATTCAAGGTCTGGCTTCGGATATCGTCAAGTTAGCCATGATCAAGACCGAACGATTGATTGAAGAGAAATATTCTCAACAGGCTCGAGCCATTTTGCAGGTCCACGACGAAATAATTTTTGAAGTCAAAAAGGAAATTTCCCAAAATTTTGCCCAAGAAATCAAAAAAGTCATGGAAAATGTTCTAACCCTAAAAGTTCCCTTGGAGGTCGATGTTAAAATTGGCGACAACTGGGGCGAAATCTAAAATCTCTTTTAAAAAGATTTGTTTGTAGCTAAATTCTCCGTTGGGGAATTTTTTTTGATTGAAAAGGCATAGAAAAGTGAAGCGAAAGCAGCTAGGGTAAAAGAAATTCGAAATGGCAGCCAATCGAAATAGAAAATTGCAATCAGCAGCGGCATTAAAATAATCCTGGCGAAATGAAAAATGAACTCCCGCTCAACAATAAAATAAAAATGATTTCTTTTTTTGGCTTGCTCATAAAAATTGGCACTCCAAGGAATTTGAATGAAACGCATGGAAAGATTCTTATAAGTGTCCACCAAAAAAACTGAGGTGAAGTTATAGGCAAAAAGACGCGAAATCCAACCAACCGAATAAAAAACCGAGCTGACTTTGAGCATTTTTTCTTTGTCACTCCCATCCGTTTTGCGACCGACGAAATAAAAAACAACCAGAGTTAAGATCATTGAAAGAGAAGCCACCGCTCCCACCGCTTCACTGCTTTTCAAAATAATAAACAGAAAAAGCGGCCACAAAATAAATCCGATCCAGGACTCAACTGCATAACCGCTAAAATTCAATAAAACTCCCCGATTTTCCTTTTTGAAAATATCTCCAAATAAGTCTTGACGGCTAAATTGAACTTTTTCGTGTTTATCCTTAGTCAGAAAAAGAGGAAAAGCTGAAACAAAAAGCAAGATTGACCCGACAATAAAAAGAATCGGGTAACTGGAAAATTTGATAATCAGACCACCAAAAAATGGCGCCAACCCACTGGCCAGAAGCGATCCCATTTGAATCAAAGCCACCTCCCGTCCCTCTTTTTTTCGATCAGAGTGTTCCACAAAATTCAGATGAAATCCATAATTATAAATTTGCATCTTAACCGCCTTAAAAAACGGCAAGATAAAAAACAAAACCGGAAATTGAATAATGAATTTCAAACCCAAAAAATAAATAATATTCAACGGCACCGCCAAAAGCATTGAGTGTTTAACGCCGATTTTTTCCACAATTTTCACTCCCCAAAAAGCAAAAGCCAGAAAATAAACTGAAACCAAGAAGAAATAAACCAGAATGTCTACCACACAATAGCCGGATTGATAAAGATAGACCGGCACAAAAATGGAAATCAAGCCCATAGCGAACTGATAAATTGCATAGGAAATATACAAAGAGTTCATTTCTTTATTTTTCAAAAAGCTGTAGGTTGTGTGAAAATTGTGTGGCATCAACTTGCTGATTTAAAAATTATTGCTAAAATAGCATTACTTTCAAATAATAACATAAAACTTCCCATGCCCGAATTACCTGAAGTTCAAACCATTGTCAGCGATTTACATCAAACAATTATTGGTCAAAAAATTGTTAATTTTGAAACTGCTTGGGAAAAAGCATTGAAAAACACAAGTCTTTCTGAATTTAAAAAAACGATTCTTAGCCAAAAAATTACCGACATTCAAAGAAGAGGCAAAAATATCCTGATTTTTCTGGAAAACGACTGGGTCATTTTGGTTCACCTGAAAATGACCGGCCAACTCATTTTTCAAAACAAGCCCAGTAAAAATAAAATCTTACGTCACAATTTCTTTTTAGAAAGCGGATTTTTGGAATTTCGCGATGTCCGCAAATTTGGCAGTCTAAATTTGGTCAAAAAAGCCGATTTGGAAAAATATTTTGAAAAATTGGGCATTGACGCTTTGAATCCAAAATTCACCACTCAGAAACTGACCAAAATTTTGCAAAAAAACAAAACAAAAAATCTCAAATCCGTATTACTGGAACAGAATTTAATCACTGGCATCGGAAACATCTACGCCAGTGAAATTTTGTTTGAGGCTAAAATTAATCCTCATCGTCAAACTGGAAGTTTGAGTGCGATCGAAATCAATCAACTCCATCGAGCGATCAAAAAAATTCTCCGAAAAGCAGTCAGAATGCGCGGCACTTCCGACAGCGATTATCTGGATGGATATGGACACAAAGGTCATTTTCAAGAAGTTTTGCAAGTTTACAGAAAAAATGGTCAGAAGTGCCCGATTTGTGGTACAATAATCGAGAAATCAACAATCGGACAAAGAAGCACTTTCTATTGTCCGCATTGCCAAAAATAAATTTAATCCATAAAAAATAACCATGAACGGAAAACAAAAATTAATCCTGATTGTCATTGTTATGGCGATCGCCTACGGTATTTTTCGCTTAACCTCCAACAGCAACAAAAATCAACACGAACAGATTAATTTAAATCCTGAGGGTCAAAAAACTGAAGAAATAAAAAATGAAGGCCCAGTCAATCCGATTACCGGAATTTCTTGCGAAAACTGGAATCGTCGATTGGTAGCTGTCATGCAACCAGCCGATGTTCAAGCTCGTCCAGCCGCTGGTTTCTCCCAAGCTGACATGATTTTCGAAATGCCAGCCTATACCGCTTCCGTTACTCGTCTGATGGGCGTTTATGGCTGCGAAATTCCTGAAGAAATTGGTGCCATTCGTTCCGGGCGTCATGACTACATTCCCCTCGCCAAAGGCTTAGATGCTATTTACGTTCACTGGGGTTATTCAATTTTCGCCGAAAACCTTCTCGGCAAAGGAGTTATTGATAATGTCAATTGCTTAACTAGCTCCTATTGTGATCGTCGCGAAGCTACCGGACAAATGCGCATGGAAGATACCGGGCGCATCACCCAGGAAAATGTTTTGAAAATGTTGGCCAACTCTGGCTATGAACAAGAAAATAGTTTTTCCGGCTACCCACATCAAAGCGAATTAGCTGAAAGCCAACGACCGAATGGTGGAAATTTACGAGTAGCTTTTGCCCAGCCTTACGATGTTGAATATGATTACGATAAAGCTTCTAACACTTATTTACGCAGTTGGGATGGACAACCGGATACCGACCGTAACAATAACCAAAGATTAGCCCCTAAAAATGTGGTAGTTATGTTTGCCAAATCCGAACAAATAACCATCGACCAAGACTATACCGGCAAAGGGCTACAGGATCCTTGGGCTGATGTACCGGAAATAAAAAGTACCGGAGTTGAAAGTGTCAGTGGTCGCTACAACAATGTTGAAATTGGCGATCCTTGGTATGACGACAGCGATAGCGGCGAGGCTTATTTTTACTTCAATGGGCAAGAAACTCGAGGCAGCTGGAAGAAAGATCGTTCCAAGCTGGATAGCAAACTTTATTTTTACAACAGCTCCGGCCAAGAAATCAAGTTTGTACCAGGCCAAGTTTGGGTTGAAATTCTGGAGCCTGGACAATCCCTCAAATGGGAACCAACCGCCTAAGCTGAGCCACTTTTCAAAAAACACTAAAACGTTTAGTATTTAGATACACCTTTAGTTTTAGTGTTTTTTATTTGTAACCAAATTTATGCTCATATTTCTTTTTGGAGAAGACTTATTCCGTTCCGAGGAAAAACTTTCCGAGCTGAAACAACTTTTCCAACAAAAAAATCCTAATGGAAACCTGATAATCATCGATTTTTCCCAAAAAGAAGCCTCAACCGACCAGTTGGAAGCTTCTTGGCAAAATGAGGGGCTTTTTTCCCAAAAAAAATTGATAATCTCCTTGGATTTTCTTCAAAATGTTTCCAGCGAAAAACAAAAAGAAGTTTTGGAAAAATTAAAAAAAGCTGCTTTGGACAAAAATCCCGATTCAACGCTAATTTTTCATGAAAATTCCAATCCTCGTAAAAATCTGTCCTTCTATAAATTCTTAGACAAAAACGCCAAAAAACAACAATTTGATCTTCTTAAGAATTTTGAATTGGAAAAATGGATTCAAAACTATCTTCAAAAAAATAAAATTCAAACAGCTTTTGATCCAAAAACCGTTTCCCTGTTGGCTTCGACTGTGGGTAACGATCTTTTTTTACTCAAAAATGAACTGGAAAAATTGATAACTTTTAAACCCGAAGGCACCCTAACCGAAACTGATTTGGAAAAAATGGTTAAAGCTCAAATTCAATCCAATATTTTTCAAACAATTGAGGCGCTCTTGAGTCAAAATAAAAAACTTGCCCTGGACCTTTTTCATCAACAAATTGAAAAAGGTGAAGATGTCTTCTATGTTTTTTCCATGTATATCTACCAAATTCGCAACCTGCTCAAAATTGCCGACGCCTGGCAAAACGGCAACCCGGATCCGCGCGCCATTGCTGTCCAGACCAAGCTTCATCCGTTTGTGGTTCAAAAATCGTTGTCCCAAATCCGCCAAACCTCCCTAGAAAAATTGAAAAAAATCTATCAAGACCTGGAAAAAATTGACCAACAAGTCAAAACTGGCCAAACCGATCTGGTCCTAGCCCTGGATCGGTTTATCGTGGGGGTTTAAACGGTTCACTCAAAAAACTCGTCTATCTTAGTAGTTGGGCGGTAAAATTTATTCTTTCCCATTTTTTCAGACTCAAGCAATCCGTCCTTTTCCATTTCTTTCAAATCATTGGCCGCCGTCAACCAGGAAATTTGATAAATATTCGCATGCATTCTGGCAAAAGTTTTACCCTCTGGATTTTTTTGAAAATATTGCAACAATTTCAATTGCCTTTCGTTAAGTTGGAATTTTTTAATTGCACTTTCCCTGAAAATTTTGGCTTCTTTTTCTTTTTTAACGATATATTCCTCAAAATCCTTCAGTGATAATTTAATTTTATTAATATTGTAATCAATAAAATAAGTCAGATCGTTATCATCTTGTTCGCTGTACAGGTAAGCCATTTTGTATTGCTGCGGCGATTTCCGGATTGTCATCGAAATTGGCAGATAAGCAAAAGCCCAGTAACCTTTTTTCAACAAATACCAATAAAACAATGCTCTAGCCATCCTTCCATTGCCGTCCACGAACGGATGTAAATAACCCACCCAAAAATGAATCATGATGGCCTTGATCACTGGGTGCAGGAAGTTTTCTTCATCATTTTTGTCATTACAAAAATCTAAAAAATTCTCCATTTCCCTTAAGAGAAAACTTTCTCTGGGCGGAATGTGATAAACCATCCCATCATTATCACTCACCACAATTTCGTCCACATCCCGTCTGAACCTGGCAATATCTTTAGTGGACAAAGTGTTTTTGGTTAAAATGGCATGTAAGTTAAATAGTGAACTTGTATCCAGGCTCATTTTTTTCAAATCTTCTTCAATGTACAGCATGGCCTCATAATTATTCAGGATCATTTGCTCACTGTTATTTTTAGGTTTTCTTCCTTCAAGTAAAAATTGCTTAGCCATTTTTCGAGTAGTATTCGCTCCCTCCAATTGTGAAGAAGCAATGGATTCTTCAATTATCCCATTTGAGATAAATCTTAAACGTTTTTTTTCATCCAAATCTTCTGCAAACATCGATAAATGACCCCCCGTATTCAAATCAAGTCTGTGCAAAAATTCATCCAATTTCAAAATTTTCACCCAACTAAAATAATCTCCTTTTTCAGTTTTAATTGGGGTCCTGATAGACTCCAAGTTTCTGGAAATTTTTACAACTTTCCAAAACAATTCCGGACTCCCAATTTCAGTTGGCAATTCAAAATATTTAACCTTATCCCAATACAAATACTTTGGAAAAGAAGCTTTTTTTAGCAATTCAAGGATTTTCAGTTGCACGGATTTCTCACCAAAAACATGCTCCAAAGCCTTTAATCCTATTTTTTTCAATTCTGGCTTTTCCAATTCATAAAAATATTGATTTTTAGTGTTTTTGCTCATAAAAATAAAAGATATTTATATATAAATTAGATATATATTATATATATAGTTTATATATGAATTATATATAATAATAGGATTTATGTCAATAACCTATACAAATATTCATATTTTATCTATATTATTAACAAAAAATAATTTTACCCCTGATGTTTTATTATCATTTGAATTTTTTTGATTAAAAAAGGCCGTTTCCCATTTGGGGCGTGCCTTTAAATTTTTCTACGAATGAATTATTTTAGAATCGACGCAACCATTGCTATTATCACTGGAATCACCGCAAAAATTCCAGAGATAAAAATCCCGCTACACCAAAAAAAATGCAGACTTTTTCAGATTTACCTAGGTTGCATTTAAGAATGGCAACAATTACTACCACTCCGCTTATTGACAACATAAAAGACAAAGAATTGTCTTCCGCTGCGAGAAAGATAATGGATAGCAAAATCAGTAAACTTGCTATCCTTAAGTGACCCCTCACTTGCCCCACTTCTGTTGATTCCAATTTACACCTCCTCAGTTTTGTTGCGACTCAAAAATCTATCAAACAAGCATCATTTGTCAACCGAAAACAGCTCCAAAGGAGCCGTTTTTTTACAAGCAAACCAATGAGCTTATTTTGCAGCTACTGCCTTAACAGCCTTATTAAGTCTTGATTTCTTGCGAGCAGCTGTATTTTTCTTGATAACTTTCTTTTGAGCTGCTTTATCCAAGGCTTTAGTGGCTACTTTTAACCATTTTTGCGCCTCTTCAATTTTATTGCTGCTAACAGCCTCGCGAGTTTTCTTGATAGCGCTGCGAAAAACTCCCTTAACCTCCTTGTTTTGCAAAGTTTTCCTTTCGGTTACTCGCATATACTTTTTGGCCGATTTCTTAATTGGCATAGATTTTTCCCAAAATTAAATAGATATAAATTATTTGCGACTGAAACACTTCCAAGATGTTACCACAAACTTTTTCATTTGGCAAGGACCTTAAATTGAAATTTCTTCAATTTCGTCAAAACCCAATTCTGCGTTGATTTTGTCGATCAAATTCTGACGATTAAGCCAAATTTCACTAGCCCAATTGGAATTTTCCGCTTTGAGAAAAAGTTTTTTACCCTTAAAATAACTTGGCTTCACATTTTCCAGCCCCCGATTTCCATATTCCTGTTTTATGATCTTATCAAAAACATAGAAAATGCTTTTGTCATCTAAAGCTGCTTTTTTGGTTAACTGCTTTTTTTGTAAAAAATAACCGATTTTTTTCATAAAGACTAGGCCTTGATTGGCATCACCACGTAAGTATAGTCCAGATTTTCCTTATTTTCACTGCCCTCAATCATCCGCAAAACAGCCGGTGAGGCGTTGTCATTAACCAAAATTACCACTCTTTCAGTCGGAATCGTCTGAACTCCGTCTACAATATAACGCGGATTGAAGATGATTTCTTGCTTGGGTCCAGAAATTTGAGATTGTAAAACCGTTTTATTGTCACCAACCTCCTCAGCCTTGGAATAAACCATGATCTGCCCGCCATCCGAATCAATTTCAAAACGAACCTCGCCTGTTTTATTTTTAGCAAAAATTCCAGCAATTTTTACCGCCCGCAAAAGTTCATCCTTGGAAACAATTGCTCGAGTGGCAAATTGTTTCGGAATAATCTGTTTATATTCAGGATATTTTCCATTAATCAAGCGCGAAACAATCCGAATATTATCAATTTGAAAAAATATTTGACTTTCCTCTATGGAGACTTTGATTTCCTTAGTTTCTGGTCCAACAACCCGAAAAACTTCCGCCAATGTGTTGGCCGGAACAACTAAAGAATTGTTCTTTTCCACAAAGAGATTGTATTCTTGCTCTTGCTCTTTTTTAATCGGAATTATCTGTTGAGCCAACCGAAAACTATCAGTGGCTGCCAAAAAAACCTTACTATCAGAAAAAATCCAGCTTATTCCTGAAAGCTCCGGTCGCGTCGCATCCAAAGAAGCACATGGAATCAATCGATTGATCGACTCTTTCATTTTTTGAGCATTCAGAGAAAACAGAAAATTTCCTTCCATTTCTGGAATTATCGGAAAATCTTGAGCCAACAAACCTTTTATAGACCCCTCCACACTTCCACTTGAAACTTTCAAAACCTGGTTTTCAGCTTCCAAAGAAATCGTGCTATCAGTTGGCAAATTATTCACAAAACTGCTAAGCAATTTAGCTGGGACAGTTATTTGACCTTCCTTTTCAACTTTGGCCCCGATTTTCAAAAAAACTCCGATTTCCAAATTAGTAGCCGAGAATTTCAACATTCCGCCTTCTGTTTCCAATAAAATATTTTCCAAAATAGGCAAGGTTATTTGCTTACCCACCACTCTTTCAGTGCTATAAATAGCTTTTTTAAATTTTTCTTGAGTACAAACTACTTTCATATTTTTTCCGACAAATAATGTTTAAGTTGCCATTTTCAGCTATTTAGCCATTTTACAAGAATTTTTAAAAAAATAAACCAACAGTTAGTCACAGCTTATCCACTTTTATATTTCGTATATCTTTTCTGTCAAAACCTCAACATCTTCCCTTAGTTTACTATCCGTTTCCAGTTCCCGATTTATTTTTTCGTAGGCGTGCAAAGCCGTCGTATGATCACGTCCACCAAAAACACTACCGATTCCCGGATAGGAAGCGTTCAGCTCTTTCCTCATCAAATACATGGCTATTTGCCTAGCTCGAGAAATCTCCTTTTTTCGGCCTTTATTAATCAAATCTTTTTTATCTATGCCAAAAAAATTAGCCACAGCTTCAACTACGTGATTTTGCTGGACACCTTTCTTTTTTCCAGAAGAAATCAAATCTGATAAGGTCCTCTTAACCAATTCCATATCCGGAGCTTTTTGCCCAAATTCACAAGCGGCCATGATCCGATTAAGCGATCCTTCCAATTCACGAATATTGTTTTTAATATTTTCAGCGATGAATTTCACCACATCCTCTTCTAAATAAAAGCTTTTCTCAGCCAATTTGGCTTTTAAGATCGCCATTCGGGTTTCCAAATCCGGACTGCTGACATCCGCAATCATGCCACCCTCGAAACGCGACCGTAAACGTTCCTCCAATGTTGCAATGGCTCGAGGCGGTCGGTCACTACTCAAAACAATTTGCTTATTGATCTGATAAAGAGCATTGAAAATGTGAAAAAATTCATTTTGGGTTTTCTCTTTGCCAGCCAAAAATTGAATATCATCAATAATTAAAAGATCGATTTGCTGATAGCTTGATTTAAATTCATTTATAGTTTGGTTTCTGATCGAATCAATCAATTCATTGGCAAACCGCTCAGAAGTCATATATTTTATTCTTTTTTTTGGATCTTTACGCAAAATTTCATTTCCGATTGATTGAAGCAAATGAGTTTTGCCTAAACCAACTCCGCCATAAATAAAAAGCGGATTATAAATCCTGCCCAAATTCTGCGAAACTGCATAGCAAGCCGCTCTAGCCAACTCATTATTTTCACCCACTATAAAATTATCAAAAGTATAACGGGGATTTATGTTGGATTCAGAAATATAATCGAAGCTTTGCTGGGTTCCCGCCTGAACTTGGCTGGGCTCACTGGCAGACAAATTGCTTTCAACTGCCTTGTCTCTATTAAAAGAACTGGCCTGGCTTCTTTCGGCAGCTTTCTCCCCGGATGAATTATTTTGAGGATTATGAATGACACAACTTATTTCCCGAACATCCTCCTGGAAACTGCGCAAGGCCTTATAAATGTAAGTATTATATTTATTTTCCAGCCATTCTTTAGCAAAACCGTTTGGTACACCAATAACCACCCGGCCATTTTCATTTGAAATGATCGAGGTATTTTTAAACCAAGTAATAAAATTAGCTTTTGATATGGAAAGCTCTATATCCCCCAGTGCCGCTTGCCAAAGTTCTTCATTTTTCATAGAAACTTCTTTACCGTTGGAAAAATTATATCACGCCAGAGTTATCCACACCAGTTACTAATGTTATTAACCATGTGGATAACTTGTTAATAACTGCCAACATTTTTGGTTTTTACTTAATTTTCAAACTCATCCGTTCCCCTAGTCTTTTTTGGCTTTTTTAAACACAAAACATTGACTTTTTCACTTCAAAAATGTACACTCAATTTAGTTATCAACATAATTAAATAATGTAACGATATGAAAAGAACCTATCAACCAAAAAAAGGGAAGAGAAAAAAAAGACATGGATTCCTTCAAAGAATGAGCACCTCCACCGGAAGAGCTGTAATCAAGAAGAGACGCCAGAAAGGAAGGAAGAAATTATCCGTCTAGCTTAGATAGAAATGATTTTTAGTCATGCTAAAGCAAAAAAATCGATTAAAAAATAAACAAGAATTTGAAAAGACTTTCCGCTATGGCAGCTTTTTTTCTTCCAAATTTTTGATTATCAAGGTTAAAGAAAATAACTGCCCGGAAACTAAATTTGGATTTGTTGTTGGAAAAAACAGCTTCAAGAAAGCCGTTGAAAGAAATCAGATAAAGAGAAAATTGAGAGCCGCCGTTTATCAAATACAATTCAAGATCAAACCCCAGTTAAATCTGATTATTGGTTTAAAAAAAGGATTTTCAGCTAAAAACCTAAAAACCGAGGAAATATCCAGGGATTTAGAAACAGCTTTAAAGAAAAATAATTTACTAAAATAAAAAAATGGGCGGAATTTTTCATGCTTTCATCTATCAACCTCTATACAACATTCTGATTTTCCTTTACGACATAATTCCTGGTGGCGATTTTGGTGTTTCTATAATTCTCATAACTTTGTTTTTGCGTTCTTTGCTTATTCCGATTTACCGTAAACAAATAGATTCTCAAAGAAAGTTGCAAGAAATTCAACCAAAGATCAAAGAGATCCAGAAAAAAACTGCCGGCAACAAAGAGCAGCAGGCCAAAGAGTTGATGGAACTCTACAAAACTGAAAAAACTAACCCCTTTTCCGGCTGTTTGCCTCTCGTGATTCAATTAGTGTTTTTGATTGCGATTTACAGAATCCTATTTAACATATCCTCGAGCGGACTCACGGTTGACAGCCAACAATTATATTCATTCGTTTCTGATCCTGGAAATATCAATCAATTCTTCATTTACTTCGTTGATTTAACAAAACCCAATGTTTTCATAGCCTTTTTGGCTGCGGCCGCCCAGTTTTTTCAAACCAAAATGCTTATGGCCAAATCCTCAACAACCAAAAAACAGGCCAATAATGAACCTGATATCGCTCAGATGATGAACAAGCAAATGTTATTTTTAGGACCAGCCCTGACTTTCTTTATTGGAATAAAATTTGCCGCCGGCCTATCACTTTACTGGTTGACCTCAACCTTATTCATGCTGATCCAGCAGATTTACATACAAAAAAAAGTTGCCAAACATTAATTTTAAAGATATGAAGAATCCAAAAGAAATCAATCAGTTGATCGAAGAAACAGTTAAAGAACTTTTGCTTAAAATGGGATTTGATCCTGAAATTAAAATTGAGTCATCGAATTCATCAGAAAATGAAACAGAAGTTGTTTGCAACATTTCCACCAATGAAGATTCTAACTTCCTAATCGGACAACACGGACAAAATCTGCAAGCTATCCAACATTTAGCCCGTCTTTTAACCAGAAAAAAAACTGAGGAAAAAATAAAATTCGTAATAGACATAAATTCCTACCGCAGAGAAAAAAATGACAACCTAATCGAATTGGCTAAGGAGGCAGCCTCCAAGGCTCTGCAAGAAAAACGCTCCATCATCATGAAACCCATGTCGAACTATGAGCGTCGCTTGGTACACTTGGAATTATCCAAGAATGAAGCCGTAGTTACTGAAAGTATCGGAGAGGGTGAAGAAAGAAAAATCGTGGTAAAACCGAGTGATTTCATTTAATTGTCTCTGATTTTTTCACAAAATTTAAAATTCACTTTTTAAGGCTTAGTTACATGGCCATTGCACGAAAAATAGCCTATAACGTAGTTTTTGTGGCAACCGCTAAGGTTTTGTCGACATTTTTAGCGTTGGTTGGAATCGGTTTTATTACCCGCTATTTGGGAACTCAAGGCTTTGGAGATTATTCCGTGGTCTTAGCTTTTTTTGCTTTTTTTGGAGCCATAGCTGACCTTGGCCTTTATTCAATAACTGCTCGCAACATTTCCCGTGAAAATGCCGACGAAGAAATTATCGTTGGCAATGTTTTAGCGCTAAGATTAGTCACTTCTTTAGGAGTCTTATTGGTTTCACCTCTGATTGCCTACTTTTTGCCTTATTCATTCGAAGTAAAGCTTGGGATTATTCTTTCAGCTTTGGCTTTTGTTTTTTCTTCAGGCTATTCGGTTCTTAACGGAGTTTTTCAAAAAAATGTAGCCATGGACAAAATTGCCTTGGTTGAATTTTTAGGAAAAGCGCTGCAAACCTCAATCATAATTTTAGCAGTTGTCCGAGACTGGGGTTTTCTTATCATAATCTCCTCTCTTTTGGTTTACATGATCTTTAATTTAACTTTTGTATTATTTTTAGCCAGAAAATATGTTCCGCTAAAACTTCGCTTTGATTTCAGTTACTGGAAAAGTTTTTTAAAAGAATCTCTGCCTATGGGGGTTTCGGTTTTGGTTACTTTTCTTTATTTTAAATTAGACACCATCTTGCTCTCAATTCTCCAAAACAGTTCTCAAGTGGGAATCTACAACGCCGCCTATAAAGTTATCGAGAATTTCACTTTCTTCCCCGCCATGATTATCGGCCTTATTTTACCCTTAATGTCGCGTTATATTTTTACCGATAGCAAAAGGTTTCGATATATTTCTAATGAAACTTTCAAAATTTTTGTCATTTTGGTTTTGCCGTTGGCAATCGGAACCCTGTTTTTGTCCGAACAAATAATAACCCTAATCGCCGGACCCGAGTTCCATCAATCAGCCAATGTGCTAAGGGTTTTGATTTTCGCTTTGATTTTCATTTTTTTTGGAAATTTTTTCAACAACATCCTTATTGCCGGCAACTTGCAAAAGAAACTAATGGTGGTGCTTTCAGGAGCTGCCATTTTCAACATTGCCTCCAACTTAATCCTTATTCCTCTTTTTTCCTATTTCGGAGCCGCTGCTATTTCGGTTTTGACTGAATTATTCGTAGCTTTTGCCACTTTTTATTTGGTAAAAAAATATTTAAACTACACTCCAAAATTTCAGGGTTTTGGCGGATCAATCATATCTTGTGTCTTCATGTCACTTTTCCTCTTCTTCTTTTCCCAAATTAATTTGTTTCTACTAATTATTGGCTCAGCCGGGATATACTTTGCTTCTCTTTTCGCAACCAAGACAATAAAGACCCATGAGATTCTTAGTATTTTTTCCAGTAAAGTTGCTACCCCAGATATAAAAGAATAGCCATTTAATTTTCAGACAGAATCATTTTGTGTGTCTTTATGGTTTATTTTCATAAACTATAAAGATTTAGGCGTCGAACCATCATGCTAGAAAAACTCTTGTTACTCTTTTGCCTATATCTACCCTTTCAATTAGCGCTAAGGCCCGCAACTGACATTGATCTGGCTTCCGTCAGGATTTTCATTCCGCTACTTTTTATTTTTTGGCTCATCCAAAGCCTCAAGAGAAAAAGGCTTTTGATTCCAAGCTCTGCATCCGCCCTCTTTCTCTACAGCTTTATATTTTTCCTGAGTTTTTCTCTTTTTTGGGCTCAAAATCCTTTTTGGGGCTTGCGCAAAATCCTTTTCGTTCTTTCAATTTTTCCATTATTTTGGCTCTTTAGCCAGAAATTTCAACAAAAATTTTATTGGCAGACTTTTAAATTCCTAGCACTGGGGAGTTTTTTCTTGGCTCTAATTGGCCTGGGTCAATTTCTGAGTCAATTTATTTTCGCTATCAACAATTTACAAAACTTTTGGGGCAAGATCATATCCCCGATATTTCTGGGACCATCCTTTTCAGCAGCTGTCTGGGAACATTCCAGTTGGCTAGTTAATGTTGGAGGAAAAACGATTTTCCGAGCAGTTTCAATTTTTCCAGATCCCCATATGTTTTCTTTTTACCTGGGATTGACTGCCCCACTAGCTTTAGCCTACTATCTTAAAACAAAAAATAAAAAATTTCTTTTAGTTTTTCTTTTAATTTTTATTGTTAATTTACTAACTTTTTCACGAGGAGGATATTTGGGTATAATTTTTGCTTCTTTTGCTTTTTTAAGCTACTTTATCAAAAAAAATTCAACAATAAATTTTAGAAAAGCAGCCCGAATAGCCTTCACGATTTTCCTGTTTATTACCATTTTGGCAACCCTATCTCCAGTCAGACAACGCTTTTTGGACACTTTTGATTTTCAAGAAGGATCAAATCTCGGCCGAATAGAACTTTGGAAAAAATCCTGGCAAATATTCAAACAACATCCTTTGGGAGTGGGACTTGGCAACTTACCCCTGGCTATTGAGCCGACTACCAATTATCGAGATCCTATCTATGCCCACAATTTATATTTAGACATCCTAACCGAAAGCGGGTTTTTCGGTCTAATTTTTTACCTATTAACCATTATTTCAACATTAGTTTTCCTGTTCAAAAGAAGACATGATTGGTTTTATCTGGGAATATTCTCCTCTCTAATTTTCTTTTCAAGCTACTCTTTAGTTGAAACTCCCCTCTATTCGGTTCATGTCCTGAGCATATTTTTTATTCTCCTGGCCTTAGCTCAAAATAATGAAGTTACCAAAAACGACTAATATTTTTTTTCTGCTTACCCTCTTTCTTATTCCCTTCTACTGGGTTAGATTTTCCCTTTGCCAAATTCCAACCAATATCCCGGAATTTTTGGCGATCTTATCAATTTTATTTTTTTTAATTTGGAATTTAAGCAATAAAGAAACAAGTCTATTTAACCAATCAGCTATTAAAAACTTGCGATGGCCAGTCGGCCTCATACTAATCGGACTGGCTTTATCTTATATTTTTAATCAGCCTACCCTATCCGGACTTGGCATAATAAAAAGTTGGTTTATTATTCCATTGATTTTTGCGTTTTGTTTAGCAAAAACCCGTTCCGCTTCCAGCACGCTTTCAACTCAAAAAATTCTAATAACAATTTTTGGCTCTTTAACCTTGGTTGCCGCCATAGCTTTGATTTATAAAAGCTTATTTCTGGTAACCTATGATAATCGGCTAGCGTCTTTTTATGCCTCGCCTAATTATCTGGCCATGCTTTTGGTAATTGGGCTTTTAGCCGGAATTTTCCTTATCGCAGAAAATAATTCGGTTCGAATAAAAAATTATTTATTACCAGGTCTGATTTTGATTCTGACTGCCCTCTACTTCACCTTTTCTCTTGGCAATTGGATTGCTCTGACAATAACCTTGTTTATAATATTTACGCCTAAAAAAATTTCCCGCCTTCTCTGGCTGTTTTTCCTATTTATCTGTCTATTTTTTATTTTTCCAAGTGAAAATGTTCAAGAAAGAATTGTTCACATGTTCGGTTCTCGATCATCATTCAATTCGCGCCTGATGATTTGGCAATCCAGTTTAAAAATAATCCAAGATTACCCAATTTTGGGTATCGGACCGGGCAATTTTCAGGACACGTATCTTCAATATCAAAAATATTTTCCACCATATCTTGAGTGGGCGGTCCCACAGCCTCATAATTTATTTTTAGCCTTTTATTTACAAACCTCGATTTTTGGTCTGATTGGTTTTATCTGGCTCAGTCTAGTTTGGCTAAATCAAGCCTGGAAAAATCAAAAAAAACGATTCGCTGGCTTTTTTCTAGCTTTTATTTTGTATACTTTGATTTACGGACTAATCGACACTCCTTTTTGGAAAAATGACCTTTCTTTTTATTTTTGGATATTTCTTCTATTATCAATCAGTCAAACTAAAAACTATAATTCAAAAGAGTAAAGTTTATTGTCAATTCTGTTTATAAAAAACAACGAATCTTCATTGGGAGATAAAGTTAAATTCTTCGCGTCATAAACTCCGCCAATATCCTCCAGCTCCACTAAGCGTTTTTTCTCACCGGTCTCGATGTTTATTTTCCAAAAGCTATCAGCCGTCTGAAAATTTCCGTTTTTATAATCATCCGGCAAAACAAAACCATCCGGAATCACTGGCAAAGCATAGAAGATATGCTTGTTATCCAAAGACCACACTATCTTAGAGGCTAAGGTCGGCAAATCAAGCGCTACAAAATTTCCATCAATATCGATCACGCCACCTGCCAATAAATCCTTCTGACTATCTTTTAGATAGCTGACAAAAACTTTTTTGCCATCCGGAGACCATTTATAGTCAGCACCGAACTTTCCGGAAAAAATTTGACGCAGCTGTCCGCCATTTAAACTGGAGATTGACAAACTGGTTTCCTCGGCAAAAACACCTTGATTCCAAAAAGAAATCAAAGACGTTTTAGGAATTGGCTCAATTGAAATATCTCGAAAATCAACATCCGTGATTTTTTTCCAATTGCCCCCGTCCTTCCCAGCTACATTAATACTCCTTTTTCCGTCGTCCTGATTAAAATACTTATAGATTATCTTGTCTCCCAAATAATCCCAAACAATCTCATCCATTCCTTGGCGAAACTCGTTTTCGAAACCAGTTTCAAATTCATACAAAGAAAAAACTTTCTGACCATTGTCAACCCGTTCAACAACTACCCCTTTTCCATCATTTGACCAATTGATTTTGGATACATTCTGGAAAGATTTTTGAGAGAAATTACTTTTTTTCTTTTTTTCCAAATCAAACTGCCAAAATTGACCATCAGTCTTTGAATAATAGATGATCTTCTGATTATCTCGGTCTAAAAAAATACTGTCAATTTCATCATTGACTAAAGATGAAATTTTACCAGATTCAGCTTCATCGCTGTTTTGGGTTGAAAACAGATCGTTTTTATTAAAGCTAAGCCCCTTGGACTCAATTCCAATAGAACCATCAAAGGCAAAATTATATACAAAAAGCAAAATTAAACTCAAAAGCAACAGAATGCTCAATACGATAAAAATCTTTTTCATTGATTTTTAGACAATTAGTCTTGCGCCTATCATTTTTTAATCAAAACACCCTTCCTTTTCAAGAGTTAAGAAACGAAGCGTGAATATGATGCTTTACCTTGCAATCTAAACTCTTAATACTTCCGCCTGTTGCCTTAGGATCTTCACAGAAAGTTTGATCCGGATTAGCACCCAAACTCACCAAGGCTTCGACATAAGTATTCCAATTAGCGCTGGTTGGGGGCACAATATCAACAGCTTGACCCTTATAGTGAGTCGAGGAATTACTTCCGTGCTGACCGCCACTAAAGCTGGTAACCTCAAAACTTTTGCTTTGGCCCAAAATCACAAGGGCCTCCAACATTTTCTTTGAAGCGGTCTGATATGCTCCACAGGGCACCCCGCCAGTTTCACAAGCAGCGTTACAAACAGTCATCGGTGTGCTACCCGCTAACTCTTGCATATTTTTTTGAGGACTAACCCTTTCTCCTGAAGAATTGGCACAATCGGCCCTATCTGCTCCTTGCAGCTTTATATTGGAACTATCCAAAATTTCTTGAGCCAAATCATCCAATTCCAAATTTTCAATCAAGGTGGCAGTTTCAGCTGAAACCTCGACTGAAGATATCTGCCCGCTTGTTTTAGTTAAAGAGTCCGTTGTAATATTGTTCGTATTAACCAGGTCCGGATTAAAAAAGTTTAAAATAAAATAAGCTCCCAGTGCCACAACCAAGCCAAGCAAAGCATCCTTAATAAACCGCTTACCATTTCCGGCTGTGGCTGTGTTTCCGGCGCTAGTTGCATACAAAAAACCTCCAATCGTAATCATGAAGAGAGCCGCTATTCCAACAATCCAGATAGCCATCTTATAAATAGCCGAGATTAACTCAGCCAGTCCCAAGACCGATCCTGCTTGAAAAAATCCCGGGATAGCTTCCATAATCTTGTATTCCTGAGCTTGGGTTTTTCCAGCCAACAAAAAGATGAGGCAGCACAAAGCTATCATCAGAAACAGTTTTTTCTTATTTTTTTTTATATTTTTTTTATTCATTATTGTTAGCTCCTGGAATAAAACGAAAACCTAATCCAGAAATTCCAATTAATAAAACGACACTTAATATTATTTTCAAGAAAAAGACGACTTGCTCAGGAGTATTTGAAATTATATTGGCCAGAAATTTCTTAGTATTTTTCAAAAGGGCAACTTCATCATATTCACTTTTCAAAACTTCAACTTGTATTTCATAGCTCAATTGTTCGTCATCGGTTTGTACTTGCGATATACCCCAGATATTAGCTAGAGCCATCCTAGTGGAAACAGGCTGTGAATAAGTGGATAAAACTTCTATATTATAGGAACCGCCGGCATTTTTACTGGCCGTAAAAGAAATTTCATCTTCGCCCTTATAACTTTCACCTAATACTTTCCAAACAACCTCCACTCCTTCTGTTTCAGCTATTGAATTGGGATAAAAAGTTGCCTTCAAGCTAACCTTAGTATCTTCAACCACTTGGAAAATTTTATCGCTCAGATCCAAGGCCACTGTGCCGTCAAGATTTTTATAATATCCCAACTGCTTTGGCCAAACTAAATCTGAATCGGCTGAAACGATTTTAACGTAGGGCTGAATTATCTTAAACTTTTTACTAAAGGTTTCGGTAATCCCGGTTGACTGATTCATAGCACTGGCTGTTATTTCAATTTCATCGCCAATTGAGCCCACCACCGGGAAAAAAGCTAAATTCGAAGATGACCCATTGGAACAGCCACTAGATATGGAACTGCTACAGGTCAAACTTTCCCCGTCTTTTTTCCATGAAAATGCACTCAGATTTCCATCTTCATTTGGAACACTTAAGCCAATTATCTGATTAACTGTAACCAAACAATCTGCGCCAATTTCATCATCTCCGCCACAAAGCTCTCCGCCTAAAGATAATTTCTGGGTAGTTTCGGAATAAGCAGCATCATAGGCCATCACATCCGGTCCAAGTTGCTTTATTTTTAAAATATATTCATCCTTTCCGCTGGCGGCAGCATCCCCGCCCTCCGACGCTCTTACTTTTATTTTCAGATATTGCTCCACGTTTTGGTTAGGGAAAATATCATCCTCATAAAGAAGATTCAATTTGAAAGTCAACTTGCTATTTCCAAGTCCTGATAACACACTGTGTTCCGTGAGCTCATCTGTAATATCTTTCCAAAGCGGCGGATCGTTAGTTCCGTCACTGCTAACCTCGACATTCCAATCATAAAGTAGATTTTCCGGACTGTCATATTGCAAAACAGAAGCAATTGCAGTAACCACGCTGCCTCGATTGTCCGGACCATCCGTCAAAGGATCATTTTTTGGTTCAGTGGGAGAAACTGACAAATCAACACTCAAATAGCCGTCAGCTGATTCACCAGATGGATCCAACAAGTTCTCTTCCAAACAATCATTCAAATCCAAATCTTTGACAGTCAAAATTCCAAATTCCAGACCATACAAGTCGTCTATATAGAAACTTCTTTCTTCAATCGCGTCACTGATGGCCGAACAAGTGTTTTTTGAAAATGCCCACATAATCATCTTCGTTCCATCATTGTGCTTGGTATCAATAATACTTTCACCTTCAACCACCAAGCCAACTTTGTCTCCATCTAAATAGTTCCAGGTAAATTCATCTACGCCCAATCCAACAACATTGGCCTCATCCACGTTGGAATTGCCAGCCGTAAATTTATTATTCGGATCAGTTCCCCAAAATTCCTCTTCATCGTCATCAAACTCATCATCGCCCGTCTCCTCATCCAAATCATCATCCGGCTGAGCAAATAAGTGCTGACAAATATTTCCATCCGTTTTCTCCACAAAACTGCATCCCGGCACAGTCTCACTTAACGACTCGCAACTATCTCCGGAACTGCTACCCAAAGCCGAACAAATTTCCAAGTCGGTCAGAGAACTTGAAAAAGATCCAGACAAACACAGTAAAGTTCCTCCGTCACACTGTCCAGCTGATACAAAAGTTTCCGCATCAGTAACCTGGCAATCAGGTTCAGCTTGCCTCTGACAAATCTGCTTACTGTCCCCGCTACAAGAAAGTGATTTGGTTGCAACACAAACCGGATTAGCACAAGTAAAAACTTCTTCCGTTTCCTTGAGTTCATAGATACCCCCGTCTTCAAAATCCTGAACATAACAGTTAGGCTCATCATTATCACCAGTCCACTCCGGATAAGCTTGATAACCGTCATCATTTCCGTCATTTGAAGAGCTTCCATTACTTTCGTCAGTATAACCGTTGGTTGCAATTATTTTCGCAGCTTTAACTTTCCAATCATTTTCCGTTATTTTTCCATCATTATCTTCATCGCATTTTTCTTTTTTATCAGAAGAAGGATCCTTATCCAGTCCGCAACCAGATCTTTTCAAATACCAAGTAAAATACAAATCTTCATCCCCGCCATTAAATCCAGTTGATATAGCCTTGGCCGTCATAGTTCCATCTCCTTCTGAGTCATCAAAAACAACATCCACTTCAGGACCATCAATGCCAGAATAACCAACATCAGGCATTATCGAAACCTCATCTGCATAATCATCAGGGACCAAATCCGCACCATAGACTAAATCTGTTCTCTCTAAAACCAAAAAAAGAGCCAAAAACACATTTAAAGCTATTACAAAATTTTTTCTTTTTGGTATTTTTTTGAATTTCATTTTTTTGTATTTATATTATAGCAAAAATTTTATAAAAAAAACATCCATTGTAAAAATAAGAATAAATTGGCTTATCCAAGCATACCAAATAGAATTACTCTTATAAGTAATAATGCCGGCCAAAAAAGAAAAAACCATATAAGGCAAAAAATTCCAACTAAATTCCCCACCTAAAAAAACCAGACCCAGAAAAACTACCCACTGAATTAAAATCGAACCACGACCAAAATTTTCCTTCAAATAAAGCATTAAAAAACCTCGAAAGAAAAATTCATACACAAAACTTAAAAACAGAACTAAACCAAATTCATAAAAAAGAAACTTAAAAAAATCTCGAGAAACCTGAACATTTAGATTATATTTATTCAAAAAAGGAGTGTATTTGGCAATAACGTAAAAAACCAAAAAGGAAACAACTAATAAAAAAATTGACCAAATAAGGCCCTGCTTCCAATTACCAACCGTAAGTCCTATTGAGTTTAGTTTTCTTTTTAAAATAATTTTATTATATAAAAAAGGCACCAATACAAAAAAAGTTACTAAAACGGCAATATCTTGATAATATTTCTGAGTTTCAAATAATTTAAAAACTATCAAATCCAATAAAACAAAAATAATAGTTATACCCAAAACCACTAATTTATTTTTTGACATATCCAAATATTAATTTTATTTAACTATACAATAAATATGATATATTTCAAAATTAATATTTTACAGAGATGCCCCTTTAAATTTAAGAGTGAACAATCCTAAATTAAAGAATGGAATTCATATGTATTAATTAAATTATATATAAAGAATATTAAATTTATTATTAATATTAGTAATTTAAAAAAAGTGTATAACTTGAAATAATCTTATTTTTGAGCCAACGACTGGCAATTGGAAACTGTTGATATTAGTAAGAAAAGCCACTGGAATTTAAAGGGGATAATTTTTAAAAAACAAAAGTTTGGAAAAAAATGGCCAAATTGTTCACAGCGAGCAGAATAAAGATGTGGATAAATTCCGAATTATCAACAGGTAATCACAAAAAAACACTACTTATGCACAAGTTATCGATGCCTAATTATTTGTTTAAGAGCTAAGAAGAAAAAACCTGTGAATAAATAAACATCAGCTAGGTTGAAAAAAAAGATATTACCCAAAAAAGGAATAAAATCTTGCACACAATTGTGGATAGCTCTATCTAATCCATTAGAAAAAATCCCGGCAAAAATTAAAATCCAGGCAAATTTTTCCCAAAAAGAAAAATTGAGCGCAGAAAGTCTTTTAAAATAAAAAAAAGTTAGACCTAGAGTAAGGACTAACCAGATAAACCAAAAAAAAATAGAATTAAATTCCACGCCAAAAGAAATTCCAGTATTACAAATAGTAGATAACTCTAATTTTTGCCAAAAAAACTTAGTTAGAAGATCTAATGTTATAAGAAGCAGGAAAAGAATCCAGGTGGTTGGGGAAGAAAAAGTTTTTTTGGGAATAGAAATGCTCAAGAAAAGTTTTTTTATTTACATTTGATACAAGTTTTGGCACTAGGATAAGCCAAAAGTCTTTCGGGATCAATTTCTTGCTGGCAATTTTCACAAAAACCGTAGGTGCCATCTTCAATTCTAACCAAAGCTTCGTTGATATCTTTCAATTGTCCCTCTAGATTTTTTTCAAGAGCCAGATTATCCGTATATTCTTCAACTTCTGAAGCATTTTCGTCTTCATCTGTGCCAATGTCATTGAATCGGGTTTCATATTCCCCGGGTACTTCGCTGGGTTTGCCAATTCTTTCCAGTTCTCCCTGAATTCTTGTTTGCTCTTCAGTTAATTTGTTTTTAATTTTTTCTAGGAAATCTTTAGATAAAGTCATACGAAATAGATTAATTGTTTGCTTTAATTATACTATAATACTTATTTGAAAGGCAAATTGTTTCACTTTACAAGAAAATATTTTTTAAGTGGCGAAGATTGAATTTTCGCGAATCTGGCTGGATTAAGATGGAAATAGCATCAATTTGGTAAGGAAAATCGTAAAGATTTTTCTTTTTGATATAAATCTGAATTATTTTGGCCAGACGTTTTAATTTTTGAGAATTAATGTTTTCTTCGGGCAGGATAATTTTTGAAGATGACCCTCGACGAGTCTTTACTTCAATAAAAAATAGGGCCTGTTCTTTTTTGGCTATAATGTCGATTTCACCCAAGCATCGACCAGTCGTATTTTTAAAATTAGTTTCAACTATTCGATAGCCTGATTTTTTTAGGTAATCTTGGGCAATTCTTTCCCCAAGTTGGCCCAAGCTTCCCGAATCAGTTTTTTGGGTTTTGAAAAACATAAAATTTAAAATCCTCCTCAAGGAGGAGGAAGTGTGCACTGGGATTTGATTAGTGCGGCTAAAAACAAATTTTTGTTTGCAATCGCATTAATCAAATTTTAGAGTAAATAGGGGAAACCCAGGCGCTGACAGCGCCCAAAATATATTTTAATGTGGCGGCAGCGCCGGGTGTTTATCTTTTGTATATGGCAACGTGTCAATTTTTAATTTTTTTGACTCGGGTGAAAGTCTCAAAATTATCTGTGACATGTACTTTGTTCATATACCTTTTTGTCTATTTGACCTTTTATTATAGACTTCTTGTCTTACCGTCTATGGTTTATTTTATAAACCTTGTTTATAAAGAACTAGTTTTTTCTTTTTGTTTTTATTTTTGAAAATGTTTTTGTTTTTATTTTTGCATTTTCAACGGGGTCCTCGGCTGGTCAGGCTAAGGCGGTAACAATTTTATTGTTACTCTTTGATAAACAGTAAGAGAGCTCCAATCATAAATAGGGGGAAATTATGATTGGATGTCTCTTACTGCTTGGAAGGTTGAAGTTTTTAATGTTCTTATATGCCAATTATAGCAGGAAAATGACTCGAAGTCAAAGGTGTGTTATAAAAATGCTTTATTTGAAGGGTTTTTGGCTAAAAAATAGTAATTTTTCAAAATTAGCGAGAAAAAGGGAAAAATAAAATAATTTTTAAAAAATGATGGCTTTAATAAAGCTTTTTTTTGGGAAATCCAAAATTATCAACAAGTTATCCACAGCTAGTTAGCAGAATTATTTTGAAGTTTATCCAAGATTATATGTAAAACCTCCTGGTCGGTAGCGATTATTAACTGTTTTTCAAAAACGGCATAGTCAAGCGATAATTCTCGATCCGAATCAAGGTTTACAAAGCGGGTATTAACTCCCTGATAGTCTCCAGATGTAAAAGTATAGGAGATTTTTTTAGTTAGAGGTTGATCTTCGGGGCTAAATAGGAAGGAAAAATAATTAACAAGATTGTTTTCTTCACGGAGTAGTGCACTGGAAATATTTACATCTTTTTTGGCTTCAATAACCAGGGCGGTTCTAACCTTTTTGTTGTTAGCTGAGACAAAAAAGGAAAAATTTTCATCCAAATTATTCAAAATGCTTTTAGGAACGGTCAAATCTCCAGCTAAAGCGAAAATAGGAAAGGCGAGGGGATTTCCATTTGAATCGGAAATGACAAATTGAAAAAGATTACCACTTTGAATATTGTTTACTTCACTGGCTGTTTTATTAATTAAATTTTTGATTTTTTCCGAGCCGTCGGTTTCGATGTTGACCAAGAGATAGTTTATTTCTTCTTGGGAATATTTTTCCGTTAAGGGCGTGACTAAAATCTCATCCAAATCATCCGGAGACATGGTTGCTTCCCGGGAAGATTTCAAAATGAAATAATTGAAAACATCTTCCAGATTGAAGCTTTTGGCAACAAAAAAATGATATCCGCCGACCAAAAAAAGACCCAAAATCAAAAGGAAGAGAATGAAATGTAAAATCTTCCCAGACAAGGAGTGGTCTGGAGTTGAAGAAGTGAGGTTGTCGCTATAAAATTTGATTCTTGGATCTAGCGGGTTATTTCGGCCATTATAAGCGTTAGCCGCGGATCCTCCAGAAAAAGGGGAAAGTGAACTTTGCGGTTGTGGTGTTGTGAGGGTTCTTGGCACAGGCTTTTCTATCTCGGGTGGCTTTTGAGTGTTTTGAACAATTTCGGAAGAAGGAACATTTTGTAGAAATGGACTAGAAGAAAAAGCGGCTTCCTTTGCGTTTGAAGAAGCAGGTGCTTCTGTTTTTCTGCCAAATAATCCGATCCTTTCTGCTGAAGGAGAAGAGCCACTTGGTTGTTTTTTGTGGGCAAAAAAATTAAAGTGTGTTTTTTCCGGAGCATTTGCTTCTGGGGCAGGTCGAATTGGCTCTGGCACTGGTTTTAATTCTGGTTCTAGTTCTGGTTCTGGTTCTAGTTCTGGCTTTAATTCAGGCTGTTTTTTTTCGGGCAAAATATCTTGCTGAATTGTTTGAACTGGAGGGAGCTCTTCTTCTTGAATAGCATTGTCCACAACGGGACTGGAAGGTGGAGGATTATATCCAGCAAAAGGTGAGTTTGTCCGATTTTCTCTTTGGAAATTGGCGGGACTGGAACCATCCAAAGCGGCAAGATCTTTTTTCATGGTATGGATAAAAGACTTTCCAAAGTTATAATCAACGTTGAAAAGAGAAAAACCTTTATTAAATAGGGGATTCTTTTTATTTTCGGTCATGAATATTCAAAATTAAAATACTCAAAATTACCTATATTTTACAATGAAAATATATCATTGCCAAATCGGCTAACTGATTTTACTTTGGCCTGTTTATTTTTTCAAGGCTTTTGCTGACAAATTAATGCGTCCTTGATTGTCAATTTCAATAACTTTAACTGGAACAATGTCTCCGATTTTTACTACGTCTTCTATTTTATTGACTCTATCCTGAGAAAATTGAGAGATATGAATCAGGCCTTCTTGTCCCGGTAGGATTTCTGCAAAAGCTCCAAAATTCATCAAGCGGGTTATTCTAGCCTGAAAAATTTCACCTGCAACCACTTCATGAGTTAGGTTGTCAATCCATTGCTGGGCTTTTTGGGCTGACTGCTGATCAGGTGAAGTAATGAAAACGCTACCATCATCTTCAATATCAATTTCTACGCCAGTTTGATCAATGATTTCGTTTATAATCTTACCGCCAGTTCCGATTACATTTCGGATTTTTTCCGGATTAATATGCATAGTTATGATGCGTGGAGCATATTGTGACATTTCTGAGCGGGGACTTGGCAAAACGGCCAACATTTTTTCCAAAATAGTTTGACGATTTCCCTTTGATTGAGCCAAAACGCTTCTGAGCATCTCAACAGTTATGCCGTCAACTTTTACATCCATTTGTAGGGCGGTTATGCCTTCTGATGTTCCGGCTACTTTGAAATCCATATCTCCATAATGATCTTCCAATCCTTGGATATCAGTTAAAATTTTAAATTCATCATTTTGACCAATAATTATTCCCATAGCGATTCCACTAACCGGTCTTTTGATTGGAACTCCGGCATCCATCAGCGACAAGGTTGATCCGCAAGTTGAAGCCATTGAAGAAGAACCATTAGAAGAAAGAACCTCAGAAACCAAAAGGATTGTGTAGGGAAATTCATCTTTTGAAGGCAACACTGGAACCAAAGCTCTCTCGGCTAGAGCACCATGGCCAATTTCTCGACGTCCTGGTCCACGCATCGGTCTAACCTCACCAACTGAAAAAGGTGGAAAATTATAGTGGTGTATGTATCTTTTTTTGGTATCAATTTCCATCGTGTCAATAACCTGTTCATCTCCAGGTGATCCCAAGGTGGTTACGGTTAAAGCCTGGGTTTCTCCTCGGGTAAAAAGTCCGGTACCATGAGTTCTAGGTAAAATTCCGGCCTGACAAGTTATTTGTCTTATTTCATTCAATTTGCGACCATCCGGGCGGCGATCATTTTGCAAAATGTTTTCATGAACGATTTGATCAGAAACTTCTTCGAAAACTTGTTCGGCTACCTCGCCAAGCTTGCCGGAATCCTGAGGATAATTCTCTTCAATGTAGGATTCTAAGATTTTCTGGATATTTTTGGTCTTTTCTTCCACATTCTTCTTGTCTTTGTCATAGAGAGCTTCGCCTAGATTATTTTCCAATAAAATAGATTTCATTTTTTCCTCTATTTTCTTGTCAGCTTCCAATAGGGCTGGTTGGGATTTTTCTCGGCCAGCTTCTTTTTGAATTTCTTCGATAAAAGATGCAATCTTTTTGATGGCATTAAAGCCAAATTCAAAAGCCTCAACGATCTTTTCTTCGGGGATTTCCTGGCTTCCGGCCTCAATCATGTTAATTTTCTTTTCAGTTCCCGATAATATCAAATCAAGTTTGCTGGTTTTTAGTTCTTCTGTGGTTGGATTAAGCACAAAATTATCGTCGCAAATTCCAACTCTTACTGCCCCAATCGGACCATTCCAAGGAATGTCAGATAAACTTAGAGCAGCTGAAGCGGCAATCATGGAAACTATATCCGGATCATTTTCGCAGTCGATAGAAAGGACTGTTAGCACCACTTGAACCTCATTGCGCATGCGTGAATTAAAAAGAGGTCGAATGGTTCGATCAACAACTCGTCCGGTTAGGATGGCTTCTTCTGATGGACGTCCTTCTCTTTTAATAAAACGAGATCCCTTAATTTTTCCCGCTGCATAATAACGTTCTTCGTAATCGACCATTAGCGGAAAATAACCGCTAATCTTAGAGGCACCTTTGCTCATGACGGCCGTAGCCAAAACTACCGTATCGCCATAACGAACGGTCACGGAACCATTGGCTTGTCCAGCTAACAGCCCGGTCTGAATTTCCAGGACTCTTCCGCCAATTTGCAGTTCCCATTTTTTTTGTTCCATAAAAATTGGAATTGGCTGGGGATTTGAATTGTTCTTGAAAGCTAAAACTACAATTTAATTTTCAAAAAATTAAAAACTAAATTGTAACTTTGCTTTGGAAACAACAGCAATTCTCAGCCAAACTTAAAATATTTAATTAACCATACCTATCTATTTAAATTGTAAAAAAAATAATCAAAAAGTCAATAAAAACAAAAAACTTATCTACCCAAAAGCCGATAAGTTTTTTTGTCCCAAGTTTAGCCTTTTAGGCCTAATTTTTTGATAATTTTTTTATAACCTTTTTCGTCTTTTTTCATCAAGTAAGCTAACAAACTTCTTCTTTTAGCAACCATCTTCAAGAGTCCTCGGCGAGAGTGAAAATCGTGTTTATTTTTTTTCAAATGAGAAGTTAGTCTTTTGATTTTTTCGGTAAAGAGAGAAACTTGATATTCTGGAGAGCCAGTGTCATTAGCGTGACGTTTTAGTTCCTTGGTCGCTTTCTCCTTTTGTTTGGTGGTTAAAGCCATGTTAATTGAATCGGCAAAACACTCGTTTAAACAAAAACCAATGTTTGCTTCTGAAAAATAATTACAAACCTATAATGGCATAGATATTTGATTTTGGCAAGCTTATTTTACCCAATGCCTCTTTTTTATGATTGAGTCATCTTTCTCTTTTTCTTCCTCGATTTTATTTTTGGCTAGTTGACGCAGTTCAGTAAGGTCTTGCTTGTCCAGCTCGAGCGCTCTTTTGGTTAATTTCTCGCTGTCATTTAGCTTGGGATCTTCGATGGCTTCAGCCAAAAGAACCTCTAAAATGGCGCCTATTTTTGGTCCAGGCGGAATATGCAGATTTTTTTGCAGGTCATTTCCGTTGATTTTGAGCATTTTGACTGAAATCGGATCTTGGGAAACTTTTTCTATAATATATTCCAAATGGCGCAGTTTATAGGGCTTGGCCTTCGGTGTCCCGCTGCCTAGGCGGTCAGCAATTCGCAAATCAATCAAGTCTTGCATATTTTCCAAACCAACTTTTCGAATAAGTTTGCGAACCGAGCTCTCAGTAACCTCTTCTGGATTGTAATAAAACATGTGATTGGCTATCAATAAAAAGACTTTATTGATGATTTCGGTTGAAAAACAAAAGCGACGAAGGATATTTTTAACAATCTTGGCTCCTAGATATTCATGATTATAAAAAGTGGCTTGTTTTCCTTGTCCTTGTTTGGTTTGTGGTTTGGCGATGTCATGAAAAAGAGCAGCCAAGCGAACTTCCAGTTTAGGGCTGGGACAATATTTCAAGGATAGAAGGCTGTGTTTATAGACACTGTGGATATGGTGGTGATTTTGAGAAACTCCAATTCCTTGGGCTAATTCAGGCAATAGATAACCCAAAAGGTTAGTTTGACGAAGCAAATCAATGCCTTCGGCCGGGTTTGAAGATAGGATTATTTTACTAAATTCCACCCCAATTCTTTCCCAGGCTACGTGTTTTATGTCTTGAGAATTTTTCTTGATAGCTTCAAGAGTATTTTTTTCTATCCTAAAGCCTAATTGAGCATGAAAACGAATAGCTCTCATCATGCGTAAAGCATCTTCGCCAAAACGTTTTTCAGCACTGCCAACCGTTTTTATTAGCTTGTTTTCTATATCTTTTTTACCTTCAAATGGGTCGATTAAGGCGAAATCTTCACTAGATTTCAAATCAAGAGCCATTGCATTCATGGTGAAATCCCGACGCCCCAAGTCTTCTTCCAGATTTGAGGCAAAATAAACCTGGTCCGGTCTTCTTTTATCAGAATAAGCTGATTCGGTTCGGTAGGTCGTAACTTCAATTATGCCTAAAGATGGATTTTCAGTTTTGATTCCGACCGTAAAAAATTTGTTTTCGTAAAAAGTGTTTTCTGAGCCAAAAATTTTAATAATTTCTTCGGGTTTGGCATTGGTGGCAATATCCCAATCTTTGGGAGGAATATCCAAAACCAGGTCGCGAACACAACCTCCGACTAGATAGGCTTCAAAATTTGATTCTTTTAGCTTATCTAAGGCTGATAAGACTAGAGAAGGGATCTTTTTTAACATGTTATAGTGGTGCCCTCAGAAGGAATCGAACCTCCATTTTATCCTTAGGACGGATTTGTTCTATCCATTGAACTATAAGGGCTTTTTAGGATTTTTATAATAAAAGTGGAGATATGGGGAATCGAACCCCACGCCTCTTCCATGCCATGGAAGCGCTCTACCAAATGAGCTATATCCCCGTTTTGAATCAAATTGACAATATCAAAAAATAAACACAAAGTCAATGAAAAGAGGGATCAGGCGAGTTTTAAATTTACCCAATTTAAAGTATAATTGAATAAAATTCTACTCCAATGAAAGCGAAAAATTTTAAAAAAAAGGTCAGAGAAGTTGCCTTGGATGAATGGTTTTTTTACGCCTTTTTGTTAACCATGCCATTCTCTGTTAGAAAGATTATCTATTTTGTGCCAATTGGGGGAGAGTTTAGCGAATTTACAGCAGTTTCCTTATATGTTTCAGAGATTTTTCTTTGGGCAACGGTAGGGGCGTGGATGTTATTATTATGCAATAAAAAATATAATTTGTCAAATAAAATATTCTTCTTTATTTCAAAAAATAATGTTTCACGTGGAACAAAAAGCTGTTTTTATTGGATTTATCAACAAGTTATCCACAGGAAGTCGCTATCAATTTCCTTTATATTAGCCATTTTTTTATTTTTATCAACATTTTGGTCGGAAAATAAGATTTTAGCCCTGGAGAAATCTTTTCGATTTCTAGAAGGTTGGATTTTGTTCGTTTATATATATTTCAAATTGTTCCACGTGGAACAATTTGAAAGAAATGATGAAAAATATTCAAAGGATCAATTTCTTGAAAAAAATAATGTTCCACGTGGAACAATTATTTTAAATTCTTTAAGGCTAATGATTTTCTTGGGAGTCCTACAGTCCATCGTGGCTATTTTTCAATTTTTGTTTCAAAAATCTTTAGGATTATATTTTTTAAAAGAAAGTTTCATTTCTCCGGATTTGGTTGGGGTGGCAAAGGTTGTTTTTGGCGAAGAGGCTTTTTTGAGATCCTATGGATTTTTTCCACACCCAAATATCTTAGGCGGATTTTTATTTCTAACAATTATTGCTACAGGGGCCTATTTTAAATTGTTCCACGTGGAACAATTTAAAATAAAGCAGGCTTTTCTTCTGTTTTTTCAAATTGTTGCTTTATTTTTGACATTTTCCAAGTCTGCTTGGATAGCGTTTTTAATTTTTAGCTTCTGGAAAGAAATAAAAAGAGTCGGGTTATTTTCTTGGGGCATAATTTGTTCCACGTGGAACAAATTATATTTATTTTTTAAAAAAAAGAATGTTCCACGTGGAACAAATGATAAAATTGATACATTTTTTACATTGTTCCACGTGGAACATTGTAAAAAAAGCTTTATTTTAGGTAAAAAAAATCTTTTTTTAATTTCTTTCCTGGTGTTGTTCCTTCTATTTATTTCAAGGATAGATTTTAATTTTTTTCTGGATCAAAGTATAAAGGACAGGTTGTTTTTTATAAATGTTTCACGTGGAACATTTTTAGAAAATCCAATTTTTGGAGTGGGAGCTGGAAATTATGTGCATAATTTGCTTCAAAATAAGGAAGATTTATTATTTTGGCAATTTCAGCCGGTGCATAATTTATTTTTGTTAGTTTTAAATGAAGGTGGAATTTTATTTTTTGTGGGATTTCTTTATTGGATTTTTATGCGGGAAAATAATGTTCCACGTGGAACAAAAAATCTTGAACTGTTATTTAATTGGAAAGAGGCCCTGTTTGCTGGAATGATTTTTATTGCTTTATTTGACCATTATTTTTGGACAATTTGGCCTGGTCAAATTATTTTTTGGTTAATTATGTCTGTTAGATTTTTTCTTAAAGGTCAGATTTACGAAGATAACTTGGATGAGGAGGGGGATAGAATACTTGACAAAGATAACTAAGTATTGTGTAATATCAAAACTCGATTTTTAAATTTTTTGCGGGGTCTTTTTTGAATTTTAATTTTTGTTTTGGTGGAAATTTGCCTAAGTTATTTTGCCTATATATGGAAGGAGTGGATATGTAGATGTTGATTGCTTGATGATATATTGATAAGCGCAGGATAATTTGTGCAGCCTGTAGGGCTATTTGGATAATTTTCAAAAAAGTGGTAGAATAAAAAACATGACAGATATAAAAATAAAATCAAAAGTATCAATAGTGATTACAGCCCTTTTTTTAATGGGTTTTAGCGTTTTTGTGTATGCGAATCAAGTTCTCGATAGCAGCGTTTTTAATGATAGCGATCAAGATGGCTTAGCTGATGGAGAAGAAAAAATTTATGGCACAGATCCTTTAGTGGCTGATTCTGACGGTGATGGGTATTCAGATGGGGTTGAGGTAGAAAGTGGCTATGATCCTCTAAAACCAGCTCCAGGTGATAAATTGGTGGTTTTGGGGACTGTCGATAAAAAACTTTTATCCCAATCTAGTGGAAGCGCCATGGTAGATTCTTTGAATCAGGGATTGTTGAATTTGTTGGGTCAAGAAAATGAAGATGGGGAAATTTCTTTGGAAGAACTCAAGGATGTTGTTGAGGAAAGCGTAAGTCCTGAGATAGATGAAGCCAAGTCAGTTGTATCTTTAACTCAAGATGAAATTGATAAGATAAAAATAAAAGATACGGATGACTTGTCGGAAACTGAAAAGAATGAGAATCTGGGTGAATATTTTGGCAAAGTAGTGGAAATTTTTGTGCGAAATGCGCCAATGGATTTGAATTCGGCCGAAGACTTTAAAAATGAATATCAAGTTTTCCTGACTGAATTGGAAAAGATTAATAATGATGAATCAGATTATTCTTACTTCCGAGAAATTGGAGATAAGTTAGTAATAGTTTATGACGAACTTTTCTTGGTTGAAGTCCCGGAGGATTTTTTGGATATGCACATTAGATTACTGACCCTTGTTAAGGGATTTGTTAGTTTGCGTGATTTTTCCTTGCCAATGGAGGACCCAAGTGGAGCAATTTTGATTATGGCTAGGGCCTCGGCATTGGGACAATCTTTAGCTGATTTTGGGGCGGATTTATTCGAGGAAATTTCAAATAGGATTGAAAGTTCTGTTGAATCTGAATAAAATTTTCAAATATGAAACAAAAAACAAATAAGTCGAAAAAAATATTGAGATTATTTTTTGTGTTTTTGATGGTCTTTACTTTAGCTTTTGCGCCAACAGGTGGCAGTAGTATCAAAAAAGCCCAAGCTGGCTTACCAGTTGCTGATTGGCTTAATTTTGGATCTGGAATTTTTAACTGGATTACAAACATGTGGAGTCAGATTTCGCAATACGCCAGTCAGGCCTTGCAGGCCAAGTCTTGGTATGCGGAGGTTTATGAGAAATATATGTTGCCAATTTTGAAAAAAATGGCAATAAAAATTGCTAACGATAGGGTTAAGGCGGTAATTCAAACGGGTAACAATGGTAAACCGTACATTGTTACGGATTGGCAGGATTATATGTTTGATTCTCCAGAAAAAGAGGCTAGGACCTATGCCAATTCCTATTTGGATGCAGCTTTCAGCGGAAGAGATTCATCGTCTTATAGCAACTCAGCTTATTATTCATATTTGAGAAATGAGGTTGAAAATTCAGTAAGCGATAAGGATTCAAATTTTGAAGTAAAGCTTGATTCAGTTGGCGGGAATATGAATGTTCGAGTCAATATGTTTGCTGATGGTAATATGAAAGCCTTGAATCAAGTGATGGAGCCTCAAAATTACCCACCTTCTTTGGCAGCCAAAATGGGTGGGATTATTCAGGAAAAAATGCAACAAGCTCAAGAAGTGGCCGACAAGGAGCAGACTAACGGTTATGTGTCTAAAAAAGAAGTTAATTCAAAAGGAGAAAGTATAGTGGTAACCCCAGCTAGTGCTTTTGAGAATGCCTATCAAAGTGTGAGCAGTGCCCCGGTGGATGCTATTACTAATGCTACCAAAACTAGTGAATTGTTGACGGGGGTGGTTACCTACTTGTTGAATTTTTTGACTGGAGATTTGGTTGAGGGAGTTATAGAGATAAGTTAATCACACCTTCTAAATAGAAACATACTTATTGGTGGACGATACTGGATTCGAACCAGCGACCTTCACAATGTCAATGTGACGCTCTAACCAACTGAGCTAACCGTCCGAAATCAAACTTATAACTAAAAACTTTCAACCCAAAACTATCAGTAGTCTAAATTCAAATCAGTTTGTTTTGGGGAGCTAATCTTATCTAAATATTTTCTGTTAATATTTTTTTACCCAAGCCTTCTTCTAGAGGCTTTTTTTGGTTGTCTATTTTTTTTAGAGTTAATTTTTCAAAAAATAAAACCCAGGCCGTTTGTTTGAAAGTCTCCAAGAATGATTGTAGCAAAATTAAAATAAAAAGCCAGGCGGTCAAATAAATAACCATTATCCAGCCCATCTCGATTTGATTGGAGGTGATATAGGCGCCTAAAATGGAAAATAAGACAAGAACTATCAATGAAGAAAAGGTTGTCAGTAAAAATATTAAAATCGAGATTGTTTGAAGTAAAATTTCACTTAGTAAAATTCCAATATAAAAAACTAAACTTTTCTTCCAATTTGAGCGAAAAATGGAATAGGAAAATTCCAGAGAATCAATCAAACTTAAGTTTGAATTAACGATGCTTATTTGGGAGAATTTTCTGATAAAGTAGGCAATAAATCCAATAAAGAAAAAAAGGATTAATGCTGCAAAAAAAAGAAACAGTATGGATAGGGATAGCCGACCTCGAGTTTCAAGGAAAAAAAATAGGGGCAGAAAAATTGTCGCAAAAGTTGCGGTTAGGACTAAAAATAGAAGCAAGTCCAGTTGGAATAGTTTTTTTAAATATTCAACGCTGCTCTTGATAAGTGTTCGGGCAGCGAAAGTTTTTCCTGACTTGCCTTTACTGGTAGAAATTATTATGGCTGTTTGAGATATTAGTTTAATTAAAATTAGTGCTAGCAGGATTAAAATAAAAAGCAAAGATAGACCAAGAGTTAGATAGCTGTTTTTTTGAAAAAATAGGGAAAGGTGCGGATAGACTTTTTCCTCAGGAAGATAGGAGAACAGGTTGATGATATTGGAACAAAATAAGATTAGAAATCCGAAAATCCAAAGAAATCTTTTTTTCCAGGTTAGTGAAAATGCTTTTTTAAGCAAATCTAAAATAGAATCGTTTTTTTTCGATGTTGGCATAACAAATTTTGTTTGAAAAATGCTTTTTATTTTTGGCTGATGATCTGCTCAAATTCTTCTTTTTCCAAGGTTTCTTTTTCTAGAAGAGTTTGGGTCAGTTTTTCCAAAGTATCACTTTTTTCGCTCAGAATTTGGTTGGCTTTCTCGAAAGCTTTTTCGATGAAGTCAGAAACCTGACGATCAATGGCTTGGGCAGTATGTTCGGAATAATCCTTTTCTTCACTGATTTCTTTACCAAGGAAGATCAGTTCCTCTTTTTTACCAAAAGTTCTTGGTCCTAGATCACTCATACCGTAACGAGTAACCATGGCACGAGCCATGTGGGTGGCTCTTTCTAAATCATTAGAAGCCCCAGTGGTAACTTCGCCAAAAGTTTTCTTTTCACTGGCATAACCTCCCAGGAGAGTAGCTAATTCATCAGTATAATAACTTTTTGAGTGAAGTCTGACATCTTGAGTTGGTACAGCCAAGGTATATCCCCCGGCTTGACCTCGTGAGATAATGGAAACTTTGTGAACTGGATCAGCATTTTTTAGACTAGCAGCTACCAAAGCATGTCCAGCTTCATGATAGGCTACAATCTTTTTCTCTTTTTCGCTGATAACACGGCTTCTTCTTTCTGGTCCCAGGATAACTTTTTCAATGGAATCAATAAGGTTTTCCATGGAAATTTTTTGCTTGTTTTGGCGAACAGCTAAGATGGCAGCTTCGTTAACAAGATTAGCCAAATCAGCTCCTGAAAAACCGGGAGTTCTTTCGGCGATTCGACGTAGATTTATGTCATCTTCTTGCGGTTTACCTTTGATGTGGATTTGCAAAATGGCTTCACGTTCTTCAATGTCTGGCAAATCCATCACTACTCGACGATCAAAACGACCCGGTCGAAGCAAAGCTGGATCCAAAACATCAGGACGATTGGTGGCAGCCATGACAATCACATTGGTTCCAGTTTCAAATCCATCCATTTCAACCAAGATTTGATTGAGGGTTTGCTCGCGCTCATCATGTCCGCCGCCTAAACCAGCACCTCGGTGACGACCAACCGCATCAATTTCGTCAATAAAAACAATTGAAGGTGCATTTTTCTTGGCTTGCTTGAAGAGATCTCGAACGCGACTGGCACCAACTCCGACGAACATTTCTACAAATTCACTACCGCTGATGTTAAAAAACGGAACTCCAGCTTCACCGGCTACTGCTTTAGCCATTAGAGTTTTTCCAGTGCCTGGATTTCCTAAAAGCAAAACGCCTTTAGGAATTTTGGCTCCAATGCTGAGAAATTTTCGAGAATGCTTCAGGAATTCAACAATTTCACCCAGCTCTTCCTTGGCTTCCTTGGCTCCGGCCACATCTTTGAAGGTAATTTTTTTTCTTTTATCTTTGGGGTCAGTCAAACGGGCTTTACTCATGCCAAAAGAAAGCGCTTGGGAATTTCCACGCTGAGCTTGTTTCATCATGAACCAAAGAAAAGCCCCAATCAAAACTAGTGGCAGTAAGAAAGGCAAAACAGCTAACATAAAAGAGGAAAAGGCTGAAGGCTGCTTGATTTCAATTTGAACCTCCTTGAGTTTTTCCTTATCAACCCCGTAATTGCTCAGAGTTTCAGTCAGAGAACTTTGGGATTCTTTGACTGATTTTTCTTTAGTCCCATCGTTAAGCTCTATTTCCAAATTATTTTCGTTAACTGAAACGCTTTTGACGGAACCGGCATTTATCTGGGAAGCCAATTCACTAAGTGAAACGTTGGCAGGTTGTTTGGCTGGAGAACCATATAAAATGGTTATAGCTGATATTAAAAGAAAAACTAAAATTAAAAAAGACAAATTTTTTAATAATTTTTCCAGATTATTTCTTTTTCGCATAGAAAATGATTGTTTATTTTTTAGAAAGAGACAAAATAACTATATCACCTTTTTTCTCGATTTTCAAGGCTCCAAAGCGTCCTTTTTGGGTTTTATTTTTTGAACTTTGAATAATTTTTTCAATTTCTTTGAAATGGTTCAAATTAAGTTCAAAAAAAATGTTATCAATCGAACCAATGGCTTGACGCAGGCATTGCCTGGCGATAGCTCGGGGTTTTTGGCGGAATTTTTTTGAGCTAAAAACAATTTGGTTTTTTTGTGTTTGGATAAAGTTCTCTTTTTGAGCAACTTCTTGAATAAAAGTAAAATTTTGAGCAGAAGTTTCAGCCAGATTTACCAAGGCAGTCTCAATTTGGGGATTAAAGTTCTTCTTTAGGTAGGGAATAAGTCGCAGACGAATCTTGTTGCGTTGAAAAATTGGCTGGAAATTAGTTTTATCGGTGCGAAATTTTTGTTTGTGAGATTTTAGGTGAGAGATAATTTCATCGCGAGAAACATTGAGCAGAGGCCGAATAATTTTTTGGTTTTTGGCTTGCATGGCAGCCAAACCACCTAAACCGCTCCCGCGCAAAAGATGCAAAAGGACTGTTTCGGCTTGATCATTTTGGTTGTGAGCGACAGCAATCGAATCAAAACCTGTTTTTTGACGGATTTTTTCAAAAAAATCATAACGAATTTGACGCAGAGCGTTTTCGTTAATTTTTTTTGGATTCAAATCGGCCACTTCTAATACGTCAATCGGAATAGAATATTTTTGAGCCAATTTTCGGACAAATTTTTCATCTTGCTGACTGTCACTGCCGCGCAAGCCATAGTTGACGTGGGCCAGATGCAAAGAAAAATTATGTTTGGGGGCTAAAGAAAGCAGAATTCGAAAAAGGCAAACGCTGTCGGCGCCGCCTGAAATTCCGATTATGATTTTATCGCCCTTTTGCCAGAGATTATTTTGGTGGGCAAGGTTTTGAATTTTTTTGGTTAGATTGGGCATTAAGGTTTGAGTGTTTTTCAATTATTTTTGCCACCTCTTGAATAGCTTGATCAAGCTTTCCTTCATGATTAATGACTTCATAATCATAAATGTCTTTGTGCTTTAGCCATTCTTTAGTATATTCCATTCTCTCTTTTAGATATTCTTCACTGACGCCGTCCCTTCGGCGAATTCGATTTTCTAAAATTTTTAAATCCGGAACGGAAATTAAAATGGAAACAACTTCAGGAAATATTTTTTTGGCTTGAATTACGCCTTTGTATTCTATTTTCCAGGCGCCTATTTTTTGAGACTGAGCAACTCTTTCTGTTTCTTCTTTGGTGACACCATATATGTTTCCATTGTATTGGTAGGCGTATTCAATAAAACAGTTATTTTTAATTTTTTCTTCAAATTCTTCTTTCGAAATGAAATAATAAGGGTTTCCTTCGGTCTCACCTCTTCTTTTTTCGCGTGTAGTGGTGGTTATTATTCTTTCAATTGGAAAGTAATCGCGAAGCCCCTCGATGATTGAATCTTCGCCAGCTCCTGATGGGCCGGAAATTATAAATACGTTTTTCATTTTATTGTTATTATTGATTCCTAATTCTATTATAAATCACAAGAAAAGCAAGGGGTAGGGTTTTCATAAAAAAAACAGGGCGGTTCGAAATTCGAACCGCCTGCAATTTTGAGCTAAGCCTCTATGAAGCCAAGCTTTTCGGCTTCGCTGAGGTTTTTTGGGCCGGTTTTTACTTCCCCGGCCAACCAATGTTGGATTCCCCAATCTGGCTGTGACGTTTTGTAACCCATGAGAGTCCAGTCGGTGACTGACTTTAGAAGATGGTTTAAAGTTTCAGACAAGCCATGAAAGCCATACAATCCCTCGGGAGTTTCACAACAGGATCCGCGATTGCCCTCAAAAGTTATTGTGATCCAGCCTTTGGAATCAAGCTCGATGTGGTGCTTGTTTCCACCGCAGGTTTCATATTTGATCAACCCATTCTTTTCGTCATTAGCAAATTTAAAACCAGATAAGCTAACTCGTTCTCCGTACTGAGAAAGAGTGAGGAGACCACCTTTTTTAAGGTGATCAATGGGATTTTTTGAGTCAATGCCATTAAACTCGCCACGTTTTTCAAGTAAACCTATCAGGCTCACTATTTCTTCTCTAACTTTTTGAATAGCGGCACTTGTTACCTCACTGTTTGTTCCTTGAATTTCGATATTCATGCGATCCTCCTTCGTTAACTGGGGTTTTAGGAACTGTTTGTGTCAAAAAATAAATGTTGATTACTCTATGACTTTAGAGCATAGCATAAAATAGTGATTTTGTCAAGCGTTAGAAAACGGGCATAATTTATGGTAAACCAAAAACCGACTTGCGTCGGTTTTTGTGAAGCTATCTTATAAATATTTGGCTTTGATAAACTATTTTTTAGCTTTTTTTTCTTTAGTTTCCGTCTCTTCTTTTTTGGCTTCTTTTTTCTCTGCCTTTTGGGTTTCTTTGGTCAAAATCAAACCCATACGATGAGTTTTTGGCTCAATTGAAAGGATTTTCCATTGAAAGGTACCGCCGGCGTGCAAAACTTCTTCCATTTTTTTGCCCGGATAAGCTTCCTGAAATTCGCTAACGTGGGCTAGTCCATGAATATCTTTGTCCAGGTAAACGAAAGCTCCGAAAGGATTAATCTTGTCAACTTTTCCTTCAACCACGTCGCCAACCTTGTATTTCTTTTCAATTTCGCTCCAAGGATCTTTTTCCAAGGCTTTCATAGAAAGAGAAATGCGAGTTTCATCAATGCCGATAATTTTGGCTCGAACTTTGTCGCCAGTCTTGACCACGTCACGTGGATTTTGGATCAACTGCCAAGCCAATTCGGAAATATGAACCAAACCTTCCAACTTGTCGCTTTCTTGACCATCTTTGATATAAGGGGGCATGAATTTGATGAAAGCTCCGAAATCTACCACTCCGCTAATTTCACCTTCAACAATGTCATTGACATCCAGCTTGGAAATAACTTCTTTCTCTTTTTCGCTGGAAGCAGCCCTTTCACTGACAATTAATTTTTCACTTTCACGATCGGTATCCAAAATTCGAACATGAATTTCTTCCCCGATAATTTTTTTCAAAAGTTCCAAAATCTTATTCTTGTCACCGTCTTCCACTCGAGGGTAGTGTTCGCTGGAAAGTTGAGAAACTGGCAAAAATCCGGTAATTCCGTTGATTTCTACCATTAAACCACCTTTATTGGCATCCAAAACCTTGGTTGAAATGATGTCTTTGGCGCTAACTTTCATTTCCAAGTCATCCCAGGCCTTTTCATAGGAAGCCTCTCGGACTGAAAGTTCGATGATTCCGTCCTCATTTTCCAAGTCAATCAAAGTAGCACTAACCTTATCCCCAATCTTTAATTTTTCTGTCTCTAAGCCACCTTTTACTTCTTTTCCGATCACAATTCCAGTTCCAAGTGATCCTAAATCAACCAAAATTGAATTTGAATTGATGTGAACAACTGTTCCCTCCAAAACATCCCCAATTTCAGGGATTTCCAAAGGATTTTTTTCCAGCAAAGCCTCCATTGGACTGGAAGAAGCTATTTTTTCCTCTGTTTCGGAAACAGTTTTTTTAGTTTTTTTAACCGGCTTTTGAGTTGACTGGATGTCTGATGAGTTTTCATCAATTTTATCAACTTCTTCAGCCAATTTGTCAAGAATGTCAGTTTTTTTCTTTGGCATAAATTTAATTTGGCAAACGCGTCAATTTTGCCGAAAAATTAATAATTAAAGACGCAAAAAATAAAAATTCCTAAAACAAATAGGAAATTATCAAGAAAAAGTGTGAAATTAAGCCATTTCACTATTTAATTTTCTTAATAATTACCACTCAAAAAAATTTAGCACATAATCAATTTTTTGGCAAGCTTTTAGGCTTTTTGGTGAAGTTGGTGGCTCGACAGAAAAAAACTGACATGCTAGAATTGTCTTGCAAGCAAAGGAAAATTTAAGTTTTTGACAAAACAGATAAGATAAATCAAACATATGAACATTCAATATTACGGACATTCCTGTTTTAAATTAACAACCAAGCCGGGCGGTCGAGCCACTGAGGACGTAACGATTTTTCTGGATCCTTTTGACAAGGAAACCGGTTTGCGACCACCGCAAGGACAGGCTGATTTGGTTTTGGTTTCTCATGATCATCATGATCATAACAACGCAGAAGCTTTAAAAGGCGATCCGGTAGTTTTGAAAACAGCTGGGGAATATTCAGTCAAGGGGGTAAATATTGTGGGAATTGAAGCTTTTCATGACAAAGATGGAGGACAAGAGAGAGGAAAAGTTAATATCTTTATTTTAGAATCAGAAGGAATCAAGGTGTGTCATTTGTCGGATTTGGGTGGTGATCTTTCCAATAATCAACTGGAAGAAATTGACGGAGTGGATATTCTCTTTGTTCCGGTTGGCGGCAAATTTACGATTGATGGAAAAAAAGCAGCTGAAATTGCCCGAAAAATTGAACCGGCAATTGTAATCCCGATGCACTATAAAATAAAAGGTTCTCAGGTTGATGTTTCGGACGAAAAAGAGTTTTGCGATTCGATTGGAACCTGCTCCGGAGGAAAAGTTGCCAAACTGGCTCTGAAAAAGAAGGATTTGGAAGGAAAAAATTTGGAAGTAGTTCTGATGGATCCGGAAAACAACTAAATTTATGGGAATAGGCAAGAAAATAGCTAAGATCAGAAAAAAACCGGAGCATATTCGGGAGCGATATGTTTGGTTTTGGGTTTTGTTTTGCATGGTTTTTATTTTCGGAATTTGGTTTTTTTCAGTATCGGAAGTTTTAAAAAAGAGCGATTTTGGAAAAAGTTCACAGGATCAAGATTCAGATGTTTCCAAAAATAGCTTGTCGTCCATTAATTCTGCCATTGAAAGTTCCGTTCAAAATTCCGAGAGCAAGGAAAGTATTGAGAATTTGAAAAAATAGAAATTTTTTGTTTCTTTTTTTAAGAAACCTTTCAAGTTGACCTTGATTTTTTTGATTGGTTTATTGAAAAAATAAAAGAAAAAATTGTCCAGAATTATTATTGTTTATTGTTGAGAAAAATATATGAAAAAGGAAATCAAACCAATTGAAAAAGAAAATGCTCAGATTCAACCCAGACCGCTAGTTGCTGAAGTCCAACAGTCATATTTGGATTATGCCATGAGCGTGATTGTCTCGCGAGCTTTGCCGGATGTACGAGATGGTTTAAAACCGGTACATCGACGTATTTTATATTCGATGTGGGAAACGGGCTTGCGTTCAAATGCTAAATTTCGCAAATCGGCTACGGTGGTCGGTGAAGTTTTGGGAAAATATCATCCGCATGGTGATAGTGCCGTGTATGATTCGATGGTGCGTATGGCTCAGGAATTTTCGTTGCGCTACCCATTGGTTTGGGGTCAAGGAAACTTTGGATCAATGGATGGAGATGGAGCAGCAGCCTACCGTTACACTGAAGCCAAGCTTCAATCCATTGCTGAAGAGATGCTTTTAGATATTGAAAAAGACACGGTTGATTTTGTGCCGAATTTTGATGGAGTTCATCAAGAACCGACAGTTTTGCCGGCTAAATTACCCCAATTACTTTTAAATGGAACGATGGGAATCGCAGTGGGAATGGCAACCAACATTCCTCCGCACAATCTGGGCGAATTGGTGGATGCAATTGCTCATTTGATTGACAATAGTGAAGCGACTGTGGATGACTTGCTTAAATTTATCAAGGGACCAGACTTTCCAACTGGTGGAATTATTTATGACGCAACCAACATTAAGGAGGCTTACTACACCGGCAAAGGCAAAATCCCAACGCGAGCGAAGACGGAAATTGTGGAAACCAAATCGGGCATGTTTCAGATTGTGGTAACGGAAATTACCTATGCTACCAACAAAGCTACTTTGATTACCAAGATTGCCGATTTGGTGCGTGAAAATAAAATTGTTGGAATCAAGGATTTGCGCGACGAATCCAGCAAAGACGGAGTGAGAATCGTGATTGAACTGAAAAAAGATGCCTATCCGCAAAAAGTTCTCAACAAGCTTTTCACCATGACTGATCTGCAAAAGAATTTTAATGTTAACATGCTGGCCTTGGTTGACGGAATTGATCCGCAGATTCTCAATTTGAAATCGATTTTGGAGCATTTTGTTACTCATCGCAATCAGGTGGTAACTCGTCGAACTAAATTTGAACTGAAAAAAGCCAAAGACCGGGCTCATATTTTGGAAGGCTTGAAAAAAGCCTTGGATAATATTGACGCAGTCATTGAAACCATCAAAAAATCTCCGACTCGCGATGAGGCTCATCGAAATTTACGCAGCAAGTTTGCTTTATCTGAAATTCAAGCCACAGCTATTTTGGAGATGCGCTTGCAAACCTTGGCTGGCTTGGAAAGAAAGAAAATCGAAGATGAATTGGAAGAGAAATTGAAATTAATCGCCAAATTGGAAGATCTGCTTAAAAATCCGAAAAAAATTCTGGCCTTGGTTAAGAAAGAACTTTTGGAATTGAAAGAGAAATATGGAGATGAACGAAAAACCCGGGTCATCAAAGGCTCCATCAAAGAATTTAAGCAGGAGGATTTGGTTCCGGACGAAGAAGCTATCATCACGATTACTCGAAGCGGCTATATCAAAAGAATGAATCCTTCTGTTTATAAGGTTCAAAAGCGAGGTGGAAAAGGTGTGACGGGCGGCACAACTCGCGAAGGCGATGTGATTGAAAAGGTTTCTTCAGTCATGACTCACGACAATCTGATGTTTTTTACCAATTCGGGCAAAGTTTTTCAAACTAAGGCCTATGAAATTCCGGAAAGTTCTCGCATAGCTCGCGGTCAGGCGGTTGTCAATTTCTTGCAACTTTCACAGGAAGAAAAAATCACAGCCATGATTGCTTTCAATAAAGATGATGTTTATAAATACTTCTTCATGACGACCAGGCTTGGTGTGGTTAAGAAAAGTAAAATTGAAGATTTTGACAATGTGCGTCGCAGCGGTTTGATCGCCATCAATCTGGAAAAGGATGACCGTTTGAATTGGGTCTGTCCGACAACCGGTAGCGACGAAATTATTATCAGCACAGCCGAAGGTCAAGCCATCCGATTCAAAGAAAGCGATGTGCGTCCGATGGGTCGCAGTGCCGCCGGAGTTCGAGGCATCAAATTGAAAAAAGATGACCAGGTGGTTGGCATGGACGCGGTTTTCAAAGACCAAAAAGGCAATCAATTGATGATTATCAGCGAAAATGGTTTTGGTAAGCGGACTGATTTGAAATATTACAAGATTCAAAAAAGAGGAGGGAGTGGAATTAAAACCGCTCAAGTAACGGGTAAAACCGGAAAGTTAGTAAGTGCCAGCATTGTCAATGCGGATGAAATGGAGGAAGATTTGATCGTAACTTCAACCAAGGGCCAGATTATTCGCATTCCTTTGGTTAGCATTCCGGTTTTGGGTCGAGCGACGCAAGGAGTGCGAGTGATGCGCGCCAAGGGTGGTGACAAGGTGGCCGCCGCCGCCGTGCTTTAGAAAAAGAAAAAACTTTTGAATAGGAAAAAGCCGTCGGTTGTTGCCGGCGGCTTTTTTGGTGAAAAATGATATTCTTTAATATATTTTCAGGTAAATAAAAGAGATTAAGAAAAAATATGCAAAAATAAAAACATTCGTATAAATTCCCCATTTCATTTTTTGGAGATCCTTTGGCTGAGGTACATTTCTGATAACCAGTACTACAGCTGTGATTATTAACAAGGGAAAAGTGAATGGTTGGAATCTTGAAGCGATCAGATTTCCAAAAAAAGAACTCATATTTGTCCAGCCAATGGTAAATGTTAGGTGGCTCGCTTGGTCATTATTAAAAAAACCAGAAAGAATAACTAAAAGTAGCGACAGCGAAAAAAATATAAAGGAAAAAATGCTTAATTGGTCCATATAAACCAGTTTTATGTCAACACGCGTGCCGAGCATTTGTGTTAACCTGCCTATGTTTGAATAAAAAATGAAAATAGAGATATAAGTAAATGTATTAATTCCAAAATCTATTAGTGTTAGGGTTTCAGTTTTTTTTGATTCAAATCCTTGTGTATATTTGATGGCCAGGGCAAAAATTGCACATAAAACTATCATAAGTATTGGATACATAAAGGCTCTCCTTGAAGCGGATTGCTTTAGTTTTATGAATTAATAAAGTGCTACGACGTTTTTTATGAGTAGCCAAACGAAAGAAGTTGATTTATAGAGAAAATAAAAAAATGCTATATCGTTACTTAGGAACATAAATGCATCTAAAGTTTCGCTAAAGCACCTTTCTCTTATTAGAGTTAGCTTGAATCTTTGGTTGGCTGTGGCCAAGGAAACTTTTGGTACGGGCTTTTTGATAAATGAAGGTACGGCTATTTTCAATGTTGCCAAGTAAGTCAAATAAAAGACCCATTCAATACTGGCTATCGTTAGAACGATTGTATAAAATCTTAAAACAGAAAATAAGAAAGAAAAAAACACTGAAAATAAAAGTATTATTCTTGGCAATGGTCCAATAATGGTTAAGATAATTAAATAAGTGAAATCTTTAAAGAGGAATAGCTTACTTGTATTTTCCGTTTCATCGAGAACTTCGTTTTTACTAAAAATAACAAAAAGAAAATAAAGATAAGTGTGAGTTAGAATGTTTGATTTTTTTACTTTTTGGCTGAAATAAATATCAACAATTGCTAACAGATATCCCGACAGCGAATTTATTAAGATGGCCAATAAGATAAATTTTATCATGGAGGTCCTCCTTTTGAAGCTTGATTTTATTTACCGAAAATATCTAAATTCGAAAAAAATGCAATTAATTAAAGAATGAAGATAGCTAGCAGTGGCAATTACAATATAAAAAATTTGATTTTTTTTTAAATCCAGTGTGTCGTTGGGGATATTGGGACAAGTTAATTTGGGCAGAAGAAAAAAACCGATTAAAGTTAAAGCCAGTCCAGCTAATTGAAAAATAGCAAGCTTGGAAAATAGCATTAAATTTATTTTATTTTGCATCAATTCTTCCAGTAATATTCTAAGCTGAACTAGTATGAGTATTAGGCAAACAAAAAACACAAAAAAACAGGCATATCCTATTCCATTACTCTGAAAAAGTATTACTAAGAAGCAGGAAAGAGAAAAAAAGATTATCATGGTGATCCTCCTTTTGGGCATAGTTGTTGTTAAGGAGCATTAACGATAAAGTATAGAATGATATTAAAATATATTCAATATAAAATGACTAAAAATAAACATTATTGCACAATGAATGGCTTATTTATTGACAAATTTGGGTATGAAATGCTATAATCTAGTAGTCAAAAAAAGACGACTATATGCAAATAAATGAGGTTTTGAAACAAATTGGAGTTGATGGCAAAAAAGCTGAAATATATTTAGCTTGCTTGGAATTGGGAGGGGCTACGGGTTATTTGATTGCCAAAAAGTCTGGCATAAAGCGTCCAACGGCTTACGATATTATTAATCACCTTATGCGTGAGGGTTTGGTGTATAAAAATATCAAGGGTTCAGTCACGCACTATTTTCCCACTGACCCGCAAATTTTGGTAAATAAAACCAGAGAAAAGGTGCGAAAAATCGAAAATGTTTTACCAGTTTTGCAAAACCTATACAATTCTCCCAAGGTCAAACCTTTTATTAGATATTTTGAGGGGCGTGATGGAATTCAAGAAATGTATGAAGACAGTTTAAGGAGTTTGAAAAAAGGAGATGAAATTTTGGCTTATGTGGGCGAAGGGGTAATTGATAATCTTTTGGACTATGCGGATGATTATGTCAAAAGAAGAGTGGAGAAAGGCATTGTTCTTAGAGGAATTTATAAGGCGCTTCCCGGAATAATGGATTATATGAAAAATAATCAACAACAACTTAGAGTTGTCCGGATTTTGAATGAAAAAGATTTTCCAGTTTCCAATGAAACCAATATCTATAAAAACAAAGTCGCTATTGCCAGTTATGGGCAAGAAATGTTTGGGATGATTATTGAATCCGCAGAAATTGCCAAGTCTCAAAAAGCTGTTTTTGAGCTTGCTTGGAGAGGCGGAGAAGGGTTACAATTAAATTGAAATTAGGTTAATGGATTGGTTACTCCATTGAACAGACAATAACTGACTAATTGAAGAATATTATGAAACTAAAAATCGAAGCCATTAGGGAAAATCCAGCCTCTCTTTTTCGCAGAGCTGGTTATATTTTCCAAAGAAAAGAAGGAATGGAGATGAGTTTTGTGCGACCCTTAGCCAGAGCCGGCTATCCGCGTTTTCATGTTTACACAAAGTTGGAAGGGTCTGATCTTGTGGTCAACATTCATTTGGATCAAAAGAAGCACACCTACGGAGATGACACTCGCCATCATGGAGAATATGAGGAAAGTCCGGTTTTGACCGAAGAGGTGGCACGAATTCGTCAAATTATTGGCTAAGTCTTGCCACTCCTCGAAAAAGAGTTTATAGTGGGAAAAGATTTAGCTGCCCTTGCTCAGTTGTTGGTTGAAAGTTTTTAGTTGTTTGTTATTAGTCGTAAGCTGTGAGTTTTTTTGTTTTGATATGCCCGGGTGGTGAAATTGGTAGACACGCCAGTCTTAGGAACTGGTAGAGTAATCTGTGAAGGTTCGAGTCCTTTCCCGGGCACAATTAATGGAGAGTGAAATTCCTGCCTGCCGGCAGGCAGGGGTATACACGCTAGTCTTAGGAACTAGTGCTCTTGTAGCTTGAGAGTTCGAGTCTCTCCCGAGGCACCCAGATGAAAAAAATTATTGTCACAACCCAAAAGGCCAATCAGCGGCTTGATAAATTCCTTGCAGAGGAATTTTTTTCGCTTTCCCGCGGAGAAATCATTCGTCAAATCAAAAACCAAAAAGTTTTGGTCAATGGTCAGGTGGTTAAACCCAGTCGAGAAATTTCACAAAACGATGTGATTGAAATGGATTTTGAATTGGAAGAAAAGAAGCTCAAAGCCAATGGTGATTTACCGATTGAAATTATTTTTGAAGATGAAAATATTTTGGTTTTAAATAAGCCTTTTGGAATTCAGATGCACCCCAGTGCGGTGGAAAAAGAAAAAACCTTGGCTAACTGGCTTTTGGCTCAATACCCGGAAATTGAAAATGTCCATGACGAAAGTGAAGAGGGTTATTTGAGGCCAGGTATTGTGCATCGCCTGGATAAGGACACCTCGGGTTTGGTGGTGGTAGCTAAAAATCAAAAAAGTTTTGATGAGTTGAAAAGACTTTTTGCCCAAAGGGAGATGACAAAAAAATATTGGGCGATTGTTTGGGGAAACTTGCAAGAGAAACAAGGCAAAATTGAAAAACCCCTGGCGCGGGCTACGGATTTTCGTCGGCAAAAGGTTGCGGTTGGTCGAATTCGGGGCAAAGTTCGCAGCGCCTTGACCCTTTTTCGGGTTTTGGAAAGTCAAAATAGCTTTGATTTGATTGAAGCTGAGCCGAAAACCGGTCGAATGCATCAAATTCGGATCCATTTTTTCTCTATTAGTCATCCGATTGTGGGGGATAAAAAGTATTTTTTGAGAAAATACAAAAACTTGCCTATAGCTGGCCAAGCCCGGCGCCAATTGCTTCATGCTCGTGAACTTCATTTCGAGCTTTGGGGTCAAAAATATGACTTTGTCTGTCCCCCGCCTCAGGATTTTGAGGAATTTTGGAAAAACATTGACTAATTTAGCTAAAGCGATTATTATATTAAAAGATTTTAATTGGCTAATTTTCCGCCTATTAGATAGAAGTAGGTGTGTTTGCTTGTTTGGCAAGCAATAAGAGATATCGACAAAAATATGCAAAAGAAGATGATTGAGTTTAATTTGGAACAAAGAAAGGCCCAAATGCCAGAACTGCAAAGCGGCGACGTAGTAAAAGTCTATCGTCGAATCGTGGAAGGCGGCAAGGAACGTATCCAAATTTTTGAGGGAATGATTATTGCCATGCGTGGAGGACAAAGCTCTTCGCCAACCATCACGGTGCGCAAAGTTTCCAATGGAGTTGGAGTTGAGTTGGTTTTGCCGATTTATTCCCCAATGATTGAGAAGATCGAAATGGTTAAACGAGCCAAAGTTCGTCGATCCAAACTTTATTATGTTCGTGAAAAAACGGTAAAAGCCTTGAAATTGAAATATAAGGAATTGGCTGAGTTGATTGCGCGAAAGGAAGAAAAAGAAGTCGTAGCTGAAAAGGTTGAGGAAAAAGAAGTTGAAGTTGAAGAAAAGAAAGAAGAAGTTGCAAAAAAAGAAACCCAAAGCGAGGAAAAAGTTGTTGAGGAAAAAAAGGAAGCAGTTGAAAAAACTGAGGAGAAAAAATAGTTTTCGGATTTTTGACATTTTTTGGTTGGGCGAGGCGAAAGGGCGGATGGCGGAATTGGTATACGCGCAAGCTTGAGGTGCTTGTGGGAGCAATCCCTTGGAGGTTCAAGTCCTCTTTCGCCCACGGAATAGAATTGGCAAAAGAGGACTGGAACGGGAAGGGGTCGGGAAACGGTAGTTTCCCGTGAGAGGAAAGATTTGAAAACCTTAAATAAATAGCTCACAATCCAAATGTTGTTAAATATTGTCGGTTGATAGTTGTAAGTTTTTAGTTTTTGGTTGTCAGTTATTTCCAGGTGATTAGCTCCCCGAAGTACAAATGCTTTGCATTTGACTACGGGGCAAGCAGTTAGTTAAGGTGTAAATTTTCAATATAAACTGTTAGTTGTTGATTATTTTCGGGTGATTAGCTCAGTTGGTTAGAGCACTTCTCTTACAAAGAAGGGGTCAGTGGTTCGAGTCCACTATCACCCACCGCGTAAAAGTATCAGATGATGAACTGCGCGCAGCATTATGCAGGCCTCGGTAGCTCAGTGGTAGAGCAAAGGACTGAATTTCGGTCCATTCTATAGTAATGTAGAATTAAAAATCGGGTGAATTCGGGGAAACCTAAATTTTTTGAAAAAACAAGGCAATCCCGAGCCAAGCCTCAAAGGGTTTTAGTTTTGAGGAAGGTGTAGAGACTAGCAAGTGAGTCCCAACAATAATCTTGCAAAAGCGCCCGACTTCGCACTCCCTTGGGAACGAAGATGATATAGTCCGATCCTTGAAGAAATTCAAGAGAAATAAACAGGAAAATCCTTGTGTCGTCAGTTCAATTCTGACCCGAGGCACAAAAAAGGAGAGAATTGGGACCATAGCTCAGTGGTAGAGCAGGCGGCTCAAAAAGTTCATTCTAAATTGTGTTGTGGATTATGTAATTCTGTGTGGCAATTTTGGCAAACCAAGACGCATTTTTTCATTTCCGAATCAATCCTAGACATTTTTCTATTGGATAGGGATCTTAGATCTAATTGGAAAGATTTCTTTTTTGGGTTCAAATGATGAAATGTTAGTGCAGCAAAATTTTTACTATAGCCACAAATTGAACAGCATCCACCCATTAGCTTTACTAGAAGACGCTTTCTTTTCAGGCCACGAATTTGTTGGCTAGGATAGGATTGCAGGGATTTATTTCTGCATTTTGGAGAACAAAATTTTGTTTGTTTTCCAGACAATGTCTTTTTGCAAATGGTACAAGTTATGATTTTTTTCATAATTTAATTATAACATAACATGAATGATATTTGCAGGGCTGCTTGAAAAGTAATTTTCAAGTGAATTCTGTCAAATTCGGGGAAATCTAAGGATATTTATATCTATGACAATCCCGAGCCAAGCTTTGCATGTTCCATATTCTATGGTACAAACAAAGAAGGTGTAGAGACTAGATGGCAGACCCCGTTTTACGGGTGAAGGGATAGTCCAGCTCACAAATTCGAAAGAAGTTGCGAAAGTGGCAGTGAGAAGCATAACCGCTTGGTCGTAGGTTCGAATCCTGCTGGTCCCACAGTTTATTGCAGATAAAAATAAAATAGTTAGCCTTGGTTTAAGACTGGGGCGGGCTTGCCCGCCGAAGCTTTAGCGAAGGCGGGTATCGTATAGTGGCTATTACACGTCCTTGCCAAGGATGAAACGGCAGTTCGATTCTGCTTACCCGCTCCAGACAGAAAATTGCGATTTCGAAAGCGCCAGCGCCCACTCTTTTTGCGGTTGAAAGCTGGCGTTTTTGTTTTGGAGAGTCCAGTTCGAGCCGATTTTTTGCAAGAAGCTTCGCTTCTCTTCCAAATTTTCAGAATGTATTAAGGAATTGGCTTGATGAGCCGACAAAATGAAATTTCTCATCGGTTCGAGCCAATAATTTCCTTTTCGCCCAAAATCCGAAAGTTTCTGCTTTAAATCTGTTTTTTGATTCAGAAGTTTTTCTTTTTTCTCTTTGTATTCTGCCAGGGTTATTTCATTTTCCAACTGCATATCCAAAAGTCGTGAAACTTTGTTTTCAATTTCCGAAATTTCCTTTTCCATATTTTGGGCGAAAGAGCGGGATTTTTGGGAAACCTCTTTTTCTTCCTCGTCCAGTTTAGCTAAAATCGGTGACAGCCATTCAGGAGGCAAAGCAACTTTTTGAAAAATCTGATTGATTTGCAAATGCAAGTCTTTTTCGCTCACATATTTTTGTGAGCAATCAACATTCTTTTTGGTGCAACGGTAATGGCGAAAAACCAAACCGCTTTTCTTGATGTGCTGTTCAGCAGTGATGGATCGTCCGCATTCTCCGCATTTGAAAATTCCCAGAAATCCAAAGCCATAGTTTGGTTTTTCTTTTCTTGGTTTTCCGCGATCCGCCATTATCCGTTGCACTTTTTCAAAAAGTTGCTTGGAAATTATTGGCTCGTGATTACCTTCGTAAATTTCATTTTTGAATTGGAACAATCCGTAATAGAAAGGATTACTCAACATTCTTTGGATTCTTGAAAGTGACAAAGTCTTTTTTGATCGTCGGCTCATCAAGCCCAAAGAAAGCGCCAATTTTTGGATTTGCTCCAAGGTATATTTGCCAGTCGCGTATTCTTCAAAAAGTTTGGCCACAAGCTGCCAATTCTCGGGGTCTTTGATGATTGTATGATTGCGAAGCTCATTTGTATATCCAATGGGAGCAAATCCAGGATAGACGCCATTTCGGAGCTTCTGGCGCAATCCTCGTTTGATATTCTCTGAAAGATTATCAATATAGTATTTGGATTGCCCAAAAGCGATAGAGAGCATGAAAAGTCCTTGTGGAGTTTTATCAAACCAAAAAGTCGGGAATTTTAGCGTTTCCAATTTTCCTATATCCAATAAATTTATTATTTTTCCAGCGTCAATCGCATTTCTTGCTAATCTATCAGGATGCCACGCTAAAATTCCCATGGCTTCGCCTTTCTCAACGCCAGAAATCATTTTTTCAAAAACATCCCGCCCTGGCTTTTTGGCGGACTTTGTTTCCACAAATTCCCGCGCAATGAAAACTCCTTCCTTCTGCGCAAATTCCCGAACTTCGGTCAGTTGCGCTTCAATGGACAAAACTTGCCTTTCCGCTTCATCCGTTGATTTTCTGGCATAGAGAAAAAACTTTTTGGTTTGATTCATATTGTTTTTTTTGATTATTGAAATCGCTTTTGGGCAAAAAATTGGCGCTTTCTTTTATTCTCCAAATTTGGAATTTTCGCCTTTGGCGAAAAGGCAAAAAATCGGCTGTTGAATTTTATTCAACTTTGAGCTTCGCTCAAATGAACTGGACTCTCCAAAACAAAAACGCCAGCTTTCAACCGCAAAAAGAGTGGGCGCTGGCGCTTTCGAAATCGCAATTTTCTGTCTGGAGCTGTTTTTACGCTCAAGCTCGAACTTTTTTTGAAAAGAATTTTTAATTTTCCGCTCGGGCGGGCAAAAAGGGAAAGGGTCTGGGAAAAGGAATTTTTGCCCGCCCTCGCTTTCCGAATCCAATTTTTCCGCCGCCGCCGAATTTCGTTTTTCGCTTTGCGAAAAGCGCCGCCAAGAAAAAGGTGGTTGTGTTTGCCCCTCCCACCCGTGCGCACACAACACAAAATAACTCCCGTTCGTGTTTACTATTTTTGATTTTTGGTGTAGCATCAAAGTAGTTGAAAGGAAGTAGCACTAATACTATAATTCTACTACTACAATATAAGTATGTCAAATATTCAAAAAACACTCCGAAAATTACGGGAATCAAAGGGATTATCACAAGAAAAATTGGCGAGATTGGCTGATGTTGCCAATAACACAATTATCAAGATTGAAGCTGGAAAAAATCAGAATCCAACACTTGATACGCTTAAGAAAATTTCTAAAGCGCTCGAGGTTAGCGTTGATGAATTAATTAAATAATTTTTTAAAACCATGAATAAGAAAAGCGCTAATTATTTTTTGAGCGTAGCATTGATTGTAATTGTGGCTATTACAATCAAAATTTATGGAGTAGAAATCCTTTCTTTTTTAAAAAACAAACATGAGCAATCTCTATCTGCTGTAAATATTAGTGACGAAGATAAGCTTGCTAAAAGATTTAATGAAATATTTGAATTGGAAAGTAAGAACGAATTTGGAAAAATATACGATCTTTATTTATCTCCAGAATCTAAGCATAAAATAAGCAGAGAAAGGTATATTGAAAAACGAGGTGCCTTATATTCGCAGGAATCAGTATTGCAACGACTAATTGAGTACGCGCAACAAAATCCAGAGGACGAAAGATCAAAGATATTTTTAGATGATTTAAAGAAAGGAAAAATAGCAGAAGTAAACAAAGTAATCATAAAAAATGATATAGGATATATTGACGAAACAAGTATTTTTGACCTTGCCTCAAAAGAGTATCCCCAAAGAATATATAGAAAATTCATTAAAATTAATGATGAGTGGTTAATTATTTTTAACGAGATGCCTGTTTATTGTGTTAGAGACAGCGGATATGAAATGCCAGATGAATTTAATCGCGCTCTTAATTTAATTATACAAAGATATCGACAGCGCGGAGACAGTGGGATAACTGATAATTTAGAAAATATCAAAAATTGCTTAAAGATAGAATACTCGGAATCTGGAAAAGCAATTAATGGGGCGGAGGGCGTCTTTGTTTTCTCTCCCTCTCATAATTTAGATGAGTATTTGATAAAAGTTTCCCCTAAATACAGCATAAAAGATGATTTATTGACTGCAGTTTTATTGCGCCATGAATTAACTCATGTTTTTCAGTATGCTAATAATGAAGATGTTGATTCTGAAGATGGATGTTACAGAGCAGAAGCGAGCGCATTTATTTCAGAGGGAAGATTTGTTTACCATGTATTAAATGATGAGGAAGAAAAATCCTTAGAATCAAGAATGACAAAAACTCAGGAAGTTGCGCAATTGTTTCAAACTCTATTGGTCATAGCAAGAAATGAGGGAGATCTTATAGATGAAAAAGCATTGAATTTTGTAAAATCAATTCCATATTACCAGAAACAGTGCAAAAAAGAATAGCAATTAGTATTTATTAAAATTTTTAATGAAACATATGTTTAATGAAAGAATTCAAAAAATGTATTCTCGCATGCAGTTTATTGCAAATTCAGCGTTTATAGTAGGCGTTGGAATTACTATTCTCTCACTTGTTTTTTATTTTGTTATTCTAAAAGGAGATTCAAAATTTACAGATATTTTAATTTGGATTCTTTTTGCTGGAGTGTCATTGAGTTTGATTGGTTATTGGATAATAAAAAATATCAAAAAACTTGCAGCACTTGATGCCCATGAGTTTAGATTTGATAGCAATTTGATATCTTTATTTTTTGGAGTTGCAATCTTGTGGATTATTGTGGGAGTGCCATTTTTGTATTTTTTCCCTATATGGGGCGTAGTCATTACATTTGTTTTTTTTGGAATATTTTTTGATATAGTGCGGTTAATAATTTTAATACGGAAAGCAAAAAACAGAGAGTCAATGAATAAAACTGGATTTAAAGAGTTTATTTCTATGGCGTGGAGATTAATTTATCCTAAAGTGAGACATGATCATATTTCGCATAGGTTAATTACGATTGTGGGTTGGATAGTGTCATTTTTTAGTTGGTTCATCCTATTTCCAATTTATTTTGGTGTTATACAACGGATGATATATTTTGTGATGTATGGCGATGAAAAGAAAAAATGGATGATTATTAAAGAGTGACTTTTATATATGGAGATGATGGGGAAAAAATATCAGAAATAATCAATAAAAAACTATGGATCAGCACGAAATTAGAAAAGAGCTAAGAGACAGCATGAAAAACTTTATTGGTTTCTATAACAATCTTGCTTATTTGAGTGGTGGGGCTGTGGTTCTTAGTATTACTTATCTAGGATATTTAAAAAGTGTTGATTTACAAGAAAAAATAATTTCAAATGAATGGATATTGATTACCTCTTGGATTTATTTTTTACTGACTTTGCTAAGCTCTATAATTAGAAATGAATTTCATATGGAATATATTCATCTTGATCCGATACGGTATCTTGGTAAACCTGACCCAAAAAATTTATTAGAGAAAAAAATGAGTAGAAAACAGCTGATTTTTTCATGGTGCGGTACTTTTTCAAAAGTATGCTTTTTTGGCGGTCTTTTATTCTTAACATCTTTTGCAATTAAAACCGGAACTAACTTTTTGGATTAGTTTTAATAAAATAAGATCGGCGCGCCAATGAAATTGGCACGAAATTCGGCGGCGGCGGAAAAATCGGATTCGGAAAGCGAGGGCGGGCAAAAATTCCTTTTCCCAGACCCTTTCCCTTTTTGCCCGCCCGAGCGGAAAATTAAAAATTCTTTTCAAAAAAAGTTCGAGCTTGAGCGTAAAAACAGCTCACAGTGTCATTTTTATTTCAAACAAAGCATTTTTTAGGTTCAATTCTGATTACTAATTATGATCACCGAATAGAGGCTTACCTAAGCCTTTTTTTTCGTTGGAAAAGTTTTTATATAAAATTTTGCATTGTTTGAGTAAGGCTTTATTTCTGGTTCGAGCTGTATTGCCTTACTAGTTTTCCTCAAGATTCAGTATTACAATACGGGTTTGTTTTAATCAAAATAATCAATTAAAATAATAAAAAAAGAACTTATGAACATAATTTTAGTCAAAGCATTTACAAAGGATAAAAGTCAAGGCAACCCAGCGGGTGTTATTTTTGAAGCTGATAATTTACAAGATAACCAAATGATTGAAATTGCCAGAGATTTAGGATTTTCAGAATCAGCCTTTGTGTTAAAATCAAATAGGGCTGATTTCAAAATTAGATATTTTAGCCAGACTCAAGAAGTAGATTTATGTGGGCATGCTACAATTGCTGCAGTCTATGCCTCGTGGAAAGAGAATAAAATTAATTTAGGAAACTTGAACGAAAAAAGCATAATGATAGAAACTAAGGCGGGAGTACTACCTATTAAAATCAGTGAAGATGGCATGATAATTATGGATCAAGCTAGTCCACAATTTTCGGAGGATAGCCACAATAAAAACGAAATAGTGAAGTTGCTTGGTGTATCTGAAAAAGAACTAGCTAATTATCCTATTCAAACGGTATCAACCGGAACTCCAAAATTAATGATTGCTGTTAATTCGATGGAAGTGTTATTTGATATAAAACCAGATTTGGAAGGAATTAAAATGTATTGCAAGGAACATAATGTGAAAGGTTTTTATCCGTTCACGCTTGAAACCAAAGACGAAGATTCTGATTTTCATGCAAGACAATTTAATCCAGCAGCTGGAATTAATGAGGATCCCATAACTGGTGTGGCTGGAGGTGCACTAGGGGCTTATGCAGTAAGACACAAAATCTTAGACAAAAATAACTTTATCATCGAACAAGGCTATTGCATGGGAAAGGGCGGAAAGATGTATGTATCAATTAGCGAAAAGGTGAAAGTTGGAGGTTATGCAGTGATTTTTAATAATAATGCTTAAACAACAAGCTCTTTTTTCATAAATCCAGTTCTAACCCCAGCAGTAAATTTGAGTACAAATTACTACGGGGCAGGCCGTATTAACTAAGCAGCTCAAGCGGCAGTTTTTGTTTCAAGTAAAGAATTTTTTAGTTAGACAAGATGCAAATAATAAGAAAAAGCCGGGGCGTTTACGCTCCGGCTTAAATTTTAAGAGATTTTTTCAGGTTAATTTTGTGGTATCGAATATATCTTCGATTCTTCTCTGCTTTTTCTCAATAAAAGAGGCGACGGCAGTTTTTATGTGCAGTAGTGGATCACTGTTTAGGATTTCCAGAGCAGCATTGAGATCGCTGATATAATTCAAATCCCCTACATTCTTGATTGTTTGGTCTTCCATTTCATCGAATTCTTTTTGCCACTTTGCGAGCCGAGAGATTTTAATGCGTGGGGATCGCAGGCTTTGGGTAATTAGTTTAGACAGTTTACCCACTGTTTTTTATACGTGAAACTTCATGGAGGGCCCCGTATTCATTTTCGAGCAATGTGATCCATTGTCTCGCTTCCTCCATTGAGCTAATTTCGGGAATTACAATTTCTTTGAGAAATGGAAGTTCTGATCTGAGGTGTCTGCGTAAACATTTATAGAGCTCCTTGCTTCCCAGATCACATGTAAGCGGCCGCTTATCACTTAAGAAATGAATACCTTGATAGAGTGCGATCACCCCGCGCAGGGCTAGTATTCTCATATGATAAATAGACAATAGATCACTTATGTGAAATATTTCTTTTTCATTACGGACCAGCTCAATAGCTTTTTTGTAAGCTTCGCGCGGATTGGCAGTGCCATAGTAAGCCATAGAAGGTCGTTTTCCTTTTTTAGCCCGTGTTTTTGCATGTGCTATTATCGTCTGAGCTGTTAGTGGACGAAAATTGTCTTCGCCGCTTAGAATCTGCTTTTTTCTCGTCGCTTCTCTGTTGCTAACTTTTTTAGATTGTTTATTTAGGAAAATAAGGCTAACATTTTTTCTGATCATGATTAGTCTCCTTTTTGTTGTTTGCGAACCTAATCTTTCTCAAAAATTTTGCTCAGCAAGGATCCCAGAAAGGAACCTATAAAAATTATGCCTACAAAAAATAAGTCAGATTGAGGAAAATACCTGCTTAGGCAGATTACTACTAACATTACAACAATGGCAGCTGAAATAAAGCCTTTAGCTGCTTCTTTTATTTCTTTTAGTTTTTCTTTTTCGGTCGTAGTTCACTCCTTCTGATGAATCTTGTTGTTTTTTGGCATTGCTTCCAATAAGATTTTGGTGTCCATGTTATTCTTCCTTATGTTGTTAAAGTTCACTCCCAATCTGTGCGCAACAAGCAAGTATGCGACAGAAATAAAATATATTCAATCTATATCGACAAAAATTATAGGATATGAATAAAAATGCTCTTAATATTGACAAATAAGGTATAATTTTCTAAGATAGTGTAGTCGGATGATGACGAATAAATATGAAAATAGAGAAAATTTTGGAAGAAATAGGCATTGACGGTAAGAAAGCAGAAGTCTATCTGGCTTGTTTGGAGTTGGGCGGGGCGACAGCCTATCTGATTGCCAAAAAGGCGGGAATTAAGAGGCCCACGGCTTATGACGTCATCAATTCATTGATGAAAGACGGCTTGGTTCACAAAAGCATCAAAGGTAAGACGTCATATTATTCCCCGGCTGATCCGCTTTCTCTTATAGATAGGCAAAGAGAGCGAATTGAAAGAATTCACAAGGCTATGCCTCTTTTACAGAATTTGTATAACGCTCCCAAATCAAAACCGTTCATCCAATACTTCGAAGGCAAAGAGGGTATAAGGGAAATGTATGAAGACAGCTTGAAAAGTCTTAAAAAAGGTGATGAGATTATAGGGTATGTGGGAGAGGGAATAACACAACATTTGCCGGAATATACAGAAGATTATGTTAAAAGAAGAATTGAAAAAGGAATAAAATTTCGCGGGATTTACAAAGCAGTCCAGGAAATAATTCCGTATATAGTTAAGAATGAGGAGCAATTGCGCGAAGGACGCTTACTTTCCGAAGAAGATTTTCCTATTGATGTAGAAGTGAACATATATGGCAATAAGGTTGCAGTGGCAACCTATGGAACTGAAATGTTTGGAATGCTCATTGAATCATATGAATATGCAAAATTTCAGAAACTTGTTTTTGAATTGGCATGGAGAGGCTCTAAAGAGTTAGAAATTAAAAATATATAATTAAAAAACCTTAAGAAAGGATTTTTTAATGAACCCAGTTCTAAGCCCAGTAGCAGAGTGAGGCTTGCTTCGGGGCAGGCTGTATTAACTAAGTGGCGAACCTAAAAAACAGGCTTTGTTTAAAGCCTGTTTTTGGTACCATTAAATATTGGTTAGAACTTTTTTCACTTATACTTTGATATTTGGAAATAATTCAAGCAAGCTCTTTTTGATCCAGGTTGTGTCAATAATGGCAGCCGCAGGATCAAGTACGCAGTATACAACATCAGCAGGCACCATATAATCTGTACAGATATGCTCCTTTTCAGCTTCATTTTTCCACCTGAATCCACATATTATGCATCTATTTAAGCCCCTACTTTCAGTTTCAGTTTGCATTTGTTTGGCTTCATAAGTGAAATGATTCATGATCAACCTCCTTGGTATTAATCAAAGCAGATCCTTTGTACACGAGCAGTGTCGTCTATTTGTTCAATTTTTCCTGTGCTTAAATTTACAGCATTAAATTCAAATCTGAAAAACTTAAATGCTTCTCCTTTAAACATGGAGGTATCCAATTTGATAAGTATTGATTCGGAAGGATAAAGAATTATAACCGAAGACATGCCACCCCCATCACCCTCTTCTTTGAATAGTATGAATTTTTCTCCAGGTTTAATTTCTTTAAATTTCCGCTCCGCTACCCCTTGGGTTTTTAGCATGCTCATAAGCTCCTCCTTTGGTGTATGTTAAGGTGCTCGCCAACAGCACACGATAATCTAACTTGACTAAAATGTAAAAATATGTACAATTAATGTACATATGAAAAAAAGACTAAAAAAGGAATTAGAGTATATGGTATTTACTCCAACCGAAGAAAAGGTTGTGAGTTTTTTGAAATTTAAGAAGAAAAAAGCATCCATTTCTGAAATTTCAGAAGGTTTAAAACTTGCTCGCACAAGTATTTATAATGCCATATTTTCATTAATGCGAAAAAATGTTATCCAAAAAGAAAAATTTGAATATACCTTGATTTCAAATAGCTTAGTTAAGAGTGATACGTATGATGCAAAAAAGAAAATTGAGGATCTCTTAGTTGAAATGCTAGGGTTACGAAAAGGTGACATAATCTATTCAATAGAGTCGGATGAAGAAATAGAATATCTTTTGAAAAACGAGAAAGGTTTGCCTAAATGGCAAAAGGCGATTGCGGATAGGGGAATTGTATTAAAAGGAATAGGCAGTGCTAAGGCGCTGGCATTGTTTAGAAATATACAGACTGACGAACTTGCTCGGGAAATAAAAAGACGTAGTGGATCGGCAAGATTTATGGTAGAAACACTTTCTGGACCTTGCGTTTTAGTTTCTTTTAGTAGATCAGTTATTTTCTTTTCAAGAAAAAATAATTATTTCTATCGAATTGACGACATTAATATTGCAAGATTCGTACAATCTATAATAGAAGCACTTTATGTCAATCTACAATACAAATCGTTATTTGATGAATAAAAAGTTCTAACCGTATTAACTAGCCCGCTCACTTAAAAACAGGCTTTGGTTAAAGCCTGTTTTTTTGTTTCTTAATTTAGGTTGGAATTGAAATAACCCCACACAGCGTGTTTGCTGTGCGGGGTTATTACTATTCGATTATTTGCCACTTCTTTAGGATCTCCCAATCTTTTTGGCCGAGATTTTTAGGTGGTCGAACTTCGATTGTGAAAAATTTTACTGCAGTTGGCAGTCCATTTCCTTTTTCGGTGAGCATTTTTTGATCGCAAAATCCAATTACAAGTGCAGCATTGATCTGCATTTCTTCATCGGAGGCGTAAATGTTGTAGTTTTCTTCAATTTCGCAGGCTAGTTTGATCAAGCTTGATCTGTTTGTCTCAAGCGACATTATCCCTGATTTTTCTTGAAACCAGAAGGCTACTGGAATAGATAAATCGATATGAGACAAGTCGGGCCATATGTGTTTCATGACAAGCTTTGGTCCAAGCTCATGTTCCTCGACAAATAAATAAGGAACAATCTCTAGTTTACCGCAAAATGGCTTTGCCCATTCAATCTGTAAAAGATAAAACGGTCTCTCAGGCGTTCCTTTCTTTAATAGCTCATCTCTTTTTTGCATTCCCATAAATCCTCCTTATTAAGTCTGTTCTGCATAGGGCGTAGCATCGTCATATACAGGATTTCTTTTTATGTGTGCTTTGAACCATCGAATACGAACATAGAGAGGTACATCTTTGGGTTTTAATAAAATAGATCCGCATACGGGGCAAAGAGCACTGAGATATTCTTGCAAAGAATCCCTATCCTCTCGCTTGAAGCATTTTAAATCTTTCTCCCCAACACTTATTATGGATCCACACCCCCTGGACCCTGTCTTGATATTGCCATTACATTTAATTTTAATTACCCAAGGTTTTTTTTGATTTTCTATCATTTTGGATTTTTTGATGATTTTCATAAGGTTCTCCTTCTCAACTTGTTTTTTGTAAATTCAATCTTCTTCAAAAATTTTGCCCAGCAGGGATCCAAGCAGACAACCAATAAGAACTAGGCTTGCCTTTAGGCAATCAATTTTGGACCAATCGGCAATGCGGCTTAGGTAGATCACCGCAATAATGACAATTATGACAAGAACAATGACAGTCTGGGCTGTTTCTCTTAGTTCCTGTAGTCTTTCTTTGTCGGTCATGGCCCACCTCGTTTGTATGAATAATTTTACTATTCTGTAGCATTGCTTCCAATGAGTGTTGGTGTTCATGTCGTTCTTCTTTTTATTCAAGGATTCTTATTACTTGATCTTTTGGAATATTATATGTTTTCACACTTCTTTTTGAGAATGCTTCGGTGTCGCTTCTTTTTTCTAGTGCATATTCCTTGCATGCTTTTAAGGCATCTTCTTCATTTGTATTTACAAATAAAAAAAGTTCAAAGAGCGCTTTATATACAAAAGTTGCACCTATTGGAAGATCGCTAAATTTCATCTGACACCTCCTCGTTTTGTTGTTAAGTTGCTGGTTACGATAATTCATCATAACGAGTAAGTTTAATTAAATTGAAAATAAAGTAAATATGAAAATACAAAATAAGTATAAAAAATATCTTAAATAAGGTAAAATAATAAATATTTGTTCAAAATGTAAAATATTATTGACACAATGCTCGAAATTTGTTATTTTGTGGGCATGAATGAAAAAACCATTCAAGAGTTAGGCCTGGAAGAAACGGAAGCCAAAGTGTATTTGGCCTTACTTGAGCTTGGTCCTTCAACTGTCAGTGAAATTACCAAAAAGGCGGGCATTACAAGAACATTGGGTTATCATGTTTTGGAAAAATTGGGCTGGTATGGATTAGTTGATCAGGTTTCTGGCAAGGGAGCTAAGATAGTTTTCAGCGCCGAACATCCTCAAAGGCTTATCCAACACATAAAAAATAAAAAGAATCAATGGCAGAGAACATTGGAAAAAGTCGAGCAAAAGCTTCCTGATCTTGTTTCTCTTTATAAATTTGCGGATAAGCCCACAATTAAATATCAAGAGGGGATCGAAGGAGTTAAAAATATTTTTGAAGAAACCCTCAAATCAAGAAGTGAAATTTTATCAATTATGGATGTGGAGGGTTGGGACGTGCCTGACTTTCGCACTTGGGCAAGAAGTTACAATAGGGAGCGAAGTAAAAATAAAATTCATGAAAGAATATTGCTTTTAGATACTCCAATAGCCAGAAGTTGGCTTGAAGACTATCAAGGATCGTTCAAATATACTGAATATCGTTGGATAAAAAAACAGCAGCTTAAAGGAATCGAGCTTTTTGGTGGAGAAATTAATGTTTATGAAAACAAAGTTGTCATGGCTTTGCTCAAAGAACCGAATCGCATGGGAATTTTGATAGAAAGCAGTGCCCTGTCCAATATCTTGAAAGCCTTGTTTGAATTGACATGGAGTAATGCAAAGTTCAATAATTAGAGATTCTTTACTTTGAGTTTTTTATTTTAGGGAATTTTTCACGGAATTTAATAATTTATTGGATCTAAAAACTATAACAGAACTGGAGACAAGTGTTCTTAATTCAGACCTTGGTAGCGTCAATGTTTTTTTGATTTGATTGAAGCGATTGTTTAGAAGCAAGAAAGAATCATCAAAGATTTCTAATTTTTTCATTAGTTTAATAAAAACAGGTATTGTTTGTTTAGTAAATCCTTTTTTTAAAATTGAAGTCACGATTTCTTCATCTTTTGGGCTAATAAGTCTTTTTAGCAACAAATAATTCGGGTAAGTTAGGCGCTGATTCTTAAAGTCGCTGCCGTAATCTTTGTAGAAATTTTTTTCAATCGTTCCACTATGAGTATCGGCAAGCGCATAATCTCCAATATCATTTCCAAATTGTCCTAAAGTGGCCATTTCGGTGTAAAAATTTTTTATCATTTGTTTATCTTTAGATCTGGCTGTGCTATTTGATCCGATTATGTAACCTATTTCAGCGCAGCGTCCGTAAAACTGTCCGCTGATTTTTCGACATCTTTCAAAATAGACATCCCGAAACTCTTTTTCATCTGAAAATTCACCCATATTTTCAAAAATCCCGGTGTTAATTTCGTGAATTTGGGCTTTTGTGATGTCTTGATCAATTTGTCTGAGAATTTTGGTTATTTTAAATTTAATTCGAGTATTGACGTCTAACTCCTCAATTATTTCTTGTTGAATATTTCTACATAACATTCCGGCTAAAACGCGATTTTTTTCATTTTGTTTATTTTTTATATCGGATTTGTTGTCTAAGTAATGATTAAAATAATAAGTTGAAATGTTTTCAATTTCCAGGGCCGCAGTTATATCACCTATAAGAAGTTTTTCTTTTTCCGGCAGTAATTCGATGCCGATCAATTTTTGACCTTTAGCCAGGCAATACCCCACATAGAAAACCAGAGGACGGAAATTTTTGTTTTGGTTTATTTTCTTTATGAAAAGATTGGCTAATATTGTTCTTTCTGATCTTTTAAATTTATTAAGCGCCTTTAAAAGACCCAGGGAAGTTAAGTTGGAAATTTCGGATTCTATATCGTTGTACCAATTGCTTTTTGACATAGTAACAGGGGAAGGAATTGAACCTCCTGCCTCGTCCTTGTATGAAATGGACGTGCTCTACCAATGAGCTACCCTGTCGCAAATTTTTTAATAACATACAATTTTATAATTAATTCTGAAAAATGTCCATAAAACAAGTCAATTTTCAATAAAAGTAAATATCGATTTTAGTGTATAACTCTTAAAATAAGCCAAAATTGACATAATAAAGACCCTGTGGTATTCTTTAAATGTTGACGAAAACAGTGGTCAAAAAGATTAAATATAATTAAAATGGAGGTAAAATCGGTATTAAATTCACTGGGATTGGTTGGCAAAAAAGCCGACGTATATTTGGCGGCTTTGGAATTGGGCAGTGCCAATGTTATTGAAATTTCCAAAAAATCTCACATCAAAAGAACAACGACGTACAATGTTCTTTTGGAATTAATCGAACAGGGCATGGTTTCTCAGGCAATGAAGGGCAAGAAAAGGTTTTTTGTCGGGGAAGCACCGGAAAAAATTCTTCGGGAAATGAAAAATAAGGAGAGGATGTTTTCTGAAATATTGCCTCAGCTTCAGTCAATTCATAATTCTAAAGTTGGCAAGCCCAAGGTGCGCTATTATGAAGGAAGAGATGGGCTCAAAGAAGTTTATGAAGATACATTGAGACAGCCGGGAAAAGAAATTTTGGGATTTTTTTCCTATGATATTGTGGACATTCTAGGGAAAGAATGGGTGGATGATTATGTCAAAAGGAGAATTCTAAAGGGGGTGCACGCCAGGGCGATAGGGCCAAATGATAAAAGTTTATTGCGGGACTATATTCAAAATGATCAATTGCACAGGCGAGCGACCAAGCTTATTGATCAGCAAGATTTTCCTTTTTCAGTGGAAATTGATATTTATGGTCATCAGCACGTGGCGATGATTTCTGCTAAGGAAGAAATTGGTTTGATAATTGAAGGTATTGAAATTCACGACACTTTGAAGCATCTTTTCAATTTAGTTTGGAAATTATTGCCGGAAATTGATAAAAAAGAGAGATTTTCTGGGAAACAAGTTAGTTTTTAGTGGAATTAAAAAAAATCTTTCTGAAATAAAAATCCTGGCGGATCAGTACTAAAAGCGTAATTTCTAAGAACAAAAATATGGCTAATGTTAAGGAAAAAAACGAAGTTTATAAGTGTTCGATTTGTGGCAATATTGTGGAAGTTTTGACGGCCGGCGGCGGTGAGTTGGTTTGCTGTGGTCAGCCGATGGAGCTTTTGGAAGCCAAAACTCAGGATCAAGGTTTGGAAAAGCACGTGCCGGTGATTGAAGAGGGCGAAAATAGCATTTTGGTCAAAGTCGGTGAAGTGCCTCACCCAATGGAAGCTGAACATTGGATCAATTGGATTGAAGTGATCACCAAAGATGGGAAAAATTATCGCAAGTTCTTGAATCCCGGCGACCAGCCTCAAGCTGAATTTTGCCTCAAATCAGATGAAATCGAAACTGTCCGCGAGTTTTGCAACGTCCACGGGCTTTGGAAAAAATAGTCTTTTCTAGTTTTCAAACTTTATTTTCTCTAAAAACGGCTTTTCATAGTCGTTTTTTTGAAATTTGGTTGACAAAATGTTTTGGATATATGTACAATTCATTGATACACTTAATTTTAGTGTAGAGTTATTTAAACAAGAGCTGATTTTTCATTAACGTAAATCCATAGAAAGTAAGGGGGTTACTATGAGTATCTCAAGTCTAAAAGAGTTTGAAAGGTTGGTTGAAGCGGGGGCGATTCCGGAATCAGCATTGGAAGAAATGATTCAAAAGTGGAATCCGATCATTCCTGTTGATCCTAATTCTATGCTTATTTTTTCAGGTCTGGATTATCCAGGCTACATGAAGAAGCTTAGGGATCCGGAGCTTTCGTCAGTTGGTCCGGCTGAGCTTGATGCAAGGAAGTTTAATTTTTGCTTGCATCCTGATCAGAAAAAGGGGGCAACAGGAAACATGATCTATTTTTATTTGAAGGAAAGCCGTATTCTTGACTGGTGCTGCAATTTAATCGATCTTAAAGCTATTCAAGCTAAAGGGGTTGATTTTTTTCTTAACTACTTTTCTCTTGAAATCCCTTATGCTTGGGGGTCTGTTATTGAAAGTTATGATGGTGACTTTTTTGTCCCGTGCCTCTCAGCCCTGGGTAATAGTCCCAATAAATCTCAAATTGGCTGGAAATGGCTTGGGAACAGGTGGGACGCTAACGAGGTTGCTCTAGTTCGTTCAGGTTTTCCCCTGTTGGTTAGCATCTAATGTTGAAATTAAATGGAAATTATGGACCCTGCATTGAATTTTAATGCAGGGTCTTAAATTTTACCCTCAAACAAGCCAAAAAAGGGCCTAAACGAGAAAATTTGAATAAAAAAAGGCTTTATTTAAGCCAAAAATGTCGATCTGCGGTTGACAAAACCGTTGAAATGTGTATAATATTATGATACGCACTGGGCGTGTCAAAAGTTCTTATAAAAAAGCCGAAAATTTTAGAAAACTCTTATGAAGGAGCGGTTATTATGAAAAATGATCCTGAAAAGGTTAAAAGATTGATTGATCGAGGAATTATACCAGAATCTACGCTGCGGATGTTTGTTGCTGATTATTACACGAGTATTTCTGTTGATCGGACTAAGTATCCCGCTCGTCCGTATCATTTGTCAAAAGAAAAATTCATGAACCCAGAGCTTCAATTAAGCGGTCCAACTGAGCTCAATTTGGCGGATATGGAAAAGTATTCGCACGTTAGCAAAAGTTTTAGGGGGGTTTATGAAGAACTTGCTGCAAAAAATTTGCTTGGAAAATGCCTTAATCTCGCTGATTTAATGGCGATAAGCGAAAAAGGTGTTAAATTTTTTCAGAGAGTTTTTTCTAATTTTTATGTGCCCGCCTGGGCGTCTGCTATAATTAGTGAAAACCATCTTATCATCCCGTCTATTTATGCGTTCAGTGGTTATAGGGAGGTTGAATTATTGTGGAAATCGACTTCCCTTGAGCATTCTGGCGATATTGATAGAATGACGACTTACTTGCGTCCCAAAGCTTAAATTTCCAAAAGCTTGTTTGATTTTTTGACCCTGCATTGAATTTTAATGCAGGGTCTTAAATTTTACCCTCAAACAAGCCAAAAAATGGCCTAAACGAGAAAATTTTAATAAAAAAAGGCTTTATTTAAGCCAATAATGTCGAGTAACCCTTGACATTTTTGTTTTTTTGTGCTAGACTGTCTAGTTGACAATTAAATAGGGTTGCAACCCGTTACCTCGGAGAAATACCAAGGAGCGGCTAAAAAGTAACGATAGCTTATGAGTATCGTGAATATTATTGCAACTGCTTCGATTGCCTTGAACAGTATTGTTCAACCGATCATAGCAGAGGGCGTAATAAACACGAATACCCAAACAAATACAAAAGAGGAGATTTCCAAGGATTTTGCCCAGGAAGTTTCCCAGGAGAAAAAAGAAGAAATTCAAGAAGAAAAAGAAATTGTTCCTAAAACCGAACAAGAGATCAAAAACGACGAAATTTTGGCTAAGTGGAAGGCTAAACAGGAGGATAAATGGAAAAATCTTCCCGAAGATAAGTTTACGGTTAATGCTTCAGCTTATACTGCAGCTGCTGATGAATGTGGTTGGAATACCGGAATCACCGCTAGTGGTATCAAAGTTGAGGAAAAAAGAACCTTGGCTTGTCCTCCAGAATTTCCCTTTGGTGCTATCATTGAGATTGAAGGGATGGGTCAGTTTCGTTGTGAGGATCGCGGTGGAGCAATCAAAGGTAACCACGTTGACATCTATATGGAAACCAAAGCTGAGGCTTTTGAGTTCGGAAGACAAAATTTGGTAGCCTGGGTTGTGAAATAAATCAAACAAATTTCAATATAAAAAACAAAGCCGCCTAGAAATGGGCGGTTTTGTTGTGGTCGAAATTTGATGCAGACAGCTTTTCTGATTTATTACTTTAATTCATATTCCCAGCCAGGCCGCCATGATTTTGTTTTACGCCAATCATCCGAAAATGATTGCTCCCAAGTTTTATTTTTCAATAAAACATCTAGAGCAAGTTGGGGTGCTTTGTGTGCCACAATCGCAACAGATTTTTCATCATAATTTTTTTTCAAAAATTCAAGAAAATCTGCAATTCTCATTTTAACATCTTTATAGCTTTCTCCTTCTGGAAATTTTTCAGTAATACATTTTTCTTGCGTTGGTTCAACAATCGATGAAGGTTTGGCATTATATTTTCCGTAGTTACATTCGCGTAGTCTTTTGTCAGGTATAATTGGTAAACTTTTTTCAAAAGTCAGTTTGGCAGAGTCAATGGCCCTTTTTAGGTCAGAGCAAAAAACAATGTCAAATTGTTTGTTTTTGATTTTATCTTTCAATTCAATTGATTGTTTTATCCCTAAATCAGAAAGCTCTGCATCAAACCATCCTGATGAAATTTCTTTTTCGTTGTCGGTAGTTGTTCCGTGGACGAAGTAGGTTATTTTTATAGCCATGAAACTATAATTTTAATTTTTTGGGTGCCGCGGGCGGGACTCGAACCCGCACGGAGGATAAGTCCGGGGGATTTTAAGTCCCCTGTGTATACCAATTTCACCACCGCGGCGCAAATAAAAACATTTTCAAAAATTTGAGGTCCGAAGCAGAATTGAACTGCTGTAACAAGTTTTGCAGACTCGTGCCTAACCACTCGGCCATCGGACCAATTCACAAAATCAGCTTAGCAAGAACCAAGGTTCTAGTCAATCAAAAGCCCATTTCTAAGCCTCGATTTTTTTCAAAGCCTGAGGAATTTTTTGAAAATCTGCAAGAAGCGTTTGGCGCATCGAGCCGTTATAGAGAGCGGCAGCCGGGTGATAGAGGGCGAAAAAATATCTTTGGCCAATGTTTGGCATGGTGCGGCGAAAAACCTGGCCATGAGCTTCGGAAATTTTCAGATGTGGCACAAAGCGACCCAAAGAATGACGACCCAACGTGATGATTAATTTTGGATTGATCAAATTTATCTGCTTTTCCAACCAGGGCCAGCAGGTTTCGATTTCTTCCGGTAAAGGGTCGCGGTTTTGGGGTGGACGGCACTTGCAAACATTGGCAATGTAGACATCTTCTCTTTTGAGGTTGATGGAAGCGAGCATTTCATCTAGAAATTTTCCAGCCGCCCCTACAAAAGGCACGCCCAGTTCATCCTCTTTTTTGCCTGGAGCTTCGCCAATAAACATGATATTAGCCTGCGGATTGCCGGCTCCGGGCACGACCCGCTGGCAGCTTTGGCGCAATTGGCATTTTTGGCAAGAAAGCATTTGCTCATTTAGTTTTTGCAAGGCCGCTATTTTATCCATTTTTTAGTTCGTTAACTCGAATTAGGCTAAACTGATCACTCAGGCTGTCCCAAACGGCAAAAGTCGGTGGGTAATGTTGATTGGCCACGTTGCCAGGGTTGAGCATCTCACAAACTTTGCCATTTTGTTCGGAAATTATTTTTTCAGTCCAGGGTTTGTGGGTGTGGCCATAAAAAACAAAATCAAAGCGCCCATCTTCACATAATCTTTTGGCATAGTCCTGATAGTGTACAAAAGCCATCCTGTGGTTGGCGATTTCGACTTCTCCGTGACGGGAAAAAATTTGGATATTTTTATATTTTCCGTCCGAAAAAGGATAGGTGGCGCTGTGCTCCAAGTCCATGTTACCAAAAGTCCAAAAAATGTCGCCGTCAAAATTGGCGATAATGAAATCCAGAGTTTCAATTTCGGCCAAGTCGCCGCAATGGATCAGTTTTTCAATTTTGTTTTCCCGACAATAAGCCAAAACCTTTTTGAGATTGGGCAGATTGTCGTGAATGTCGGAAATGATGGCTAGTTTCATTTTGATTTTATTAAAAAACATCAAAATATTAAAGCGCTAGAGCATTAAAACAAAAAAACAAAAATTAGGAATTTTGGAATTTTTTCAAAATCTCAATATCTTCACGGACTTGGTCATGTTGGGTTTCCAAAATCAAATTGATTTTATTTTTTTGGGCAAAGCTGACAATTTTTTGGAATGGTTCGGCGCCGATTTGACCTTGACCAATGTGAGCATGGCGGTCTTTTTTAGATCCTAATTCAGTCAGGGAATCATTGACATGAAAAAGTTTGATTTTATCCAAGCCGATTTGCCGGTCGATTTTTTGCAATGTTTGGTCAAAATCACGCCAATCGTAGCCGCTGGCAAAAGAATGTTGAGTGTCCAGACAAATGCCGGCAATTTTTGGATCGCCAACGCACTTGATTATTGTCGCCAATTCACTCAAATCGTCGCCGATTATTTGACCGGCACCAGCGCTGTTTTCCAAAAGAAGTCGGGTTTTGCCGGAATATTTTTCCAAAGATTCCTGGAGCATCTGGCACACTTTTTCCAAATTGTCTGTTCGTGATCCTTCCTTGGCGCTGCCTAGGTGAGTCATCACAAATTCAGCTCCCAGCGAGTTGGCTCTCTCCAGTTCTTCGGTGATGGCTTTGACTGAACCATAGCGGATGCGATTGTTGACGGAGGCTAGATTGATGTAATAGGGGGTGTGAATGACAAAATTTTGAATTTGAAATTTTTTCAGATTTTCTTGAAATTTTTGGATAATTTCTTTAGTTAGGGGTGAAGTTTTTCCACCTTGAGGCGAGCGGGTGAAAATTTGCATGGTTTCGCAGCCCAAATCCGCCGCTCTTTCGGGCGCTTTTTCAATTCCGCCAGCGATGGAAACGTGGCAACCAATCAGCATGATATAAGAATGATTTATTTAAATTCAACGACAACTGCTGTTGTATCATCTTTTTTTGGCCTGTCTCCATTCCCAAGGGAAAATACATGGGCTGCTTCGGCAATTTGTTTGGCAGAAGATCCGATTTGCATGTGGCGTTCTAGTTCTGTATTGGTTAAATTATCATGCACGCCATCGGAGCTGTAAAGGAGACGGTCACCAGATTCAAGTTTGGTTGCTGTAATAGTCGGATTTTTAAAATGTTTTTCAGATCCAAATGCCTGTTCGATTTTTGCGCTATTTTGCCAGAAAAAATTCAACTCTTGCTCTGAATATTTTGAGGATTTGGCAAATTCTCTAAAATCTTTGTCAATATCAGTAACAGTGTCAAAAAAATCGATGACTTTTGGAGGGATTTTTGAATCATCTTGGGTAATTTTTTTCAACTTGTTTTTGCGAAAAAGGTAACAACGGCTATCCCCAATTTGTCCGGTAATTAGGTGACCCCTAAAAATAAAGGAAACTGTTCCGGTGGTTTCGGATCCTGGAAATGTTATTTTTAATTTTTTGTGAGCTTGATTTATGGCTTCATGCATTAACTCTTTGGCTTTTTCAATTGAATCAAGCATTGAAATTCCTTTTTTTAGATGATTTTCAATATAGGTTGCCACGAAACGAGATGCCATGGCAGCTTCTTTGCTTTGGCTAACTCCATCAAAAACGCCAAAAATCTGATCTTTTGAATTATTTACATAGAAGTCTTGATTTATTCTGTTGGCCTCGGGATTGGAAATGCTTTCATGATTTGAAGTCAGTTTATGATTCGTTTCTTTTCTATCCTGAACTTTTTTTACTTCAGGAAGTGGTGATTTAGGTGGTTCGATAGTTGAAGATTCGGGAATTATTGATGATTGTTGAGTAGTTTTTTCTCCAGGTTTTTTGTATAGCCATCCAAAAAATTTTTGAGCCGGCCAAGAATCCTCTAGAGCCCAGCGAGCAAATTTCCAAACGGGACCTTTGTTTTTTGTATAACTCTCGCTATCTTCATAGGGTTTTCGAGAATCAACTAGGTGTAATTCGGAACTTATTTCTTTTGTTTCCTTGGCTTGCTGAGGAGTTTGTTGGAGTCTAATGATTTTAATATGGAGATCATTTAATTTTTCGTATAAAGCCAAAACCAGTCGATTTTTTCTATCAGTCACTTCGTATGGATCAACTTTGCTGGTAAGTTCTTCAATTTCAGTTTCAAGATTCCCAAGTTCTTCCAAAAGATCGGAGGAATTTTCGTTTGGTATCAAAGCTCTCATTGTTTCAGCCTTTCTCTTTAGGACCTCAAAACATGGCTTATCTAATTCTCTTTGGTCTAGTTCCTTTATTTCGATTTTTTGCTTGGGTGTTTCTGTTTCTGGAATAGCTGGGTCTTCTAATTTGTGAGCAAGATTGGACATAAATATTTTCTAATTATAAATTTGTTTTTATTATAGCATCTTTAAATAACTGGGTTCAAGTTTTGAGACTAAAGATGTTTGCATCAAACTCTAAATTATGTTATAATCAATTTATAAAGACGGGTGAGCCGTCTTTGTTTTGTTTTAAAAACAAAAAACATGCAGATTTTGACTTATAAAAAAGAAGATACGATTGTTATTAGTGATTTTCATTTAGGCACTAAACATGCCAAGGTGGAAAAACTTTCTCATTTTTTAAGCCTGCTTTTGGATAATCCTCCCAAGCGCTTGATCATCGCTGGAGATGCCTTTGAGTTTTGGAGCACCAATTACAAAAACATTGATCGAAAAGAACATCATATTGTCACTAAATTTGCTCGGCTTTCTGAGGAAGGGACTAAAATCGTGTATGTTCCTGGTAATCACGACCGGGCTTTTCGAGCTTTTTCCAGATTTACTTTTGGTAAAATTAAAATTCGACCGGAATATGTGATTCATTCCAATCATAAAAAATATTTGGTTTTACATGGCGATGAATTTGACTCTTTCACGCGCAATCATGTGATCGTTTCAATCTTGTTGGATCAACTTTACATTTTTTTGGTTAAATCCAGCGCCTTTTTTCGGCGTTTTTTTGGACGCAAAAGAAAAACTCTTTCCACTAAGAAAAAGTCAAAAAAATATGCGGAAATTGTGGAAAGGATTCGCGCTTTGGCTTTGGCTTATGCTCGGTCGCGTAAGATGAGCGGAATCATTATGGGCCACACTCATTGGCCGGAGTTGGTGGAAAATCCGGATGGCTTAATCTATGCCAACAGCGGCGATTGGCTGGGCAATTGTTCTTATGTGGTGGTGGGAGAAGAGGTGAAGCTGGAGTATTTCAAATAAATCTGAATTAGTGGTCGCAAACTCAATAATTTAAAATTTTTTTTGAATTATTTTTATTAACTTTTCTTAACGCCAAGAAAAGTTACAAAACCTGCCTGTCGGCAGACAGGGAAGCGCAAGCATGACTCGCGCTGTTGAAATTCCTAATCTAGCTCACTAAAATTTAAGACCTCGCCTTTGGCGAGCTAGATAAATTTTTAGCGCTCGCTTGATTGGAATTTCCAAACGCGCTTCGCAATGCTTGATCAATGCCCATTAAAATGGGCAGTTATTTTTTGTGAAATTTATTGAACCACCCAGCCTTCGGGGGTTTCAAGAAGTTGACCTTTAATGGAAAAACCGCTGGCTAGTTTGTGGCCGCCGCCGCCAAATTGGTGGGCTATTTTGGAGACGTCCACATTTTTGTACTGCTCGCTACGCAAACTGCCCTTGATAACTCCGCCTTCGCGCTGAGAAAGAATCAAAGAGAATTTGGTGCCAGGAACGGTATTGAGAATGGAAGCTACTTGGCCAATATCTTCAGTTGAGGCGTCGCATTGGTTGATGTCTTCTTGAGTTAAAACAGTCGAGATCATGCCATTTTTGGGATTGATACGGGCTTTTTCAAAAGCGATGCCCCAAAGTTTGAGGGTGGAAATTTTTTTGTTGGAAAAAGTCAGGTTGATTATCTTGGCAAAAGAAGCCCCGCGTTTCATCAGTTCGGAAGAAATTTCCATGACGTGGGTGCTGGTGTTGGCGTGTTGAAAATTTCCGGTATCAGAAAGGATGCCCAACATTAAAAAGGTGGCCATTTTGCGATCAATCGGAATTTGGTGAAAAAGGAAGAAGTCGTAAATGATTTCACAAACTGAAGATTTCTTTGGATCAAGAATTTCCACGTCGGCTTTTAGAGTGATGTCTGGGTGATGATCCAGAAAAGCGGTGACGGTTTTGGGTGAAGCTTGGGCGATTATTCGGTCAAAACCTCTTTCGACGCTGTCGCAACCGATGATGGCGTCATAGCTGGAAATTTCCAAGGCGCTTGGTTTTTGGAAGCTTTCTTGAGAAAGAGGAAGTAAAAAATCCGGAAATTCATCTTCGCAGACAATGTCTACTTTTTTGCCAAGTTTATGAATGTATTCTCTAAGAGCCAGAACTGATCCGGTTGTGTCACCATCAGGAGCGCTATGGGCAACCAGAAGGATTTTTTCGGATTTTTTAATTATGTATAAAAGAGTTTTAAATTCTTGGTTAAAATTTGGCATAAATCGAAAAAGGCTGATTTTTCAGGTCGAATTAGTTCAGGTCCTTGAGTATTTTTTCGATTTCGTCGGCGCGAGCTTCAGTGTCATCAATTTGAAAAACCAGTTTAGGCAAAGGTTTCATGCAAAGTCTTCGATGTAGAGTTTTTTGCAATGAATTCTTTTCCTTTTTTAGCGTTTGCTCGACATAATGCGTTTCTTTTTCAGGAAAAACACTCAAGAATATCCGAGTGTAGCGCAGATCGGCAGTGGTGTCAACTTTAACTACTGTTAGGAAGACTCCGAGCTTCAGGCTGAGATTTTTGTTTAAAATTTCAGCCAAGCTTTTTTGGATAAGTGAATTTATTTTTTCAATTCTTTGGCTCATAGACTTTTAGGTTTTTCTTGCTCGTGATAGCTGGCCAGAATATCGCCGACTTTCAGCTTGGTTTCGCCTTCGAAAACAAGACCACACTCATTGTTCTGCTTGACTTCATCGGCTGGAATCTTGTTTTGTTGCAAGTTTGTCATGATTCCATGTCCAATAATCCTTTCATCTCGCCAAACTTCCAACCTGGAATTTTTAACAATCTTGCCTTTTTTGACTTTACCGCCAACAATCATTTCTTTTTTGCCATTTTTGAATATTGCCAAGACTTCTACCTTACCAAAATCTGTTCGAATAATCTCTGGTGGCAACAAAGCCGAAAGAAGGTCTTTAATTTCTGCTACCAATTCATAAATTATGCGATAAGTTTTGATTTGGACTTCGTTAGCCTCGGCTAATCTTTTGGCCACCGGAGTTGGTTGGGTGTTGAAGCCAAAAATAATGGCCTTGGAAGGAGCAGCAATTTTGATATCTGATTCGGTAATTGAGCCAACGCCTATTTCTAGGTAATTTACACAAACTTCGTCAGATTTGATGGTGGAAAGAATTTGTTCAATAGCTTCCAGCGATCCTTGAACATCAGCTTTAAGGATGATGTTCAATTTTTGAATTTTTTCGTCTTCAATACGCCTTAGCATGTTTTGGGAAGTTAGGCTTTCTCTACCATTTCCAGAATTTTCCTCGGCATTTTTTGATTTGAGTCTGGCAGCTGTTTTTCCGTCAGCTACCTGTAAAATATCGTTGGTATTGGGTGTGTCAGATAGACCCATGATGGAGATTGGGGTTGAGGGAGCGGCGCTATTTAGTGATTTTCCGGTAAAGTCTTCAATTTTTCGAACTCGACCATAGGTTTTGCCAACCACAACATCTTGGCCAACTTTCAAAGTTCCAGTTTTGACCAAAATGGTGGCTACCGGACCTTTGTGGGGATCAAGGTGTGATTCCAAAACGATTCCCAGGGCATTTCTTTTTTCATCAGCCTTGAAGTCTTCAATTTCAGCCAAAAGTAAAATATTTTCCAAAAGATCATCAATTCCAATATTATTTTTGGCACTAACTTCGCTGCAAATATATTTTCCACCCCATTGTTCAATTAAAATATCGTTATCAGCAAGCTCTTGTTTGACTTTTTGAAGATTGATTTCCGGTTTGTCAATTTTGTTGATGGCCACCACCGTTGGAATCTTCTTTTCTTTTAAATACGCAATCACTTCTTTGGTTTGTGGTCGGACGCCATCATCGGCGGCTACCACTAAAACAGCAATATCTGCAATGCTTACGCCTCGCTCGCGCATTCCGGAAAATGCTTCGTGACCTGGAGTATCTACAAAAGTTATCAATTTACCTTTCTTTTTGGTTTGATAGGCACTGATATGTTGGGTTATGCCGCCAGCCTCCTTTTCGGCTATGGAAGTTTTTCGAATTGTGTCGAGAAGAGTGGTTTTTCCGTGATCAACGTGACCCAAGATGGTGACAATCGGAGGACGAGTTTGCAGGTTTTTGCCAGACTCTTTTTCGGTTTTGCAGATTTCCAACAATTTTTCCAACGTCATAGCGCTGTCCTTGTCATTTTCAATAAGTTGTTCAGTCTCAAAGCCTAAATCTTGAGCAATGATACTGGCTGTTTCATAGTCAATTTCCTCATTGATGGTGGCTAGGATCTTGTTTTTTAAAAGCTCGGTAATGATCGTTGAAACAGGAATATTCAAAAGAAGACCAAGTTTTTTGATGGTAACGGTTTGGGGAACTTTGATTATTTTTTCGTTCTCTTTGCTTGACATGGATATTTTTTAAATTTAAAGCTTAATTCCTTTTTGGAGCATTGCCTCTGATAAGGCTTTTTTCTCTTCCTCGGTCAATTGATATTCTTCACATTTGCCTTTTACTATTGGTTTTGCATAGGATCGGGTACCTTCTCGGGTGTGCAAAGAAGAAATGACTACGCCGGAATTTTTTCCGTTAAGCAGTGCCACAACAAAACTTTGATTGCCGCCAATATCATTGAAGGGGTTAAAACGCAGAACATGGGTCTTGTGAATTCCTCGAAAGGCTAGAGAATGGACTTTATTGGAAATTTCAAACAATTCTTGAACCTCTTTGTCTAGGTGAGTTAGGGCGTGGGAATGTTCCATAATCAAGCTTTCCAAGCTCCTGACTGATTTTCCGGAAAAAATAGTTTCGTTTTTTTGATTGATTTGACGAATTTTCCAAAGGGCGAAAATAGAAAAAAACAGCCCAAGCAAGCTGAAAATTCCGATTAGAGAAAGCAAAATTAGGTTGTTACTCAAATTGCTCAGCATTTAGCGTTTTTCCTAAGTCTTTACCTTTAACAATATATCACGCATTTTTGGCCTTGTAAAGGAAAAATGGCTAAAAATCTAAAATATTGAGCGGTTATTTTTCTGGGCAGCAATGAAGGTGGTGAAGTTGAATTTTAGATCTTGAATGCCTTCTTCCAAGATATCTAGGTCATAAATTTGGGCACAATTAGCGGAAGCAATAACGGCTGTGCTTGAAGATAACTTGCCAGATGCTAGGTCTTTGGCGGCCGAAGCGGTGTCGGAATATTCCTCCAATTCAGTGTCGACCCATTTTCTTTTCAGATACATGCGACATTGGCGAAGTGCTTGCTGGTGGGAGGTTATTTTTTGGATTTGGGCGGTGTTGACACCTTTTCTCACTAAAAGACAATGCTTGATGTCAATTTCAAACATTTTTAAAATATTGAAATTATATTTTGACATGGCTTGAACGGCTTCAATCACGATTCCGCCATTGGAGTTTTCAATAGGAAATACCCCTAGATCTATTTTTTCTTCGTTTAGATTTTTCAAAACTCCCTCGACGCTGGTCAAATATTCCATTTGATAATTTTCGATTGAATTTTTTTGACAATAGTGCTGTCCAGCCTGCTGGGAAAAACTGCCCAGTTGTCCAGAAACGCCAATAATAGGATTATTTTTCGATTTCATAGGAATGTTTGAAAATTATTTCGTAAAACTTTTTGATAAATTTGGGTTGCAAGGCGGTACTTTTTATTTTTGCATCTATAATGGCTTTTTCGCGCTCAACATTTCTTATGGGCAGAGAGTTTATTTTTTTGTATTTTCCAATTTTTTTGACAGCGACAAAGCGTTTTTCCAACAACTGGAAAATTTTGCAATCAATTTGGTCAATTTCTTGACGCAACTTATCTAAATCAAATTTTTCCATAAAGATCTTATCTTATCCAAGTTAGCCAGTTTTGATATTTTTGGTTTTCTCCATGAACCAATTCAAAATAGGCCTCTCGCAACTTTTTAGTTACAGGGCCTTCGCCCTCGTCTTGGAAGATTACCTCGTCAATTCGACCAATAGCATTGACCTCAGCGGCCGTGCCGGTAAAAAAGGCTTCATCGAACTTTTTCAGCTCTTTGGGTTTAATAGATTTTTCATTGATTGAAAATCCGTTATCTTTAGCCAGGGACATCAAGCTGTCACGGGTTAGGCCAGGCAAAATTGTTCCGATTTGCGGCGTATATATTTTTTGGTTTTTGACAAAAAAGATATTTTCGCCGGGACCTTCCGCAATATTTCCATAGCAATCCAAAAAAAGAGCTTCATCAAAACCGGCCTTTTTAGCTTCGAGTGAGGCTAAAATGGAGTTAGCATAGTGGCCACAAATTTTGGCCGTCATCACGCTGGAGTCAGGATGGATGCGTTTTAGGGAAGAAATTTTTACTTTTACACTTTCTTTTTCCAGATATTTGCCCCAGGGCCAAGCGGCAATCAAAACATTTACAGGTGCTCCTTGGGGATTGAGACCCATTCTTTCGCCAAAGAAAATCAAAGGGCGGATGTAGCCTTCCTTTAACTGGTTTCTTTTTATTACTTCTGAGACGGCAAAAATCAGTTCTTTTTGATTGAAATTTATCTTCATTCCCATGACTTCGGCTGAGTGGGCCAGACGGTCAAGATGATCTTTAAGGCGAAAGACAGCTGGACCTTTGGAGGTTTGATAGAATCGAATTCCTTCGAAAACTCCACTGCCATAATGAAGACTGTGATTGAGAACGTGGATCTGGGCTTTGGCAAATGGGACGAGCTGTCCATTGAGCCAGACAAATTTAGTTTGGAGGGACATAGTTATAAATATTAAAATTATTTATGTTTTATGAAATGTAGATTAAAATTTTTTTCATTTAAATTTTAATAACATTTAATAAAACAAGAATCGCCTTTATTAAAGCTATGGCCTGCCGAGGGCGGAGGCGAGAGGATTCGAACCTCTGGTCCCTTTTGGGGGACAGCGGTTTTCGAAACCGCCCCATTCGGCCTCTCTGGCACGCCTCCTCAATTTTTCCTGTTAATTAGCTATTTCTAACATATAGCAAACAGGGCAAAATGCAAGTTTTTTAGGATTTGAATTTGGCAACTTGCTTTTTTTGTTGTAGAATAAATGAGAAATTAAGCAAAAACAAAATAAAAATGGAAGCTCAAAGTAATGAAAGTGGAGTTTTTTTGAATCCGATTGAAATTATTAAGCAATTGGGTGTTGAAAATGGTTCGGTGGTTGCGGATTTTGGTTGTGCTTCTGGTTATTTTTCTTTGCCTCTGGCTCAAATAATTGGCGAGGAAGGAAAGTTATTTGCTTTGGACATTTTGCCTCAAGCGCTGGAAACGATTGAAGGTGGCGCTAAAAACCTAGGTCTTTCCAATATTGAAACTAAAAGAGTAAACTTGGAGAAAGAAAAGGGTAGCGGCTTGGAAAATGCGAGTTTGGATTGGGTTGTCTTGAAAGATGTTTTGTTTCAGAACCAGGATAAGGAAGTTATTCTTGGGGAAGCGTTCAGGGTTTTGAAAAAAGGCGGAAAAATAATTTTGGTTGAATGGAATGATGGAAATTTTTCAATCGGTCCAGCTCAGAATTTACGTATTCCGGTTGAAAAAGCAAAAAACATGGTGGAAAAGGAAGGCTTTTCAGTGGTAAAGGAAGTTGAAGCTGGACAATTTCACTACGCTTTCGTGGCTATCAAATAGTGATTTTTATTTGCGAAAAAATAAAAAATAAAATGAAAAAAATAAATATAAAACATATAATCTTGGTTGGTTTGTTTTTTTCTTTGATGATTTTTTCCGGTTGCGGAACTACACAAAGCTCTAGCTATCAAGTTAACTTGGAAATTTGGGGACTTTTTGATGATAGTTCGATTTATGATCCGATTATCAGCGCCTACAAAGACATTAATCCTCACGTTGGAGAAATAAAGTATCGAAAATTTACGACAGACAGCTATGACAGCGATTTGATTGATGCTATGGCGTCCGGACAGGGGCCAGATATTTTCTTGATTCAAAATAATTGGGTGCCCTCTTTTTCTTCCAAGATTGAAATTGCGCCGGATACGATTTTTCGGGATACTCAGATAAAAAATAATTTCCCGGACGTGGTTTATAGCGATTTTGTTAACCAGCGCAATGTTTATGGCGTTCCTTTGAGTGTTGATTCTCTGGCTCTTTATTATAATCGAGACATGTTCAATGCGGCTGGGATAACCTCTCCGCCTAAAACTTGGGAAGAATTTAATGAATGTGTTAAAAAATTAACCAAGCTGGATGAAAATGGCAACATTGTTCAAGCTGGTGCCGCGATTGGAACCGCCTATAACATTAATCGTTCCACGGATATTTTGAATCTTTTTATGCTACAAAATGGAGTGCAAATGGTGAATGATCAAGGCACTAAAGCCACAATTGATGTTGGAGTGGTTGATTCCCAAGGTGATGTGGTGAAAGCTGGCGAGAATGCTCTTGGCTATTATGCTCAATTTGCCAATTCCAAGTCCCCTCTTTATACCTGGAACAAGGGACTGCACTATTCTTTGGACGCTTTTGCGGAAAACAAAGTTGCTATGATGTTTAATTATTCTTGGCACATCCCAACACTTAGAGCTAAAAATGAAAAACTTAATTTTTCAATAGCTCAAGTTCCTCAATTTAATGAAGATAATAAAGTCAACTATGCCAATTATTGGGGTTATGTGGTTTCCAAGAATAAAAAGTCGTTTATGACAGTCAATAATCAGCAAGTTGAAATTCCCAATGAAATTCGCGTCTATGAAGCTTGGCAGTTTTTGAAATTTCTAACAACTGCAAATAACGGCGTGTTTACTTTGACAAATGCCAGAACCGGGACAATCAAAGATTTTGTTGTCTCCATTGATCCGGCTGTTGAGTATTTAAAAACTACTGAAAAGCCGGCTGCACGACGTGATATAATTGAATTGCAAAAAGATGATTCGGTAATCGGAGCTTTTGCCTATGGCAATTTGATTGCCAGGAGTTGGTTTCAGATAAATCCAAATTCTATTGAGAAAATTTTGGCCGAAGCGATTGATTCTCTAAACAGAGGTTCCAGTTCGATTTATGATGCTCTTTCAACCGCCAATAATCGAATTGATGAGTTGATGAGAGACTCTAATCGGTAGTTTATAAACAGATGAAAAAGCGAATGAAAAATGGGGTGCTGGTTGGATTTTGGCTGTTTTTGATTTTATTTTCCCCAATGCAGGTTTCAGCCGCTGGATTAATTCCTTGCGGAGGAGAAGGCGAAGATCCTTGCACCCTGTGTCATTTCCTAGTGGGTATCAATGGTGTTATCAATAGAGCCTTGGAACTTTCTTTTATAATCGTATTAACTATTTTAGGTGTTGCCTCAATTTTATATATAGTTAGCGCTGGAGAATCGGATATGACCGGAAATGCTAAAAATGCTATTAAGAATTCTTTGATTGGAATGGTGATAATGTTTACAGCTTGGTTGATGGTCAACTATACGATGCAGCTTTTGGGAACCAAGGATGATTTGGGAATTTCGGTCAAAAGTTGGAGCAATTTTGAGTGTGAGGGTGAACTGGTGGGAACAGTTGAAATTAATGTTGACACTAGTGATGATAAAAAAGAGGTTGAAACAGAAAAAAAATGCGGTTTTGATGATAAAGGAAAATGTTATGAAGTTGGAGTTCCGGCTGGCGCCTATGATTGTCCGACCGGTATGAAATTTTTGGCTGGAGGCAATGACTGTTCAATTGGAAAAAAATGTTGCATTGAAAAAGTAGTTTTGAAAGAAATGGAGGCCTGCACCGGAACTTCAATGTCCAGAGCTGCCGGTACCAATGGCAAATGTGTAAAAGAGGGTCAGTGTCAAACAAAAATTTATATTTTGAAACCGGTTGGGGAAGCGGATAAGTGCGATGAAGGTTTGGAGTGTTGTTCTTTGATAGATGGCGTTTTTAAGTAAGAATAGGAATAAGTGCTTAAAATTTATTTAAACAAATGAAAAGAAAAACATTTCTAAAATTTTTGGTTTTTGCGGCAGTATTTTGTTTTGGAGTTTTTGGCAGCATGGTTTTCAGTCAAAACTCGGTTCTAGCGGCTGAAACCAGTACCAGCAGTGAAATATCGGTTAATACAAATACCGTTTTTGTTAACCCCTTGAAATTTGATACAGTCGAAGGCTTGCTTTCTAATTTATTAAGCTCTTTGCAGAAAATTATCGTGGTGCTTTCCTTGGTTTTTATTGTTTATGGAGCTGTTCTTTACATCATTTCTGCTGGGAACAGTGGCATGATTGAAAAAGCCAAGTCTGCCATAACTTCTTCTTTGATCGGATTGACCTTGGGAATTGCTGCTCCTTCTTTTTTGAAAGAAATATCGGGACTTTTGGGTTGGACTGGCGAAACCAGTGAAGAAGTTGAAAAAGCTCAGACCCTGACTCAGATTTCTCTCAATGTCTTGGATTTTCTGTTAGCGCTAGTTGGAATTTTATCAGTTCTGATGTTGGTTTTAGGTGGTATAATGTATTTGTCTTCAGCTGGTAATGAAAATCAGATTGATCGCGGCAAAAAGATTGCCCTTAATTCGATTATTGGAATTGTGATTTCTCTCTCAGCTATGGTTTTGGTCAAGCGCATTGCTTTGTTTTTTGTCGGATAATTTTCAAAAAATATGCTTTTTAGTGTTCCTCAATATATTGATATAGAAGATAAGGTTGTTGGTCCTTTGACTGTTAAGCAACTTCTCTGGATGATTGCGGCCGGAGTGCTTACATTGATTTTGTGGGCAGTTTTGCCAGCAGCAGCCTTTTTCATAATTGCGATTCCGGAAGTTTTATTTTTTGTGGCCATGGCTTTCTATAAACCATATGGTCAGCCGTTAGTTGGTTTCTTGATTTCCGGCGCTTTGTTTATTTTGGGACCGAAGGTATATATTTGGAAAAGAACGGCTAATAGGAATCAAAAAAAGATTGAACAAAACAAGCAAGCCATTGAAAGCATTAATGAAAAATCTAAAGAGGTTCACAATCAAGAAGAAAGAAGACAGCAAGCATTGGCAAATTTGAGAGGGATTGCTAAAATACTGGATAGTGATGGACAACAGAGTGATGAAGGTGTTGTGAATATATTAAAAAAAATGCCTCCACGAAAATAAGATGGGAATGACGGAGCTTGGAAAGAAAAAAGAAACATAAAAATTAGTTTGAAATTAAAATGGAATTACTTCATTCAGATAAATTATCCGGTGGATCCGGTTCGGGCAGCACTCAAAAGTATGTTGATGTTGAGGAAGTTAAAGACGGAATAATTTCCCTAAAAAACGGTTCGATTCGAGCTGTTTTAATGGCTTCGGCAATAAATTTCGATTTGAAATCAACCGAAGAACAGGATTCAATTATTGGCCAGTATCAGAATTTTATTAATTCCTTAGATTTTCCTATTCAGATCGTGATCAGTTCCCGTCGGTTAAATATCGAACCGTACATGGATTACTTAAAAAAACAGGAATTGAAACTTTCCAATGAGCTTTTGACTTTGCAGTTGGCGGAATATCGTAATTTTATCAAGAATTTGACGGCGGCCTCAAACATCATGTCAAAATTTTTCTATATCGTGGTGCCATTTTCTCCGGTGGAAAGTGTTAAGGGTAATTTTTTTGAAAATTTAATGGGCGGACCCAAAAAGGATTTGGAAAAAAGGAAAATTATGTTTGAATCCTATAAAAATCAACTTTGGCAAAGAGTCGATCAGGTGATAGCTGGACTTAGTGGGACTGGAGTTAAAGTTGTTCCCTTGAAAACTGATGAGATCATCGAACTCCTCTATAATTCCTATAATCCAGCCGTTGATCACAATTCTTTGCTAAAAGATATTGATCAAGTGGAATTAAGATAAAGTTATGCTGTTTAATTTAAATAAAAACAATCAAAACAAAGCAGTAGTCCCAGATGTTTTGGGCAGTGATGCGATTTATGAGCGCGGAGTGGCAACTATCCGCGACCTGATTGCTCCAGCCGCCATTCGTTTGGCGACTAACTACATTCAAATCGGGGAAACTTATGCTCGAACTCTTTTTATTATTGCCTATCCTCGCTATTTGCACACTAATTGGTTTTCGCCAATTATCAATATTGATTTCCCGATGAATATCTCGATGTTTATTCATCCGGTTGATACGGGGGATATCTTGAAAACTTTGCGTAAAACCACTACCCAAGTTCAGTCCCAGATTCATATTGAGCAGGAAGGCGGCAAGGTTCGAGACCCGGTTTTGGAAACGGCTTTGCAAGACATTGAAGATTTGCGAGACAAGTTGCAACAAGGAACGGAAAAATTCTTTCGTTTTGGAATATACATTACGGTCTATGCCAAAACCTTGGAAGATTTGGAAAAAGTGGCCCAAGAAATCGAAGCAATTTTGGAAGCCCAGTTGGTTTATATAAAACCAGCGGTTTTGAAAGTTGAACAAGGCTTTGCTTCAACTTTGCCGCTGGCCAACGATGAATTAGATGTAGCCAACAATCTTAACACCTCGCCACTTTCCACTACTTTTCCTTTTGTTAGCGCTGACTTATCTTCAAACGAAGGAATTTTGTATGGAATCAATCGACATAACAACAGTTTGATTTTGTTTGATCGTTACAAAATGGAAAACGCCAACATGGTGGTTTTTGCCAAGTCCGGTGGTGGTAAAAGTTATGCGGTGAAGTTGGAGATATTTCGTTCAATGATGGTCGGAACCAATGTGATTGTGATTGATCCGGAAAATGAATATAAATATTTATGTGATACGGTTGGAGGAACTTTCATTAAGATGTCTTTGGATAGTGATTTTCATATCAATCCTTTCGATTTGCCAAAAATCGGGGCAGATGAAGATCCGGAAGATGTTTTGCGTTCCAATATTGCTAGCTTGATTGGACTTTTGCACATTATGTTGGGAGCGGTGACGCCGGAAGAGGATTCAATTTTGGATGTGGCAATTCGTGAAACTTATGCCATGCGAGACATTACTCCTCAATCTAATTTTAAGTCCCTGAACGAAAATTCTTTTCCGACCATGTCAGATCTCTATGAGGTTTTGCGAAATTCTAATGGAGGTGAATCACTGGCCATGCGCTTGGAAAAATATACTGAAGGTATTTTTGCCGGAGTTTTGAATAAAAAAACCAACGTAAAAGTTGAAAATCAGTTGGTAGTTTTCAATATTCGCGATTTGGAAGAACAACTTAGGCCGATTGCTATGTATCTAGTACTGCAATTTATTTGGAATGAAATGCGTTCTGAACTTAAAAAGCGCATGATCGTGGTGGATGAAGCTTGGGTGATGATGCAAAACGAAGACGCGGCTTCTTTCCTGTTTGGAATTGCCAAGCGCTGTCGAAAATATTACACCGGGCTTACAACCATTACTCAAGATATTGCCGATTTCATGTCTTCTCGTTACGGAAAACCAATCGTTACCAACTCTTCCTTGCAGTTACTTCTCAGGCAATCGCCGGCAGCTGTGGATGCGATTAGTGAAACCTTTTATCTTACTGATCAGGAAAAGTTTTTACTTTTGGAAAGTAATGTCGGAGAGGGAATTTTATTTGCTGGAGCCAAACATGTGGCTATCAAAGTCATTGCTTCTTATACTGAAGATCAAATCATAACATCTGATCCGCGCCAACTTTTGGAAATCGAACAAGCCAAAAAAGAGTTTGATCAAGAATAATCATAATTTTAGATAAATTAAGTCATGTCCCAGGCGGCTCTTAATTCGACTTTTGAAGAGAACTCCTCGCGCCAGGAAGAGCTGGAAAGTTCCAGAAGGCGGGATCGAATTTTAGAAAATTTAACGAGTAGTCTTAGTGAAGGTCGCAAAAAAACTCAAAAAGTTCAAAAACAGGACACCTCTTTGACTCTGATGCAGAAAGGTGCTTTTGTAGCAGCTTTTATGGCGGCGCTACTTAAGGATCTTTTTGATTTGGTGGCGCTGATTTTTGAATTTATCTCAGGAGCCACTGTGGCCCTAGCACCTTTGGCGGCGGTTGGAATGGCCTTTGGTTTTGTTATAACTTGGTGCATTTCGATTTTTATCATGTTCATGTTGATTTTAGCCGGTCAAGGCACTCGAGCAAAGAAAAGGGGATTATACAAAAAAATTGCAAACAAAGCTTTAGGGAGATTTTTATTGAGGTTTGTTATTTTTTTAGGTTTTTCAAGTGTAGAGTCGGTTCCGGGCCTGGGTGTTTTACCTTTGGAAACGATTATGGTCGGACTTATTCTTTTTATGACTTTGCGAGAAAACAAGAAAGGTTAAATTTTTAGCTTTTTGTTATGTCTTCCAAAATACTTTCAGCTGCTATCTTAGGATTGGATGGGGAAATTGTGGAGGTAGAAGTGGATGTCCTTTCAGCTGGACTTCACAGTTTTAATATTGTTGGACTGCCGGACGCGGCCATTAAGGAATCGCGTGATCGGGTTTCTAGTGCGATTAAAAATAGCGGTTTCAGGCCACCACATCAGTGCGGTCGGATTACGGTAAATTTGGCACCAGCTGATTTGCCTAAAGCCAGTTCCATGTATGATTTGCCGATCGCTTTGGGATTTTTGTTGGCTACCAAACAAATTCAATTTGATTCAGCCAACAAATTAATCGTGGGCGAATTGGCATTGGATGGTAAGATTCGATCAGTCCAGGGAATTTTACCTTTGGCTTTGCTGGCGAAAGCGAAAAATATTTCTCAAATTTATGTTCCGCTTCAAAATGCCAGTGAGGCCAGTATTGTGGAAGGAATAGAAATTATTCCGGTTTCGCACCTTTTTGATTTGGTTGATCATTTTTTGGGCAAACGTTTGATTATCAGTCAGCCTCCACTGGAAAAAGAAAATATTTTTGTTAATGATACAAATTTTTTTGATATGGCTGACATTTCGGGCCAGGAACAAGCTAAAAGAGCTTTGGAAATTGCAGCGGCTGGCGGTCACAATGTTTTGCTCAGTGGGCCGCCTGGTAGTGGCAAGACTTTGTTAGCCAAGGCTTTTCCTTCAATTTTGCCGGAGCTGACTATGGAAGAGGCTTTGGAAATTACTAAAATATTTTCCGTGGCTGGAAAGTTGGAAAAAGAAACGGCCTTGATTACTGCCCGTCCTTGTCGCAGTCCTCATCACAGCTCCAGCGCAGTTTCTTTAGTGGGAGGCGGCAGTTATCCAAAGCCCGGTGAAATATCTTTGGCTCATCGTGGCGTATTATTTTTGGATGAGTTTGCGGAATTTCCCAAGGCGGTTTTGGAAAATTTGCGTCAGCCATTGGAGGATGGAAAAATAACCATTTCTCGGGTTAAAGGCTCAATGGAATTTCCAGCTCGCTTTACTTTGTTGGCGGCCATGAATCCTTGTCCTTGCGGTAATGCCAGTGATCCGGAAAAACTTTGTTCTTGTTCGACAGCCCAGGTTCTCAAATATCAGCGCAAAATTTCCGGTCCGATCATGGATAGGATTGATTTGCACGTTGAGGTTCCGCGTCTTAAATTTGAAAAATTGCAAGAAAGCGGTGGGGGCGAAAAGAGTTCGGATATTCGGACTCGGGTAGAAAAGGCCAGAAAAATTCAACAAAAAAGATTTGCTGGATCAAAATTGATTACCAATAGTGAAATGGGAGCACCGCAGATTAAAAATTTTTGCCAAATAAATTCCGAATGTGCTAAACTGCTACAAAATGCGGTTTCTTCACTTAAGCTCAGCGCCCGGGGCTATCATCGAATTATCAAACTAGCCAGGACGATTGCTGATTTATCGGAAAGCTCTCAAATTGAAGTTCCTCATTTGGCCGAAGCAGTGCAATATCGTTTCAAGATCGAATAAATTTAAAGTTCAATGTTTGTACGCATAAAAAGAATTCGAAAAAAATGGAAAATAACGTTGGTTCTAGGCGTTATTTTTTTAGCTTGGGGTTATTTTTCTCAAGCCGATGAAGAAGATCGATTTGTTCAAACTAAAACCAAGAATATTATTTTAAACTTAGATGGCTTGGATTATTCCTATCAGAGCGAAGCTCGGACGGTGGATGATTTTTTGCAAGAGCAATCTTTGGAAGTTACTGACAACGACTCAGTCCAACCGGATCTGAGCGAAAAAATTCTTTCAGGTAGTCGAATTTATTTGCAAAAAGCTCGAAAAATTGTGGTTCAAGAGGGCGGAGAAGAAAAAGAGTTTTATACTCTCAAAAAAACCGCCGGGCAAGCGGTAGAGGAAATTGAGGAGCTTAATTTTGGTCCGGACGATTTACTCCAGCCGGAAAAAGAAACTTTGGTTTCAGATGAAATTGAATTGGTCATAACTCACGTGGAAATTCGACAAGAGAAAGAAACCGAAAAGATCGATTTCAAAACAATTGTTAATGAAGATGATGAAATGGGTTGGCGGGAGAAAAAAGTAACTCAAGCAGGGGTAAAGGGTAAAAAAGAAGTGATTTACAAAGTTATTTATCATGACGGAGAAGAAATTTCACGAAAAAAAGTTGATGAGCAGGTTTTGGAGTCGCCAATTGATGAAATCGTGACTCAAGGAACCTATATTAAGTTGGGCAAAGAAGATCATTCCGGTTGGGCCAGTTGGTATGACCAGACGCCTTATCCGAATTTGATGGCCAGATATCCTTTCGGTGAAATGTTGGCTGCCAACCCATGGCTTCCTTTGGGAAGCTATGCTAAGGTTACCAACAAAGCCAATGATAAATCCATCATAGTGCGAATCAATGATCGGGGTCCATTCGGGGCTAATCGAATCATAGATCTGAATAAAGCCGCTTTTGCCAAAATCGCTTCCATCGGAGCTGGTATTATTGATGTGAAGGTGGAGGAAGTGAAAAACTAGGGATAAAGCCCGGCATATAATTAGTTGATAGATAATTTACGCATTTAGGAGAATATATGAGTGATTTAAACATCAAACCGAAAAAATCATTGGGGCAGAATTTTTTACACGATGAGAAAATTTTGGACAAAATTGTTGAAGCGGCCAATTTGAGCGGACAGGAAGTCGTTTTGGAAATTGGTCCGGGCGAGGGAGCTTTGACGGAAAAATTGGCGCCCAGGTGTCAGAAATTGATTGCGATTGAGTTGGATGATCGTTTGATTGAAAATTTGAGGCAAAAATTTCAAAATCAAAAAAATGTCCAAATAATCCATGGCGATGTTTTGGATTTGGATCTCAACCGAATTTTGAAAGAAAATGAAGTTAGTAGAGGCGCCTACAAAGTGGTGGCTAATTTACCCTACTATATTACTTCGCCAATCATTCGGCGCTTTTTGGAAAATGAGTTGGCGCCGAGCGAAATGATTTTGATGGTGCAAAAAGAAGTCGGCCAAAGAATTGTGGCTGAGCCGGGTCAGATGAGCCTTTTGGCGGTGTCGGTCCAATTCTATGCCCGGGCTCAATATCTGTTTGATGTTTCGCGAGTGGCCTTCAATCCGGTGCCCAGGGTGGATAGTGCGGTTTTGAGCATAAAAACATTAAAACAAGAAAACATTAAAACCAACAAGGAGATCAAAGGATTTTTTCGGATTGTGAAGATGGGATTTGCAGCTAAAAGAAAAACTCTGGCTAATAATTTAGCTGGAGGTTTGCAAAAAGATAAAAAAGAAATTGAGCAAATTTTGAAAAATCAGGGTTTTGCCAAAACCGTCCGCGCCCAGGAACTTTCGGTGGAGGATTGGGAGGGGTTGGTGGAGGTTTTAGCTTAAATGCAATAATTGCTTGATTTTATAAAGAAATTACTGTAAAGTACTCAAGACCCTTGTTTGATGTTGACGATAATAGTTCTTTGGAAATTTGTGCATAATTGGGATTTTGAGTTGCAAATATTAATGCCGATGTTTCATGCCTAAAGTTCGTTACTGATAACATAAACATGCGAAAGGAGAACAATCGTGGAAGAAACAATAATTAGTCAACCCCATCAGGTTATGCCAGCATGGTTTTTCATTGACCGAACCATCTCTTTCTGCGAAAGCGAGCTGTTTGATAAGGGATGGACGATTGCTGAGGAGGATTTCGATTCACTCTTAATTGAAAAAATAGTTCCTGAGCAAATACTTCTAGTGAAGATGACAGGTATCACTCAAGAAGAGAGATCGCGGCGCTTCAGAGAGGCTAATCATGTGCCTCTCGATGTTAAAATTTTCCAGTTGCTCTGGGAGAATAGGTCTTTTATACCCGAGCAGTGGAAGAAAGAGGAAGGTGGCGAAACAAGGATTATCTCTTTCGACGGGACGGTTTTTGAAAATGATTATTATTATCCTCGTAAGATTGGCATGTATTGGGCGGGTAAAAGGTGGAAGCACATCTTTTTTCCTGTCAATTCCCCGGGACTCATTTATTCCGCAGTTATTAAAAAATAAACTTTAATTTTCGTTTTTCACGACCCCCTGAAAATTTCTTCGCATAAATGCGTCGAAAATGAAGGGGGTTTTGTTTTGCAAAACTTTATATTTTCTCCAGCTTGGCGTATTGGCTGGAGATGCGTTTGATGCCAACTTGCTTGAAGGCTATGACTAAAAGATCATCAATGGCTGAAATGACGACACCATTCCCAAATTGATCATGACAAACGCGATCCCCGTCTTTAAATTCAATCGAGGATTTGTTTTTGGAAAATGAAGAAATCCCAGATATTTGCGGATTGAAACTTGGCTGTTGTTTTAATTTGTGTTCATCTTTCAGTTTTTCCGGAATATCCTCCAGAAATCGCGATGGTGGATTGACTTGAGTGGCGCCAAACAAAGTCCGTTGGCGGGCAAAAATCAAATAGGCTTTTTCTTTGGCCCGAGTCAAGCCCACATACATCAAGCGGCGTTCTTCTTCCATTTCTTCGTAGGAAAGCAAGCTTCGAGAATGGGGAAAAATTCCTTCTTCCATTCCGACAATGAAAACAACGGGAAATTCCAAGCCTTTGGCGCTATGAAGAGTCATGAGATGAACGCTGTCAATTTTTTGATCGATAGAATCAGTGTCGCTGGCCAGAGCCACCTCTTCCAAAAAAGCGCCCAACTTATCTTCAACCTCCAAATATTCCTTTTCAGCAAATTTGCTGGCCACTGAAACCAATTCGCGCACATTTTCCCAACGAACTTCACCCTCGGTTCCGTCAGCCAAAAGCATCTTTTCGTAGCCACTTTCCTTGAAAACCTTTTCGATCAAATCGGTCAAAGGCGCTCTTTGACTGAATTCTTTCATTCTTTGAACAAACTCACAAAATTTTCGAATCGCATCAATCTTGCCATTGTTAAGTTTGCAGTTGTCTGAAGTCATTTGCAGCGCAGCTTCGATCGGGTTGATTTTAGTTTGATTGGAAAATTCCAGCCAATGTTTCAAGGTGGCGGCGCCCAACCCCCTTTTAGGTTCGTTGAGAACTCTTTCTAAGGAAATTGAATCGGAAAAATTATAGATCAGTTTCAGATAGGCAATCAGGTCCTTAATTTCTTTGCGTTGATAAAATTTCAAGCCGCCAATGATGCGGTAGGGTAGAGAGCGGCGCAAAAAAACTTCTTCCAAGACGCGCGATTGAGCGTTGGTGCGGTAAAGCACCACGAAGTCGTTATGTTTAAAACCGGGATTTTTTTGGAGAGTTTCCAAAATTTGCTCAGCCACAAATTCGGCTTCTCGTTGTTCATCGCTTCCTTCAAAAAAAGTGATCAATTGTCCTGATTCTTTGTCAGTCCAAAGATTTTTTTCTTTGCGATTGGTATTTTTGGCAATCACGCTGTGAGCGGCGTCCAGAATAATTTGGGTGGAGCGGTAGTTTTGTTCCAAGTGAATAACTTTGGCATCCGGGTAGTCTTTTTCAAAATTCAAGATGTTTTGAATATCAGCCCCACGAAAACGATAGATGCTTTGCCAATCGTCGCCAACCACGCACAAATTGCGGTGTTTTTGACAAAGCATATTGATGAGCAGATATTGAGCACGGTTAGTGTCTTGATATTCATCAACCATGACATAGCGGAACCAATTCTGATATTTTTCCAAAATTGCTGGATTTTCAGCAAATATTTTAACCGTGAAATTCAAAATGTCATCAAAATCCAAAGCGTTATCTTCTTTCAGGCGGGCTTGGTAATGGGAGAAAACCTTGCCCAAGGTTTCTTCATAATAACCGTTGGCTTGTTGGCAAAAAAGTTCGGCATCAATCATTTCATTTTTGGAGCTGCTGATGGCAGAGAGAAAAGCCTTGGGATTGAATTGATTGGTGTCAATTTCCAGTTGTTTCATGATTTTCTTGACCAAAGCTTGCTGGTCTTGAGTGTCGAGAATGTGAAAAGAAGTTTTGTAATTCAAAGCCTTGATTTCGCTGCGCAAAATTCGTACGCAAATGGAGTGAAAAGTTCCGATATTGGGTAGAAGCCTGGGATCAGTGGATTTCAAAATTGCACTCATGCGTTCTTTCATTTCTTGGGCAGCCTTGTTGGTAAAAGTGACGGTCAAGATATTGCGCGGGGGAATTTTAGCTTCTTGAATCAAATAAGCCACGCGATGAGTTAAGGTTTTGGTTTTACCGGAGCCGGCACCGGCGATGATTAGAATTGGTCCATCAACTGTGCTGGCAGCCAGCTTTTGTTGGGGGTTTAGACCTTGTAATATATTAGTCATAAAATTTCATTTAAACATTAAAGCACTGGAACATTAAAACTTGAAAACAAATTATTTTTTTGGTTTCTTGCTGTGAAATTTTCGATGGATATCTTTGAGTTGTCGATTGGTCACGTGGGTGTAAATCTGGGTAGTAGTGATGGAACTGTGACCGAGCATGGCCTGAACCGAACGGATGTCAGCCCCATTGGAAAGCAAATCGGTGGCAAAACTGTGGCGCAAAGTGTGCGGATGGACATCTTTCACAATTCCGGCTTTGGCGGCATAGTTTTTGACAATTCGTTGGATGCTGCGACTGGTTAGTCGCTGAGTGTCTTCGGAACTTTCTTTTTGATTTTTGCAAAGTCTGATAAAAAGAGCCTCATCAATGTCAGTTCTTTTGTTGAGATATTTTTCCAAAGTTTCTCGTGCGCCATCAGAAATGAAAACGATGCGGATTTTATCGCCCTTGCCACGAACACTGAATTCTTGGGATTTGAGATTGACCTGGTCGCGATTGGTGTTGACCAGCTCAGAAACTCGAAGTCCAGTCGAAAAAAGCAGTTCCAAAATGGCCCGATCTCTCAAGCTTTTCAAATCACTGCCATTGGCGGCTGAAATTAGTCTTATTAATTCTTCCTCGCTCAAAAACTCGATTTCGTGGGGGGAATTTTTGCCGATTTCAATTTTTTCAGCCGAAAGCGTTTCGATATCGCGCTTAGCCAGGTATTTCAGAAAACTCCGGAGGGCGATAGAATGGTAATTTTGGGTAACTTTTTTTAATGCCTGACCTTTTTCGTCGGTAAAGCGATTGAGTTCCAAGCGGAACTTGCGCACCGATTCAAAGGTGATATCAGCGGGTGTTTGGGCGCCGGACCAATCCAAAAAACGTTCCAAATAATGGCGATAATTTTCCAGGGTCTTGAGTGAACGACTTTTCTCCACCTCCAAGTGTTCCAAAAAATCATTCAAAAGAATTTTTAAATTCATAGGATAGTTTTTTTGTGTCGCACAATCCATTATAACATAAATTGCCGAGATTTGTTTTTTTACTTCAAATTATTCGAGGAAAAAAGTTGATTTTAAAAAACTTATCCACAATATTTTGGCTAAAATAAGGTCAAAAAAAGACTTTTGAACTTTTGGGTGATTGACAAGCTTTGGTCAAGTAATATAATGGGAGGCAGTTAAAAATTAGGGCTTTGAATGATGAGTCGGATAGAATTCGACGGTTTAAAATGTGCTCTAAATTCAAAAGCCACCGGAAAGGAACACTCCTATTAGTAAGCAAAAACTTTTTCAGAAAGGATTTGTTGGGGGGACAAAACAATTACTTCAAAAGCTAAATACCAAATTCTATGCCTGTCAGAGGAGTATAGCTGACTTTATCAAAAGGCACAGGACCATTAAACTTCTTCATTTATTTAGACATTATTCTTCGCATGCAGTGGTAGTTTCCAGCGCTCTTTTAGTGGCGGCTACCAATGTGACGGCCGGTAGCGATTCGGGCGATTTTTTGTTTGGCTATTGGGAAGACAACAATGGAAATTCAGTTGTTGAATCTAAAAAAATCAATGCTCAGGAAAATCGGGAAGATAATTTGGCTTTAGTGCCGTTGGCTAAATCCAGCACGGCGGTTGATCCGAATATGAAGGAAGAGGAAGAGGCCGAAGTGGTGGTTCAGGATCAGTCGGTTTTGACTTTTGCCGGAGGTAGCAATGTTTTGCGTGAACCAGAGGAAGATGGTGGAGTAAAGATGTATACCGTTAAAGATGGAGATACGGTCAGTGGTATTGCTGAAAACAATGGAATTACGGTCAATACGATTTTATGGGCCAATGATATTGAAGACATTGATTCGATTCGACCGGGCGACGTTTTGTTTATTCTGCCGGTAGCCGGACTCAACTATATCGTTAAAGAAGGTGATAATATCGACTCAATCGCCAGCAAATATAAGGCGGAAAAAGACAAGATCATTTCTTTTAATGACTTGCCAGCCAATGGAGCTTTGGAAGTTGGCAATGAAATCATCATTCCAGGCGGACAAGGCGAGAATTCTTATTGGGATACGCGAGCCGAAGATTCTTTGTTGGATAAAAGAAATTATGCCAATGCGACTGGCGGAACTCCGGAAATTTCCGGTTGGCGCGATTTGACCGGCAAACCGGGTACCGGACATATTTTCCCCTACGGTTATTGCACTTGGTATGTGGCGCAAAAACGTTATGTGCCTTGGAGTGGGAACGCTGGAACCTGGCTATATAAGGCTAAGTCAATGGGCTATAAAACTGGCAAGACACCGAAAGTTGGATCAATTGTGGTGACAACCGAGGATCGTTATTATGGACATGTGGCTTTTGTGGAAAAAGTTAAGGGTGATATGATTACGGTCTCGGAAATGAATTATGTTGGCTGGGCCAAAACCAGTCGGCGTAATCTCTCAGCCAGCAGCCGGGTTATCAAAGGATTTATTTATTAAAAGGCTTTTGAAAGTGAATAGCTTAGAAGCCTTTGTTGATAAATGTCTGGAAGTGTTCCCATTCAATTTAAGTGGAATAATTTATTATGGTTCGGGTTTGCGTGGTGGTAATGGCGTTTTTTCCGATAAGGATCTTGTTGCGGTATTCAAAAATTACCAGTTGGATTTATTTATAGTCCTCAGGAATATTGTTCAAGAACTTGAATTTAACGTTGATTTGCCAATAATTTTTGAGGGGGAAATTCCGGTTGATGCTAATGATTTTCGAGTTATAAATCATGGCTGTTATTTTTTAGAGGTATTGAAAAGAGGACATGTTTTATTTGGGAAAAATGTTTTTTTGCTCATGCCAAAGCCATCAGATATTGCAATAAAACGAAGTTTGTTTGAAAAAATAATTGAATATGCCCAATTTTTTCGAAGAGTATTTTTGGAATCAAAATGCGATTATGATCCAAGTTTCAATTATCAGTTGAATAAAAGATTACTGAAATCAGCCTATGATTTATTGTGGATTCTGGAAAATAAACAGTGTGATTATGGCGGATTTTTAGAATTACTAAGGATTAAAATACCAAATTTATTGAATGCGGGTGAGTGGGATGTTATTGATGGTTTAATGGTTAATGGTAAAATAAGTTCATATTCAGATTTTTCAATTGATTTTTTGAGTGCAAGATTTTTTATTATGGAAAAAATTTATTTAGCCGCCAAGAAACTTGTTTTTTTTAGCTAAAAATAATAAAATTATTCTGTAACTATAATGCAGCATTAATGATAATTTACAGAACAAAACACAAAGGCATTTTGATGGAGTTTGCTTTTTCGCAAGAAATAAAGCCAACCAAGGCCATGATACTTTGTGATGGTTTGCCGGTGGTTCCAAGAAGAAAGGAAACGATGGAGTTTTTGGCAAATCAGGGCTTCTTAGTTCTTTATCCGCGTTATCGAGGAACATGGGAAAGTGACGGAAAATTTTTAAAGCGACCAATTATTGAGGAGATTGAAATCTGGATCGAATTGCTTAAATCTGGAAAAATTCAGGAGTTATTCAGTGGGAAGACATTCTCTTTTGACTTAGATGAAATATTTTTAGTTGGGGTTAGTTTTGGTGGCTCCGTCGCTTTGGAAGCCTCGGTTGTTTCAGGGATTAGTAAAATCGTGGCTCTTTCTCCGGTTGTTGATTTTAGTAAATTTAACACAATTTACCCTGAGCAGGATTTGAAAAAGCTCGGAGAGTTTATTGCGGTTGCATTTCCAAATGTTTATAGATTTAACCCAAAAGACTGGAAAAAACTTTTGACAGGTAAAAAGATTAATCCTGCGTTAGCAGTCAAAAAAGGCGCCGGAGTTGTTTCAAAAATTTTAATTATTCAAGGTCAAAAGGACCTGGAGGTTAATTATATTCCCGTTTCACGGTTTGCGGCGGGATTTGGGATCAAGCTCCGTTTGTTGCCATCAGAGGGACACTTTTCTTTTTCAAATGCGTCTCAAGATATTTGGAATTGCGTGTTTGATTGGTTGAATAACAGAAATTCAAGCGGTAAATTTTTAAAATAGCCTTGCGCCAAATGATGCAAGGCTATTTTTGTAAGAAAAATTAAAATCCAGTGTAGTAAATTTAGATGTCAGTTTTGGGCTTATTGAAAGGACTTTTTTTGAGAATTATTTGGGCGGAAATTTGACTTGACAGTTGGGCGATTTTGATATATAATTGAATGTTTGATATTTGAGCATTTGATTGTGCATCAAACAGGAATTAGCTTTTTAAAAAATGAGCAGGGAATGGTTCTTTGCTCTATATATAAAGAAAGAAACATATTTTTCCTATGAGGAGGAAGACATGAAAAAGCTGGTGGTGTTGGTGGTGATGGTTTTGGTTTTTGCGACAATGGGCAATGTTGCAGCCGCTGAAGCTGAAAATGAAACGTCGCTCTCTAATGGGGAGCTGGAATTTATTTTTGGCAAGGTATGCCAAGACGTTTTCAGCAGAAAAGCTGTCACTTTTGACAGTTGGGTCTCTGTTAATGAGATTAAATATAAAAAGGTAGTTTTTAATAAAAAGGAGACTACCTACAACATTGTCTGGAAGGGAGTGTTTCGTGTTAAGGCCCATGATGCCCGTGGGTCTGGCGAGCTTCCGGTTTATGTGGAAGCCGTGGTTGGCGTGCTTGGTGATTATATTGAAATAAAAAACAAGCATGATCCCAAGCACCCGGCAAAACTTTTTCCACAGCTTTACGTGGAAATTTGTAAACCTGGATCGGGTTGCAAATACAAGTATGCTGCCCGGTAAATCCCGGTAAATTATGAATGACGAAAGGTAATATATGTTTTCTTTTGTAGAATTTTTGAATTAAGCGCCGTGACGACGAAGTTTGTCTGAGCGCTTTTTTCTTTGGAAAAAAAGATATATTTTTATTTTAAAAAAGTTGTGGTATAATTTTAGCAGCTTACAGTTTTCAGTTGATAGCTTTTAGTAAAAGGCCGGAAGGAAAAATATTAGGAAATGAAAAATAAATATCAAAAAAATAAAAAGCTAGTTTCGATTTTTGCAGGCCTCTTTGTTTTTGGTTTTGTTTTTTGCGCGCAAAACTTTCTTGTGGTTTCCCCGGCGCTGGCCGGATGGGGCGATGGATTGGTTGATGCTATGAGCAATGGAGCTGATGAAAGCATGGTGAATGCTCCGACTTCCACTTCTGATTTGGCGGAAGATATGATACAGAAAGTTCTTCATTGGGTTATGATGACTGTCGGTTTCATGATCAGCATCGGAGCGACTTTGCTGGAATGGACCTTGAGTCCGGAACTTTGGGGTCAAGGTGGATTTTTGGATAAGCCCGTTGTTTATCAGACTTGGTCGATCTTTCGCGATCTTTTCAATATGGGTTTTATTTTGATGCTGCTCTATTCGGCTTTTGCTACCATCTTTCAGGTTGACCGCCACAACATCAAGGATATCTATGTTTCTTTCTTGATTGCAATTTTGCTGATCAACTTTAGCTTTCCAATTGTTCGCATCATTATCGACATTTCCAATGTCATGATGTTTTCTTTTCTGAATGGTAGCAGTGGTTTGATAATGGCCACGGATTTCATGAGCTACACCGGAGTGGAAAAAGCTATTTTGCCGGATGGTTATGCGAAATATTCCATACCCTATCTTTTGGCCGCCATCGTTTTTGTTTTCGTGCTGGGAGTCACTTTGACTGTGTTGGGATTTTTGATGATGATTCGTTTGATTGCTTTGGCAATTTTGATCATGTCGGCCCCGGTCGGTTTTGTCGGCTCGGTTTTTCCGGGCATCGGTGGACTTTCGAGCAAATGGTGGAATAATCTCTACAACTATGCTTTCTTTGGACCCATCATGGTTTTCATTTTGCTGTTGGCCAATGCTCTCATGGCTAATGTTGGAACCAGTGCCAGATCCAAATTGACTGATATGGCCAGCTCCAACGCTGTGGGGGATTTGGCTAATTGGATTGGAAATGCCGCCTATTTCTTAATGCCGGTAGCTTTGATTTGGATTGGAATGGGTATTGCTCAGAATATGAGTATTTGGGGAGCGGACAAAGTTGTTTCCAAAGGACAGGGATTTTCCAAATGGATGGGTCGCAATTTGGGTGGCAGTAGACAAATGCTCAGATGGACTGGTGTTTCTGGTGGAGCTAATGCTGCTTGGCAAGATTTCAAGAAAACTGGTTTCAAAGGTGGTCTCAATAAACTATATGGCGGGCAAGAAACTCAGGCGCTGCGAGATAGCAGATGGGAAGCCAGATTTAATAGGATGGCTGGTGATAAGGATGCCAGCGCGGCGGGTGCTCAGGCTGAATTTGCTCGTGGCAAAGCCCTTGAAATTCGCAAGAAATGGAAAGATGCCGGCGGTGCTCAGATTAGTGATTTGCAAAATATGCTCAAGGGTGGTAGTGAGCAGGAGAAAATTGCCGCCGCCATGGAAATGGCCGAAAACACTGGATTTGGAGAAAAGACTGCAAGTGATGCTGAGAAATCCGCTAATTATCAAATGGCGCTGGCGGTTTTGGAGCAGCACAAGGTTCAGAAAAATATTTTTGAAGACAAGGTTAAAGAGAAGCACATTCTTACTAAGATTAAGGCTGAGGGTGGAAAACTGGAGGATTTCAAAAAGAATTTGTCTGGCATGAATGCATCCAAAATGGTTAAACAAAAGGGTCTATTGTCTGACGAAGGTATGCATGAATATATTAAAGATAAATTTAATTCTACGGATAGAAAGCAAATTAAAAATGCTACCAAGTTCCTTAATGATTTAACTAAGGACAATGGTGCTACAGAAAGTGATAAGGAGGCAATGCGAAATAGCGGAATTCAGATATAGAATTTTTGTCAAAAATAAAAACAAAATTAGACTGTTATGAATGATAACATGAAACAGGCCGTAGCAGTTTCTCCTTTGATTGTTCCGATTTGTGAAAAGGAAACTGATCAACAGCGCCAACAAAGATGGAAAAAGAATGGCTCTTTGTCTAAATTAGACAAAGAGTTACTTAGTAGTGATTTTACTTTGGATTCAATTGAAGAATTACAAGACAGTTTGAAATTGGATTTAGAACAAACTTCTGAAATTTCTCGAACCGTGCGCGATTTAGTTTGGGGTGAGACAAAAAAAGAACAGTTGGATGAAATTTTGGCTAAGAAATTTTCCAAAAACTCTCCCGAAGAAATTGCTAAAATCAAGGATGTGATTTTGAAAATTCTTGCTCAAAAACCGGAGGATTCATCGGGCGAAAATGATTCAGCCAACAAAATGTCCTTGATTGAAGCCATGAGAGAATTTCCCGGTTTGGGTGAGCAATTGATCACTTCCAATCCCTTGAAGCTCAGAGCTTTTACCGAAATGGTTAAACCTTCAATAAAGAACTGGATTGTTGACTATCACGATAATGTGGGCAATGGTAAGCATGAAATGATGCAGCGTGGCAATTTTCTTTTTCATGGCGAGAACACCAAAAGACTTGATTCGGGTGATCGGGATAGATTGACTTTAATTCTAAAATCCTTGGACGATGGGGATAAACTTCCAATTGATAAAGTTGGCAAGAAAATAATTTTCTCTAATTCGTTTGGAAATTCAAACAAAAAACCTTCTACTAGAAGAGGTATGGATCTTGGTCAGACTCCGCCGGTGTATGATATCCTAGGCGATTCGATTGGCGAGGGAAACCCTAAGAGATCTTTCTTGACCGGTTCGATTAAGATTTCAAAACCGGGCGTAAAAGATAAAAATCTTTTGAAAAAATCCCTGGATATGGCCAGCAATGAACCTTATAAAATTCCCGGAGCTTCAGAAAAAAATAATTTATCAAACAATGCTTGGAATCCGGCAGCTAATGTTCGAAGTGGTTTGAATTTGAATGGGAATGAAAATAAACCCAAATCATTAATTGGCAACCAGGAAAAAATTCAAGGATCACCTTCGATTCAAGGTAAAGTGAGATTTTCTTCCCCGCAAACCCTGCCAGTCGAAAAGGAAGGTAACCGGGAATCGAAAAAAGAAACCAAAAAAACAGATTCGCTTGGCAAGAAAACTCCTCAACCACTTTCAATCAAATCGACGATTGGTCAATCAAAACCAGCTTTTGAAATTCAGTCTCACTTGGGCAGCGCTCCAATCTCAAAAGAAAAAATCTTAAAAAAAGTTGAGATTAAAAAGTCCCCTATAGTCATAAACAGAATAACTCCAATGGGTTTTGTGGATGGAGGAAACACGGATCCTATGGAGTCTTGGGATGATCTTCCTAAAATTAGTGGTAACACGGTTGACCTGACGTAAAACTATAATGAGGAGAAATATTTTTAGCAAAATTTTAAAGATTGGTTTTTTGGCCGTTGTTATTTTTTCTCCACAAATTGGAAGGGCTGGGGTTATTTCTGACGCGCCCAGAATTTCGACAGTTTTGGTTAACGTTTTGAAATTCGCCTTGTCGGTGGTCGGAATTCTTGCTATAATAATGCTGATTGTGAGTGGAATTATTTATTTTTTTGCCAGAGGAGATTTTAGGCGAACTCATTTTGCCAAAAGATCAACAACCTACGCAATTGTCGGACTCATAATTTCTTTTTCCGCTTTGATGATAATGAGATTGTTTGGAAGTTTTTTTGCAAAATAAAAAATAGGATAGAAAAAATAAAAATTAAAATTAAAATCAGAAAAGGAGGTGTAATATGAACAGAGTAAAAACAGTGATTGGATCATTGGCGGTAGCTGTTATGACCGCTCCGTCTTTGGCCCTAGCTCAATTTCAGGCTCCATCCGGAACCAATCTGCCTTCAGCCAGTTTGACGGACATCATAACCAGTATCATGAACTGGCTTTTGATGATTGTGGGTATCATCGGTGTTATTGGTTTTGTGATTTCCGGTATTATGTATTTGACGGCAGCTGGTGATGAAAATCGCATTGGAACCGCTAAAAAAGCTATGATCAACTCTATTATTGGAGTTTTGGTAGCTTTGATTGGTTTGGTGGTAATTCGAGCAGTTCAAGGTCTTTTGGGCGGTAGTGATAATTTTTAGTTTTGCAAAGCTAATAAATATAGGAAAGCGCGGCTTCGGCCGCGTTTTTTTGTGGCTGGTAAAATTGTAAAAGGTGTTGGGTTGTGGTATAATAAAATAAATTTAAAATATCTTATTGCTAATTTTTTTTGGACATTTTTTGACTAAGAAAAATTAAAAATAAAAATGAAAAACAAAATTAAAACGCTTTTTTATTCTTTGGCTGCTACCGGTTTGTTTTTGCCAACCATCGCTTTGGCTTCGTTGGATTGGAGCATCTCGATTGGCTCGGATGGTTCCAGTGGTGGTTTTTCCGTTGGGCAGGATTACGGTTTGCCGGACGGAACTATTTTGGGAATCGTGGAGAATCTTCTTTTTTGGCTTTTGAGTTTGTTTGGGATAGTTGGAATTATCGGTTTTGTAATTTCCGGAATTATTTACTTGGTAGCGGCTGGAGATAATGATCTGATCACTAAAGCCAAAGCTGCTATGAAGTGGTCAATTGTCGGAATCATTGTCGGACTTTCTGGCTTCATTGCTTTGCAAGCCATCAATGCTTGGTTGGGTGGCAGGGATGATTTTTAGATCTCAACTTTTTGTTGATAAAATTTATGAAAAATAAAAAAATTTTTATTTCTTTTCTTTTTCTCGCTGCAATTTTTTTGCTGAGCAACTATGGCATTGAGAAAGTCGAAGCTGGATCGGAAGAGTGCGAGGCGGCCAAGAAGACCGGAAACGACTGTACGATGGATGATGGCTCTAAAGGAATATGCGGTTTAAATGAGGGTAATTATATTTGCGTTAAAGATACTTTTTCTGGCACTACCACTAGCACTTCCGGTACTGACTATAGTGATCTGTTTGGTGGAAGCACTGAGGAGACCTCATCAACATCTTCCACAACTTCTTCTGGAACTAAATGTGGCAGTGGTTTTTCGGAGGTGGCTGGAGTTTGCATGCCGAGCAGTGAGTTGATCGGACTTTCTGACAAGGGTGTTTTGGAAATTTTAGAAAAGTTACTTTCTTGGCTTTTCGCTTTATTTTCAATTCTTTCCATCATGGCTTTTGTCGTTTCTGGCATTCAATATCTTGTAGCAGCTGGGGATACTGGAGTTATTGAAGTAGCCAAAAGGAACGCCAAGTGGTCGGTGGTTGGAATCATTGTCGGACTTTCCGGGTATTTAATTCTAAAAGCCGTTGTTTCAGCTTTGAGCGGCAGCTCGATTTTTTAGTAGTTTGTTTTGGATTTGACAAACGACCTAAAAGGGTGTATAATGGACTTATAGAGATATGAAAACGGGTGATTCTTTTACCCGTTTTTGTCTTTTTTAGGTAATTTTTCCTAGAAAAGCAAAAAATGGAAAAAGAGTTTCTTTCTCTGGTAAAAATAAAAATTAAAATCAGCTTTCGGTTTTGTCTTATTTTAGGACAAGGCCGAAAGCCAAAAAAGCTTATGAAAAAAGCTTGCAATTGTCCTCAATGTGAGGAAAGAAGGAATCAAGAAGAAGCTCAAGAAGAAACCAGCTTCGCAATTCTTCTTTCATGTATTCCTTTGGTAGTCTTCACTTTCTTTGGTCAAATGGGCTTGTTTTAAGAGCCTTCTGTCTTCTAAAAAAGATCCTCCTGCGGGAGGATTTTTTTGTTTTTTGATGATATAATAAAAACAAATTGGTTAAAGATTATTTTTATCATGTTGAATATTTATTATTGCGCCGTCAAAGGTCGGAAATTGAAAAAAGTTCCGGAGTTTAAAAAGGGTTGTTGGGTTCATCTGGAAAATCCGACCAAAAAAGAAATAAAAAATGTCAGCAAATTTTTGCAAGTGGACGAGAGTCTTTGTCTGGATGCTATTGATCCAAACGAAGTTCCACGCATGGAGCGTGATGAAGAGATAACCTATTTTTTTACTCGAATTCCCAAAATTGAAAATAAGGAAATCATAACCGCTCCTTTTTTAATTGCGGTTGGCAGTGATTTTATTCTGACAATATCCGATAAGAAGGCCGATTTTTTGGACATGTTTATCGAAGGCATAACTCCGATCTATACAACTCAAAGAATAAAATTTTTTCTCCAACTTCTTTTTGCTGTCAACACCCAATACAATGTTTTTTTAACTGACATTAGTCGCAAAATTAGGGCGATCAAATTTAAAATTAAAAGGCTGGGCAATCAAGACATCATTCAATTTATTGATTATGAAAGAATTCTGAATGATTTTTTGGCGGCTCTGGTTCCGACTGCAACGGTGATTTCTACTTTGGTTGAGGGTCGTCACATTCGACTTTATGAACAAGATAAAGAGCTCTTGGAAGACGTTTTGCTGGGAAGCAATCAACACATTGAAGTTTCCAAATCAACGCTGAAATACATTGTTAACATTCGAGAAGCTTATTCAACGATCATGACTAATGAGTTGAATCGAGTCATTAAGTTCCTAACATCTTTGACGATTCTCTTGACGGTCCCAACCATGATTTCCAGTTTTTTGGGGATGAATGTTACCATTCCGCTTGCTCAAAATCCAAGCACATTTGGTTTGATAATTTTATGTTCACTTTTAATTTCCGGTCTTTTGTTTATTTTTTTCAAAAGAAAAGATTGGATTTAAACTGAAGCTTATGAAGACAATTGCCACAGTAGTTCTGGTTTTGAAAGACGAAAAAATTTTACTTGGAATGAAAAAATGCGGCTTTGGCAAAGGACGCTGGAACGGGTTTGGCGGCAAGGTTGAAAAAAATGAAACGATTGAACAAGCGGCGGTCAGGGAAATGCGCGAAGAAAGTGGCCTGCAAGTTTCCAATTTGCAAAAAGTTGGAATCCTGGATTTTGAGTTTGTTAAAAATCCGGATTGGAATCAGCAAGTGCATTTTTTCAAAACCTTTGATTTTATCGGAGAGTTGACTGAGAGTCGAGAAATGCATCCCGAATGGTTTGATTTTGAAAAGATACCTTTGGATGAAATGTGGCCGGATGACAAATTTTGGATGCCGATTTTATTGGTTGGAAAAAAATTTGCCGGCAAATTCGTTTTTGGCGAAAATGGAGAGATTCAAAATTATGAAATCAGGGAGGTTGAGGAATTGAATTAATTTTAAAATGTATGCTTTCTTTTATAGAAATATCGTGCGAAAATTTGAAGCATAATTTTGAGGCGCTGAAAAATTATGTCAATCGACCGATCAAAACGATTGCAGTTATCAAGGCTAACGCTTATGGCTGTGGTCAAAATGAAGTAGCCAATATTTTGGAACCTTTGGCTGATTATTTTGCCTTGGACGATTTGGATGAGCTGCGGCAGCTGCGAAAAGTCAGTCAAAAAACAGTCTTACTTTTAGGCTATGTACCAAAAGAAGATTTGAAAGAGGCGGTTGAGTTGGGCGCAATTTTGGTAATCTATGATTTGGAGCGAGCTCGGATTTTGGATGAGCTTGCCAAAGAGAAAAAAAGAAAAATTAAGATTCATGTCAAGATTGATGCGTTTTTGGGACGGCAGGGAATTTTAACTGATGAGGCAGAAAATTTTTCTCAAGCACTCTCGCGTTTTGAGCACTTGGAAGTCGAAGCACTCTATGGACATTTCTCCGATATTGAAGATACTGACGATTTTTCTCACGCTCAAAAGCAAATTGAAAATTTTGAAAAAGCAGTTGAAGTTTTTCGTCAAAATGGATTTGCTAAGGTTAAAACTCATTTGAGTGCGACCTCGGGAATCTTGGTTTGGGAAAAGCAACAGGGAAGATCGGATTTTGTGCGGTTGGGAATCGGACTTTATGGTTTGTGGCCTTCTCAAGATTTGAAACAAAAATTTGGTGGACAAATTTATTTGAAACCGGTCTTGCGTTGGATTTCACGTATTGCGCAGGTCAAAATTTTACCTAAGGGATTTCCAATTGGATATGGTTTAACTTTTGTGACCAAAAAAGAAACTAAGATCGCGGTGGTTCCCCAAGGATATAGTGACGGATTTGATCGAGGATTTTCCAATTGCGGGGAGGTTTTGATTGGAGGAAAGAAATGTTCAATTTTGGGACGAGTCATGATGAACATGTTTGTGGTAGATGTGTCACATTTAAAAAAAGTTGAAGTGGAGGATGAGGTGGTTTTGCTGGGTTTTCAAGGCAGTGAAGAAATTACCGCTGAAGAAATGGCGGAAAAAATCGGCACAATCAATTATGAAATTATGGCTAGAATTTCGCCCTTGTTGACAAAGAAGGTAGTTTAAATTTTGAAGTTTTTTGAAAGTTCTCTGATGATATTGAATAAAATTAATTTTTGTTTTATATTGATTTAGTTAAATGATTTTACTGCTTGTTTTTTAGACTAGAGAATTTTTCCAGCTTTTTTAAAATTAAACATTAATCGTAGTATTTAAAAAAAGGGGATTAATGCATGATTATATTGGGAGCACAGTACCTTTTAAGAGAAAAGCTGGAGTTTGATCTTCAAGAACCAATCCTTGGTCATAAGCCTCGTTTTTTAGAGCAGTGGACCAGGTTTGTTGTTGAGGAAGAAGTTTTTGAATGGCGTGGAGAAAGGGGTCAGTTTTTTAAAATTAAGATTTTAAACAAAATTCATTCCGGATCAGTTTTTTGTTTCAAAAAATCTGATTTGAAGACTTTTTAAAAGACGATAAAATCGTTTGAATTCGGAGTGGCAATGCACAAAGATGCATCGCCACTTTTTTTATTGCAGCTCAATAATCTTCAACTTTTCCAAGCTTTCCTGAATAATTTTTTCACTGTCTAAGTTTTTTTCGGCTTCAAGCACTTGATTTAGCTTGGCAAAAAATTTTTCATGTTGTTGCGTGGTTTGGGTAATTTATTTTAATAGGTCTCTAAATTCCCGAGCTTAAGCTCGGGGAGATTTATTATAATTGACAATTTTATTTGCGTGTATATAATGTTTATTACTGGGTGACAGTGAGATTCTTCGCGCCATTGTCACGGCAACAGAACATACCGGTTAGTTTCTGTTGCGTTCCTGGTAGGACTAGGGCAGATTGCGGAGTTATCGTGCAAAGCGCGCGCGGTAATGCAAATGGGCAATAAAATATGCGTGCCTCCCGACAGTGTTAGTAGCGTGAGCGAAAAACTGATATTCGGGAGGATAACAAGGGGCAGGTGTACATGTACACGCTGCCTCATTTTATTTCAGTTCAATAATTTCCAATTTTTCCAAACTATCTTGAATGATTTTTTCCATGTCTAAGTTTTTCTCGGCTTCAAGCACTTGATCTAGTCTGGCATGAAGCTCAGGTTTTTTGGGCATGAGACGGGTGCAGCAATCGTCGTGGGGCAAAATTGAAATGTCATAGGTTCCAATTTGGCGAGCTTTTTGCATGATTTCTTCTTTGTCCATAGTGATCAAAGGGCGCAGCAACAAAAGATTGGAAGCCTCTCCAACAACTGAAAGATTTTCCAAAGTTTGGGAAGCCACTTGTCCCAATGAATCACCGGTAATCAAAGCTCCAGCTTTATTTTTTCGTCCAATCGCTTCGGAAATTTTGAGCATCGCTCGACGATAGAGAATCACGCGCAAACTCTCAGGACAATTCAGCATGATTTGTTTTTGAACCTGGGCAAAAGGCACGGAAAAAATTTTGGAACCGGCTTGAAAATCTTGCAACTTTTTAGCCAACTCAAAAACTTTTTCCACGGAAGCGGCACTGGTGTGGGGCCGCGAATGAAAGTGAATGAAGTTGACGTTGAGGCCGCGCTTGAGAGCATAAAAGGCGGCTACGGGTGAATCTAGTCCGCCACTTAGCAGTGCCAAGGCGCGTCCAGCCGTACCGACTGGAAGACCGCCAACAGCGGAAATTTTTTTCAAATAAAGGAAAACTTTTTTTTCAGTAATTTCCAGAAATAGTGTTTGATCCGGATTCTTGAGGGAAACTTTTTGACCAGATTTTTCCACTAAAAAAGCGCCGATTTGACGGTTAACCTCTTCGGAGTTTAGGGGAAAGTTTTTGTTGGATCGGCGAGTGGATACGCGGAAAGTCTCAGCTTTGTTTTCAAGCGGCTCAAAAATTTCCACGGCCATTTTTTTGATTGATTCCAAATCCAGGTCGCATTCGAAAGCCATTGAAAAATTAACCAAACCGAAAACTTGACCTAAGTTTTTTTGAATCTTTTCCAAATCTTTTTGGTTTGGAAAATCAAGTTCAATGACAATCCGGCCATATTCGCGGCGAATTTTTTCAATAGGACTAGGCAAAAAAGCAGCCAATTTTTTTTGAATATTTTCTTGCAGTTTTTTTTCGAAAAAATTGCGGTTGCCGCCCTTGAGAGCCAGCTCGCCGTAGTGACAAATGATGCGATTGGGTTGCAGCATGATAAATTGTGAAAACAAAAAATTAGAATTGGGTTCGGCGAGAGATTGGGCAGGGAGCTCTCGCCGAAATTGTTATCTGGCTATGCTTTCGCACGGCAACTCACGGAGTAGTTCTCCGCAATTTGCGCAAGTTTTGTTTTTAGTTATATTGTCAAAATAAATTTCACCACAGCCTGGGCATATATAACTCGTTTTTACACTTGCGTCAGACTTATTATTGTCCATAGATAATTTTCCCTCCCTTTTTGCCCAATTCCAATTTTTCGTTTTTTAAAGTTCAATCCATTGTACTTTTTCCAGAGCGTTTTGTAAAGGCTAAAAGGGTTGCTTATTTTGGGAATTTCTTGTATCGTATTTAGGATAAGGAAATAAAAATGAATCAAAATTATGAGTCTTCAAATTGGAATTGTGGGGCTGCCTAATGTTGGAAAATCAACGCTTTTTAAAGCCCTGACCAAAAACCCGGTGGATATCAACAACTATCCGTTTTGCACCATTGAACCGAATGTTGGAATCGTGGAAGTGCCGGATGAAAGATTGCAAAAGCTTTCCCAAATGTCTCGAACTGAAAAAATTGTGCCAGCGGTGGTGGAGTTTGTGGATATTGCCGGAATTGTTAAGGGTGCTTCGGAGGGCGAAGGCTTGGGCAATAAATTTTTGGCTAATATTCGTGAAGTGGATGCGATTGTGCAGGTGGTGCGGGTTTTTCAAAACGATCAAATCACTCATGTTCACAACGAAATCAATCCCCGCGAGGACATTGAGGTGATCAATGCGGAACTGATTTTGGCTGATCTGGAAACGGTTTCCAAAACCGAAAATCGAATTGAAAAGGAGGTGCGCGCTCGAAAAAAAGGGGCGGACAAACAGTTGGAAGTGGTTGAAAAAATTAAATCGACTTTGGAAAGCGGCCATCTGGCTAATGAAACCCAGGATTTGGCAGAAATTTTGAAAGAAGAAAATGGAAAAACTATCGTGCGCGAAATGCAGCTTTTGACCATGAAACCCTTCCTCTATGTTTTTAATGTCTCTGATATTGATCAAAAACTAGATGATTTTTTGGAGAGTAAAGGGCATGTTAAGTTGGACATCAAGATCGAAGAAGAGCTTTTGGAAATGAGTGAGGAGGAAAAGAAAGAATTGGAATTAAAATCCAACATTGACAGTTTGATTGTGGCAGCCTACAATTTGTTGGGATTGGAAACCTTCCTGACTACTGGCGAAAAAGAAACTCGGGCTTGGACTTTCAAAAAAGGTTCCAGCGCGCCGGAAGCGGCTGCGGTCATCCACACGGATTTTCAGGAAAAATTTATTCGAGCTGAAGTGATTGATTGGCAAAAACTTCTGGAGATCGGTTCTTGGGGTAAGGCTAAAGAAGTTGGCGCGATCAAGATGGTTGGCAAAGACTACATTATGCAAGATGGAGATGTGGTGGAGTTTAGAATTTAAGAGTGGGCTAATGATGGTTATTTAAAAAAATAAAGTTTCTAAAAAGGGAGGGAATTGGTCATGTTTATCTTGGAGTCAGTGGTTTCAGCTATTGTTGCACGATTTTATATCAAGGATCGTTCATGTATTGGTTCTCTATACAGATACTTAAAATACAGAGAGCTTTCTTTGGAAACAATTAAAACATACAAGGAAATATTTTTAAAAAAGCAGGAAAATAAGGCGCGAGCCATTTGTTTACTTAAGAAATTAGAAGAGGCAGGCGTAAAAATAGATATTGTTTGTTGTGATGGTTGGAATTATGTTATCAGAAATTCAACAATAGTCGTTGCTTTTTCTGAGGGGGTGTGTGTGCAACTTTCTTTTTTTATAACCAGTAAAGAGATCTTGATTGAGCCGAGACACAACCATATTCCTAAAAGCGATTTGGTTAAACAGGCTATTACTAAGCTTAAAGGTGCCGTTGATAATGAATCAAATCAGGAAATTTTTTTAGATTTAGTTGATTTTTTAACAGAAGGGATTAAAAAATGATTGATCCATTTCGGAAAGTCTACAATATTGCAACCAAGCCCGGTTTTTTATGTAAATTGATTCGGTTGCAAGATGGATTTGCAACTGTTTTAATTATGAATGGCGGTGAAGAGGGAGAAACTGAAGATATCCCCAGGAATTCTCTCTGCGAGGTTAGCTATTCCCATATTGATAATTTCGTGGATGTTCAAAGATGGACAGCCGATTGGCCTTTTAACGGAAGAATCTTGGCTAATGGAATTGAAATTTTGGATCGCCCAGTGGTCAATCCTTACATTCCGAGACATCAGTTTTGGAATACCCGGCCATTTGGATGGATTGGGGTAGATATGGATCTCCCAATAGCCTTTCAAAATGATCGTTTCAAGATTGTTTCTGGTTTGAGCCCTCGTTTTAAGGATGAGAAGGGCGAAGGCGAATTTATGAGAGACGTGTTGGGTAATGGTTGGAGTGTTTTTTCTGTATCAAATGCTCCAATTGATTGCCCCCTGGGATTTACGAAAGTTTTTTTTAAGAAAGTTGAGAAAAAAGGGAAGAAATTCGAAGTTTGTAGGGACATTATTGAATTTAGTGTTCCGTCAATCTTGCCATTAATAATCAATGAGCCAATTCCATTGAGGCTTATTGTTTAATTTTTTCAAAACCGCCCTTGTGCATTGCACAAGGGCGGTTTTTCAATGTTGTAAGGACTAAACAAACCTGTCATAATAGGCAGGTATGAATATTATTGAAGTGAAAAATTTGGTCAAAAGGTTTGATGATATTGTGGCGGTTGACGACATCTCTTTTGCAGTGGAAAAAGGAAAAATATTTGCTTTTTTAGGTCCCAATGGAGCTGGCAAAACCACCACAATCAAAATGTTTACCACTCTGTTGCAGCCGACCAGCGGCAAGATTTCCATCAATGGATTTGATCCGAGCACTCAATCTGATTCGGTTCGACAGTCTTTGGGAATTATTTTTCAAGACCCAAGTTTGGATGATGAGTTGACGGCTTGGGAGAATTTAGAATTTCATGGGGTGCTCTACGGGGTGTCAAAAAAAATTCGTCGTCAAAGAATCGAAGAACTTTTGAAAGTGGTTGAGTTGGAAAATCGGCGCGATCATCTGGTCAAAGAATTTTCCGGGGGCATGAAAAGACGTTTGGAAATTGCGCGCGGACTTTTGCATCATCCTCAAATAATTTTTTTGGACGAACCGACTTTGGGATTGGATCCGCAGACGCGCAATCATCTCTGGGGCTATATTAAAGATATGAACCAAAAAGAAGACGTGACTGTTTTTTTCAGCACCCATTATATGCAAGAGGCTGAGAAGATGGCTGATCAAATCGCCATTATTGATCACGGAAAAATTGTTGCCCAAGGATCGGCTCAGGATTTGGAAAAACAAACGCAGACAGACACTCTGGAGGATGCTTTTTTGCAACTGACTGGCAAGGATATTCGTGAAGACAGCGCTAAAGCTATTGATCGCCTAAGAACTAATCGACGAGTATGGAGAAGATAAAAAGATACGGACAAATAATTTATATTTTGTGGCTGCGACAAATCAAGCGACACTACCGTTCGCGAGCCCGCGTGGTTGGTTCTTTGGCGCAACCCATTCTTTTTTTGGTGGCTTTGGGATTTGGTTTTGGGCCGATTTATCAAAGGGCTGGTGGAGGTGATTACATTCAGTTCATTGCGCCAGGCATCGTGGCTATGAGCATTATTTTCACAGCCATGTTTGCTGGCATCGAAGTTATCTATGACAAGCAATTCGGTTTTTTGAAAGAAACCTTGGTGGCACCAGTCAAACGTTGGAACATAATGTTGGGAAGAACACTGGGCGGCGCAACAGTAGCCACTATTCAAGGCTTAATCGTTTTGGTTATTTCCTTTTTGATTGGATTTCGACCGGACAATTTATGGCTTTTGCCAGTTGCAATTTTGATGATGATTTTGATGGCCACTTTTTTTACGGCGTTGGGAACGGCCATCGCTTCGAAATTGGAGGATATGCAGGCTTTTCCTTTGATCATTAATTTTTTGATCATGCCGCTATTTTTTCTTTCCGGCGCTTTGTTTCCGCTGGAGGGCTTGCCGCGGACTATTCAAATCATCACCTATCTGGACCCGCTTTCCTATGGGGTGGATGGAATTCGCGGAGCTTTAAGCAGTCAGCTTCATTTTGGTTTCAGTCATGACTTTGGCATAATTATTATCTTGGTTTTTTTAGCTTTGGGAATCGGCAGTTGGCTTTTTTCCAAAATCGAGGTTTAAAAACAAAACTTCTCTTGACACTATAAATCCAATTGATTAAAATATTAATTAGCAATCGATGATGGTGAGTGCTAATAATTAAATTTTAAATCAATATGGAAAAAAATATGGTCAAGCCTTTGGGCGACAATGTTTTGGTTGAGTTGTTTGAAAAAGAAAAGCAAACTGCCCAAGGAATTTATTTGCCGGACAACGCTCAAAAAGAAAGTTCGCAGGAAGGCAAAGTGATTGCAATCGGGCAAGATGAAAAAATCGAAGTAAAAAAAGGACAGAAAGTAATCTTTCGCAAGTTTAGCGGAAGCGAATTGAAGATAAGCGGAAAAAATTATTTGATTCTAAAAAACGAAGATATTTTGGCAGTCATTGGATAGATTAAAAATTAACGAAGAAATTCATTGGCAAATAAATTTGCTATTTGAAATGATCAGATAAAAATATGTCCAAACAAATTACAATGGGGATTGACGCTCGCAAGAAAATTAAAATCGGCATCGACAAAGTGGCTGATACGGTAAAAACAACCTTGGGACCAAAGGGTCGCAATGTTATTTTAGATCAGGGTTTTGGAGCGCCAACCATCACAAATGACGGAGTTTCAATTGCTAAGGAGATTGAGCTGGAAGATAAGATTGAAAATATCGGAGCTTCTTTGATCAAAGAGGTTGCCAACAAGACCAATGACGCAGCTGGAGACGGTACCACGACTTCAACTGTGATTACTCAAGCTTTGGTTGGCGAGGGCTTGAAGTTTGTGGAAACGGGAATTAGTCCGGTGGGAATCCGCCGGGGAATGGAAGCGGCTAAAGATGACATCATTGCAATTTTGAAAAGAAATTCCAAAAAAATCAGCAACAAGGAAGAGATTGCTCAAGTGGCTACCATTTCAGCTGAATCGCAAGAAATGGGTGAGATGATTGCCCAAGTTATGGATGAAGTTGGAAAGGACGGAGTGATCACCGTGGAGGAATCGCAAACGTTTGGGTTTTCCAAAGAGGTGGTGGAAGGCATGAGTTTTGATAAGGGATTTGTTTCGCCTTACATGATTACGGATAGTCAATCTCAAACAGCCGAGCTTAAAGATGCTCCGATTTTGATTACTGATCAAAAAATCTCAGCCATTGCTGACATTTTGCCGCTGTTGGAAAAAATGGCCCAGGAAGGTAAAAAGGAATTAGTAATAATTGCTGAAGATATTGAAGGTGAAGCTTTGGCGACATTAGTGGTTAACAAATTACGCGGAGTTTTGAATGTTTTAGCCATCAAAGCACCGGAGTTTGGCGATGGTCGCAAGGAAGTTTTGGAAGACATTGCAATTTTGACTGGAGGTCAAGTAATTAGTGCCGATAAAGGCATGGACTTGAAAGCAACTGACGTTACCATGCTGGGCGGTGCTCAGAAAGTTATTGCTACCAAAGACGAAACTACGATTGTGGGTGGTAAAGGAACTAAAAAGGGAATTGAGCAGCGCATTTTCCAAATCAAAACTCAAGCTGAAAATTCTGACAGTGATTATGATCGTGAAAAATTGCAAAAACGCGCTGCTAAACTTTCTGGCGGAGTGGCGGTTATTCGAGTTGGAGCAGCCAGCGAAACTGAGCTTACCTACATCAAACACAAAATGGAAGATGCTTTGGCGGCTACTCGAGCAGCCGTGGAAGAAGGTATCGTATCGGGCGGTGGAGTGGCTCTAGCTAAAGCGGTAGCTTCTTTGCAAAACAAGATCAAGTCGGATGAGAAAATGCAAAACTATGAATTCCATGCTGGCTATGAAACTTTGATCAAATCTTTGAGCGAACCGTTAAGGCAAATCGCATTTAATACCGGCAAAAAAGATCCAGCCGTGGTGTTGGACAAGGTTCTAACTGGCAAGGGTCCAAACTTTGGTTATGATGCCAATGAAGACAAATATGTCGATGATATGATTAAGGCCGGAATCATTGATCCATTGAAAGTAACTCGCAGTGCGTTGGAGAATGCGGTTTCGGTGGCGGCTATGCTTTTGACCACTGAAGCGGCCGTGACGGATTTGCCGAAAGAAAAAGAGGAAATGACTGGAATGCCTCCAATGGGCGGTATGCCAGGCATGGGAATGATGTAAAATCTTTTCAAAAAAATTAAACTGAAAAATACGCCCGAATTGGGCGTATTTTTTTGGTGGACAGAGGCTTTGAAATATGCTATAATTGAGCAAATGAGAATTATTTTCAAAAATTTCTGCAATCAAACGGGTGATGGCCCGTTTGTTTTTGTTTAAAAAAGCAATGGAGAAAAATATTTTTCAAAAAATAGTCTATTTTTTCGATAAACTGGAAGACAGGGTTCGTCATCGTCTAAGTCGCAAACCTTTGTTTTATGCGCTTGTTGGCGGCACCGGAGTAATTTTATTTTGGCGTGGTCTTTGGCACTTTACTGATTATGTTAACAATCGGATATTTTTTGCCCTATCTGGACGTTATTCTTTCGAATTTGGCACATTGCCTTGGTGGGATGGAATTTCCTCCATGGTTTTGGGTGGAATTTTGCTTTTGATGACGGGAGTTTTCGTTTCCAGTTTTATTGGAAACGAAGTGATTTTAACTGGTGTTAGAGGGGATAAAAAAATAGCTGAAAAAACCGAAGTCGAAGTTGTCAGCGAAATTGAAGAGACAGTCAAGCTTAAGAAAAAAATTAATCAGATGTCGCAAACTTTGGAGGAAATTGAAAAAAGTTTGGAAAAACATAAAAAATAAAAAACTGAAATTTGTCAGATCGGTTTGGATTTTCGAAGATAATTTGTTAAAATAGAAACAAATTTATTGTTAAAACTATGCTTTTAAAAAATGAAAAATTGAGCAAGAGCCAAAAGGAAGAAGCTCTTTGTCGGGTTTTTAATCAAAGCACGCCCAGTGCCGATTTTTATTTAATGCTTTTGCTTTCGGCAATCATTGTGACACTGGGACTTTTGATTGACAGTGCGGCAGTGGTAATCGGCGGTATGTTGATCGCTCCGATTCTTTCACCGCTTCTGGGTTTTTCAATGGGGGTGGTGATTGGAAATGCAAAACTTATGAAACGATCTGGAATGACGATTGTCTGGTCAGTTTTGATGGTTGTTGTCATTTCTTTTGTAATTTCTTCTTTCAAAATTGACGGACAGATAACCAGTGAAATTCTTTCTCGTGTATATCCGTCGCTGGCTTATTTGGTAATTGCCATCGTTTCGGGAGCTGCCGTGACCTATGCTTTGGTGCGACCGGCGCTTTCGGAAATTTTACCAGGCATTGCTATTTCGGTGGCCTTGATCCCACCTTTGGCAGCTGTTGGAATTTCAATTTCTTTTTTGGAGAAGGATATGATCGTCGGTTCATTGGAACTCTTTTTGGTTAACTTGATTGGAATAATTTTCGCGGCTGTTTCAGTTTTTTCTTTGATGAAAATTTATGAAGTGCGAGAGGTGATTGAGCGAAAAATTCGCGGAGAGGAAAAAGTTGTTCAAAAGGAAAAGAAGGAACAGGATAAAGAAAATTTGGCTAAAATTGAGAAAACAGTTTTGGAGGTCAAGGAAATGCTAGATGAAAAGAAGAAGGAAAAATAAAAAATGGAAACAAAAAGAAAAAAACAAACGAGATCAAAATCTGAATCCAAATTAAAACTTAGTGTCAAACCAAAGTCCAAATCCAAAGTTGGGGTTCAAAATCCATGGCCACAAAAAATAAAATAAAAGCAAAATCCAAGCCGAAAGTTAAGGCTGCGACTAAGACAAAAATCAAGACCAAACTTGGTGGTTTTGGGACTAAAATTAGAAAAAAATCTCCCATTCAAATCGAGGAGAGACGAAAAATTTTTGACCTGGGTCGGATTTCCAAAAAACAAGTGCTCTTAGTGGGGCTTTTTTTTATTTTGTTTTTTGCCGGGCAATTGGTTTTGGTAAAAAAATATTATTACTACGAACTAACCAAGGATCTTCCGCCAGAAAAAGCTTTGGCGGAAATCAAGAAGCAGAAATTGGAAAATCGAATTCGAAAAATTTTGGCCGGAACTCCAATGGAAGAGATGGCTTCTTACATTTCCGAAAAGGGCGAGAAGACCGCCTCTTTTTTGGTGGGAATTGGCAAGAAAGAAAGCAATTGGGGCAAGCGTCATCCAGTTTTGGATGGCCAAGATTGTTTTAATTATTGGGGTTACCGTGGTCAAAGTGAGCGGATAGGAAGCGGTGGTCACACCTGTTTTGATTCGCCTCGCCAGGCTGTGAACGTGGTGGCTAATCGAATCAATGAGATAATCAAACAAAATGATGTCCAGTCAGCCAAGGACATGATTGTTTGGAAGTGTGGATTCAGTTGTGACGGTCACAGCGACGAGAGTGTACGAAAGTGGATCAGCGATGTGGATTATTACGCTAAGAAAGTCATTAATTAGAGTTAGTTAAAATTAGGCATAAAAATTTATTATCTCGCGTCTGATCGCGATTTTTTTGATGGGCTTGGGTTTTTGGTGGGATGTGCTAGAATTGATTGGTATAAAAATTAAGAAAAATAAATTTATGGAAAATGTTCAAAGTGAGCAAAATGATCAAACTACTCAAAGCGTTCAGGGCATCCAAAATGTTCAGGATATTTTCATTAAAATGCGCGAATTAAAAAAGGAGCAAAAAGAGCTTCGGGATATGTATAAAGATGCGCTTTCCCAGACTGATCACTATGAAGAAATTGTTGAAGAAATAAAAAAACTTAGAGAAAAGAAAAAACAGATTGAAGAAAGAATTCAAGGTGAAATGGGAAAGGCCTGGGAAAGACTGGATGATTTGAAATATGAAATGGAATCGCAACAGGAAATGATTTCGGATTTAGCCATGAACAATTTGATGAAGGGCGAGAGAGTTGAGGTTAAAGATGAATATGAAAATCCCTATGAACCGGTTTTTAAGGTTAATTTCAAAAAAGTTGAAGGCGGCCAAACCACGGAAGAATAGTTTGACTGCCATTTTGTCAGTCAGATTATGAATGGTAATTTTTGGCAAAAATTGAAAAAACCCTTTTTTGTGATGGCGCCAATGGCGGATGTGACTGATTTTGCTTTTCGTCAAATGTTTGCCAAATATGGCCCACCCGATGTTTTTTATACGGAATTTGTGTCGGCTGATGGCCTGGCTTCGGAAAAAGGTCGTCAGATTTTGATACGAAGCTTGCGTTTTTCCAAACAGCAGCGTCCAATTGTGGCTCAGATTTTTGGAGCTAAGCCGGAAAATGTTGCCGCAGCCGTCAAATTAATCGAGGAATTAGGTTTTGACGGTGTGGATATTAATATGGGCTGTCCAGATAAGGCGGTGATCAAACAGGGAGCTGGGTCGGCTTTGATAAAAAATCCGGAATTGGCCTGTGAAATAATCAGAGCTGCCAAAAAAAGCGCTCAAAATATTCCAGTGTCAGTCAAAACCCGGATTGGTTTTAATGCCGCAGAAACTGAGAAATGGATTTCTCAACTTGTAACTGCCAAGCCGGATTGTTTGATCGTGCATGGTCGAACCAAAAAAGAAATGTCGGCTGTGGCGACCCATTGGGACGAGATTGCCTTGGCGGCTAGGATTGCCAAGAAAAAAAACATTGTTTTTGTGGGCAATGGCGATGTCAAAAATTTGGTTGAGGGAGTTGAAAAATCTGAAGAATTTGGGGTGGATGGAATAATGATCGGACGAGGACTTTTCGGAAAACCTTGGTTTTTCCAACCCAAGTCTCAAAAAATTTCTCTTGAAAAAAAACTGCAAATAATGCTTGAACACACTGAACTTTTTGAGCGAGAAATGAAGGGGATAAAAAATTTCTATGTCATGAAAAAGCATTTCAAAGCCTATGTTAAAGGTTTTGCCGGTGCCAGGCAGCTGCGCGAAGAATTGATGCAGACGGAAAATTTTGGGCAAGTTAAAAAAATCATGCAAGGATATTTGGAAAAAACTAAATAATTTGAAGCTTCTGTGCTATAATCAAATTGTTTTTAATTTGAATTTTTCAGAAAAAGATAAAAAATATGAAAATCATTTTTCATTGGATGGCGGCCGCTTTGGCAGTTTTCATAACAGCCTATGTTTTGCCAGGAGTCACTGTTAGCGGTTTTTGGGCAGCCTTAACGGCAGCGGTGATCATTGGAATTTTGAATGCGTTCATCCGGCCAATTTTAATTTTATTGACTTTGCCGATAACTTTGATAACCTTGGGTCTTTTTACTTTGGTTATCAACGCTTTCTTGATCATGCTGACTTCCAAAATCGTGCCAGGTTTTTGGGTAAAAGATTTTTGGTGGGCCCTGGCTTTTTCTTTGATTCTATTTTTAGTCAACTCTTTCTTGCATCGAATAGAAAAGAAAAAATAGTTTTATTTTTCTTGAGAAATTGTGTTTAGGATTTTTCGGATTTTTTCCAGTCCGTTTTTATCTTGAATTGAAAGTGGAATAATTTTCTTCTTGGTTTTTTTGAGCATCTCTGTTTTTCCCTTTAGATCTTCAGGGGAGATAAGATCAGCTCGACTTAATATTATGAAAGTCTTTTTTTGAATAAGCTCCGGATTATGACTTTCCAATTCTTTTTGCACGGTTTCATAGTCTTGGAGAGGATTGTCACAGTCGGCTGAAATAAAATGAAAGATGATGTGGGTTCTTTCGATATGTTTGAGAAATTTTATGCCCAGACCCTTACCTTCGGCTGCTCCTTCAATCAGTCCAGGAATATCAGCTAAAATCAAGTTGTAATAAACGCCTAAGTTTGGCTCCAAAGTGGTAAATCGATAGTTGGCAACCTTGGCTTGGCAGTTGGTTAGTTCGTTGAGTAGGCTGGATTTTCCGACGTTCGGTAGTCCGACAAATCCGATGTCGGCAATCATTTTCAATTGCAGATGCACCACATGATTTTCGCCGCCTAAACCTTCCTGAAATTCTTTAGGTGAAGTGTTGCGAGAACTGCGAAAAAGGAAATTACCTTTGCCTCCCCGGCCACCTTTAGCTAGGAGAATTTTTTCTCCCGTCTTGGTTAATTCCTTTTTTTCTGAACCTAGGTCTATTTCAGTCCCGATTGGAATTTTTAAGATTAAATCTTGTCCGTCGCTGCCATCGCGAAATTGTCCGCGCCCGTCTTTTCCGTCTGGGGCGCAGATTTCTTTTTTAAAACGAAATTGACCAAGGGCCCCCAGGTCGGAAACGCCTTCAGCCCAAACGTTGCCGCCTTGTCCGCCGCTGCCGCCAGTCGGACCTAGTGACATTAGGTTTTTATTGAAATTAACGCTGCCATTTCCGCCCTTGCCAGCTTTAATTTTTATTTTGACATCATCTACCAACATAGAGTTTTATTTATAATCTAAAAATTGTTTCGAGTTATTGTGGCACATTTTGATTGGATTGTAAACCCTAAGCCTGCAATTTGCTTAAGGGTGGACTTTTTGTGGGATTTAGTATACTCTGAGGAGTGCAAAAGATAATTTATTTTTAACTCAAATGTCTGAGGATATTCAATTTGATGTAGCGGTCATCGGTGGAGGACCGGCTGGCGTGATGGCAGCAATCAGAGCGGCGCAAAAGGGCGCGCGCGTGGTTTTGATTGACAAGAATGAGCAAATCGGTCGGAAGTTGATGATTACCGGTAATGGTCGTTGCAATATAACTCAAGCGGAATTTGATTTGCCCGAGTTGGTTGCGAAATTCGGATCTAAAGGCAAATTTCTTTTTTCCGCTTTTAATCTTTTTGGTCCAAGCCAGTTGATGGATTTTTTGGAAGGAGAAAATTTGAAATTGAAAGTCGAAAATAGCGGACGCGTTTTTCCTTCAAGTAATAAATCGTTGGATGTGATTGAAGTTTTGAAAAAGATCTTGCGCGACAATGGAATTACAACTTTGATGAAAAACGCAGTACGAGATGTTGAAATAAAAAATTCTCGAATTGAGAGATTGATTTTGAAAAAGGGCGCGATAGTGGCTGAAAACTATATTTTGGCAACCGGCGGCAAATCCTATCCGGTTACTGGTTCGGATGGAAGCGGTTATTCGCTGGCGCAAAAAATGGGACACAAAATAGTCGATCCTCGTCCCGCTTTAACCCCGCTTGAAATTAAAAATTTTCCTTTGGAAAAATCCCAAGCCATTAGTTTGCGAGGTGTTGAACTCAATGTTTATCAAAATGGGAAAAAGAAATTTTCTCAAAGCGGAGATTTGATTTTCACTCATTTTGGAATCAGTGGGCCGGCAGTTTTGAACGTTAGTCGGGAAGTCGGAGTGCTTTTGAAAAATGGTCCGGTTGAGATTGGTTTGGACAGCAAACCCCAGCTTACTCGGGAAAAGTTGGATGAAATTTTGCAAAAAGAGCTTGAGAAAAATTCAGCCAAAAAGATTGCCAATCTATCTTTTGATTTTTTTTCTCCCAAATTTTGGGATTTGATTTTAGATTTGGCTAAGATTGATTCTCAAATAAATAACTCGAGAATAAGTCGCAAGGACCGTCATGTTTTGATTGAGTTGTTCAAGGATATGCGTCTGGAGGTGGCGGGTCTTTCGGGATTTGAAAGAGCGATGGTGACGGCTGGGGGAATTGATCTAAAAGAGGTTGATTCAAGAAACATGCGCTCAAAAATAGTCAGCAATCTTTTTTTGGTCGGCGAAGTTTTGGATTTGGATGGCCCGACCGGCGGATATAACTTGCAAATGTGCTGGAGCAGCGGTTATTTAGCCGGAGAAAATGCGGCTGAAAAAGTCCTTGACTAAAGCGATTTTTCTGCTAGAATAAAAATGTTTGTAAGTGTTTCGTTAGTTTTCCCTTCGTTTTGTGAGGAGAAAGAGCAGCGAAGACCAGGGTCGCCTTACAAAACTAATCAGTGTTAATCGACAAAAAAATGGCAAAGAAACTTTACGTTGGCGGACTTCCATATTCAACTACTGAAGATGAATTGAAGGATTATTTTTCCGCTGCTGGAGCAGTTGAGTCAGCTGTGATCATTATGGATCGCATGACCGGTCGTTCAAAAGGTTTTGGATTCGTAGAAATGTCTAACGATGACGAAGCTCAAAAAGCGATTGAAATGTTCCATGAAAAGGAATTTGGTGGTCGAACCTTGACTGTTAATGAGGCTCGTCCATTGGAAGAAAGACCAAAGAAATCTTTCAACGACTAATTTCTTTTTTGAAGAAATAAAAAAATCCCCGCCCTGGTTGGCGGGGATTTTTTGGTTGTTTTGTTTGCGGATTGAGGATTTTTCAGAAACGGGTTATAATCAAAAAATGGAACAAACGGGACACACAATTTTTGAGTTTTTGCGTCACTGGGGTTATTGGGGCATGTTACCCCTGATGATAATCGAAGGACCGGTGGTGACGATTGTAGCGGCAATGTTGGCCTCTCTGGGAGCTTTTGCTTGGCCAATGGTTTTGTTTTTTTCTGTTTTGGGCGATGTAGTTGGAGATGTTATCCTTTTTCTTTTGGGTCGGCGCTTTGGAATGAAATTTGTGCATGGTTTTGGCCGTTACATGGGAATTACGGAAAGTTTGGTTTTGAAAATGGAAAGGTACTTTCGAAAACATGGAGGTAAAACGATTTTTGCCGTCAAATCAACAACCGGACTTTGTTGGGCGACTTTCGTGGCAGCTGGAATTGCCGGCATGGACTTTGGAAAATTTGTGAAATTTTCTATTTTGGGCGGAATTGTTTGGAGTGGATTTTTGGTAGCCATGGGTTATTTCTATGGTTATCTTTGGAGAGAAGTTAGCAATTATATCGATTGGGTTGGCTGGATAATTGGTGTAGTAGCGGTTTTAACCTATGTTTTCATAACTTTTTTTAAAAAAAGAGAATCCAGGACTATTACTGAAAATTTTGAATAACTTTCGTTTTGAGAATTTGAAAATATCTTGATTTAATCCAATGAAAATTGACGATGGAAAAATTGGACAGGCTTTTGAATTGGCGCAGAATAGTCTGCGCGCTTGTTATTTAGATGGAAAAATTATTGCCTCGCCGATGCGTTTTTCAGATTTTTGGGCCCGGGATAGTTTCTTTGCGGTTGGTGGCTGCCTGGAAATCGGCGACTTTGAAGTGGTTAGGGAAACTTTGAAATTTTTTTTGGACAATCAAAAATCTGACGGGAAGATTGCCCGTAAATTTGTGCGCGATTTCAATGGCTTGAAATATCTTTTCAAAAAATCAATTTGGCGTAAAAAACCAAGGGCTATTTATGCTTCTTTGATTCGGCCCTTTAATACTATGGATAGCAATTCGCTTTGTCTTATTGCTTTTGGTAAATATTTGAATAAAACTGGTGATTTGGAGTTTGCTCAGCATTATTACGAAAAATTAAAGAAGAGCTTGGAGTGGTACAATCCAAAAAAGAAAGACGGACTGATCCGGGAATATTTTTTGTCCAATTGGATGGATACGGTTTTTAAAAGCGGTCGAGTCTTGTATACCAACGTGCTCTACGCTGAAAGCTTAAAAGTTATTTCGGAAATTGCCAAAAGGCTTGGACAAGATCAAGACAGTCAAGAATATGAAAAAATATTCAAGAAGACCAGCTTGAAAATCGAAGAGAGTTTTTGGAGTGGAAATTATTTTGATGATATTTTAGGTGGTCGAAAAGTTTTTGATAGTGCGGGAAATGCTTTGATTTGCGCCTTGCAAATAACCTCAGCTGACAAGTGCTTGAAGGTTTTAGAACATTTTGAAAAAATTCGCAAAGGCATTTTGATTCCAACTGTTAGTCCTAGGCATTCATTTTGGAAAATAAACCCCCTGGCTATATTTTTGGGTCTGGGAGAATATCACAATGGCAAGTGTTGGCTTTGGATCGATTTATTGCTAGCATTGGGTTGGCAGAGAATTGGACGAAAAAAGGAGGCTCAGGCGATTTTGCAGAGAATTTCTTCAAATTTGCTAAAAAACGGGGCAATTCATGAGGTTTATCATGAAAACGGACAGCCCTATGAGCCAAAATTTTGGAAAAGCGCCAAACCTTTTGCTTGGAATAGCGGGATTTTTTTGGAAGTTTGCCGGGAAATTTTAGCTGAAGGTGAAAATTTAGAAGTTTAATTTTTGATAAAATATAATGTTTGAAATCAGGAAAACTAAAAAAATTCTTAGTGAAGTGGAAAAGCCTTTATATGAAGATCCCAAATCTCTCTTTGAAGATGAAAAACATTTGATTAATAAGCCATTTTTCTTTGAGGGGACCAATGGGAAAGGGGTTTTGCTGGTTCACGGTTGGACGTCAACTCCCTATGAAATTCGAAGATTAGGAAAATTCCTAAATTCTAAAGGGTACACAGTTTTAGGTATTTTACTTAGTGGTCATGGCACTCAGTCGATTGATTTGGAAAAGGTTAGCTGGCATGATTGGGTTGATGATGTTGAGAGAGGCTATCAGCAACTAAAAGAAAAGTGTTCGAAAGTTTATGTGGGCGGAACTTCGATTGGAGCGACGCTGGCTATGATTTTGGCTCAAAAAATTGCCAAAATTGACGGATTGATTTTGATGGCCACGCCTTACAAGATGCGTCTGGAAAGGACAACTAAATTTTTTGCTCATTTGTTTTTATTTTTTGGACGCAAATATCATAAGAAATTTTACCCACCTTCTTTTGGATCGTCCGGAATAGTGACGCGAGTGGTTTCTTATCAAGTCTTTCCGATCAAAAGTGTTTTGGATGCCATTGGAGCAACTCAAGCGGCTCGTCGAAATGTACATTTGATATCACAGCCGGTGTTAGCTATGCAGTCAACTCACGATCATATTGTGACTGCTTCGAGTTTAGAACAAATTTACCAAAAAACCAGATCGCAAATTAAAATTAAAAGATATATTGATCGAGCTTACCACACGTTCATAGCTGACATTAACAATGAACACGTTTTTGATGATATCCTAGATTTTTTAGAGAAAAACTAATTTTTTGCGATTAAGTTTATGAAAATCGCCATTTTTACTAACAATTACTTGCCTAACATTTTTGGGGTCAGTGCTTCAATTGAAAGTTTTCGAAAACAGTTTGAGAAAATGGGGCATACGGTTTATATTTTTGCGCCCAAGACCAGCGGTTATGTTGATGAGAATCCAAATGTTTTTCGTTATGATTCAATTGATTTTGAATACAAGATTAGTTTTCCTTTGGCCATTCCTTATTCATCCAAAATAACTCGAATTTTAGACGAGTTGGAGATTGATATTGTGCATTCTCAGCACCCGAATTTGTTAGGGGTTGCAGCGCACAGGTGGGCGCACAAAAAGAAAGTACCGTTGGTTTTTACTTGGCACACTCTATATGATTTTTATACGCATTTTGTGCCGTTTTTCATACCTCAAAAATTGGCTACCTGGTGGGTGGTACGCAATGCGGTTAAGTACGCCAACAAGGCTCAGGCAGTGATTGCGCCAACTGATTCAGTCAAGAAAGTGATTCAAAAATGGGGAGTAAAAAATCAAAATATTTTTGTCATCCCAACTGGAGTTGATAGGGCAGCCTTTGATCGGGCTGACGGGCAAAAAATTAGGCAAAAATATAAAATAGATTCAGATAAAATTGTTTTGAATCTGGTCTCTCGTTTTACGGCTGAGAAAAATATTGAGTTTTTGTTTGAATCGGTTTTTGAAGTTTTGGAAAAAAATAACGATGTCGTTTTTTTGGTTGAAGGAAAAGGAAATCTAGTAGAAGATATGAAAAATTTAGTGATCGAAAAAGGCTTGGATAAACAGATTGTATTCAGCTTGGAAAGCGAAGAAAACAACAAACAGGGTATTTTTGCGGCTGGAGATATTTTTGTTTATGCTTCCAAATCGGAAACGCAGGGCTTGGTGATTGCTGAAGCGATGTATTCGGGCTTGCCGATTGTGGCAGTTGATGCATCGGGTGTTAGTGATCAAGTTATCAATGGTGCCAATGGCTTTTTGGTTCGCGAAGACAAGAAGGAATTTGTGGAAGCGGTTGGGAAATTGATCAAGGACAAGGAATTGCGACAGAGGTTTTCTCAAAATTCAGCCAAGATCGCACGGGAAAATTATGTCGATTCAATCTGCGCCGAGAAGATGTTGGGGGTTTATGAAGAGATGATAGGGAAAGAGCAGGTTGACCAGACAGTGGACAAAATTTGATAAGCGTGTATAATTGATTTGTGAAATTTGTTTGAAACATATCTGGTGCGTTTGCAATATCATAAGCAGGCGGGTGTCGTATAGTGGCTATTATATCAGCCTTCCAAGCTGAGGAGGGGGGTTCGATTCCCCCTACCCGCTCAAAATTTAAAAATCTCCAGGTTTATCCTGGGGATTTTTAAATTTGGTTTAGATAAAGAATCGAACCCAGTGCCAGAGAGGCGAATTGGACTTTCTTGAGTCGAGGACCGTCCTCGACTAGATGTATTTTTATTTTTTCTATTGAATCTTAGCTTGACAAGGTTATTTTTTTATGTCAGTATTTATAGTCAAAGTTTTTTGACAATTTTACATATATATCTGACTGACAATAATCATTATTCGCGGAGGTGAAGTCATGAAAATCATTAAAATGATTGAAGGCTTCATATGTGAATATGAAGTCTATTTCAAGACATTTGTGCTATTGCTTTTTCTTGCTTGGGTCTTGAACCTGGGCGCATTAACAGGATTTTATTTTAACGTTGAAAATCCAGAAATAAATCTCGAGCCTATCGAGATAATCAAGATTAAGAGCGAATACAGTGTTTTTTGTTACAAAATGAAAGAGGAGGCGGAAAAAAGCGGGCACTATGGGTTTAGCGAATATTTTCGTGATTTGCGGGCGATGCGAATGGAAGAATATCGCCTGTGGAAAAAATATTCCCTGACGTTTTTGCCTGCGTTTGGCACGCAGGAGAATTTGCAACATATATTGCTTCATAGTAAGAATGGCGTGATTGCTGAAGAGGAGATGACAACCCAGTCTCAAAAGTACGCAGACTGGATGAATGCGGAACCTCATATTGTTCATATGAATACCGCAACGGGATTGAAAAACGGAGAATACGTTTTCAGTGGCGTAACATTTAGGGATTTTTGCATATTTGTTTTGCGAACCTATCTGAAGTGTCTACTGATCGCCGCTTTAATTTATTTGATCAAAATGCCCAGTTCTTATAGGAAAGGGATTCTAGAAACAATTCTTGCGGATAAGAGCAGATTTGCAAAAGCTTTGCTTTTTTGGCCGAAATATGTTTTCAACTATCCCAGCAATACGATTCGAGAGATTCGAGTCGAGGCTGAGTTGCGCAGAGTTGGTAGTCTTTTCCGCAAATTGACATTTGCAGAAAAAATGACAGCTAGGCAAGTTGCGTCCAGCGATGAATATGAGAACTGGATAGCGGCTTATCGGAAAAATAATCAGAGGCTTTTTAGGCGGGGATTGCTTGCGACAATTTTGCCCGCGATTATTCTTTATTTTCTTTTCCCGCTATCGGTCGGCGAGGTGTTAGCGGATCAATCAGGAATTTCTCCAAGAGGTGATCCAGTTGGAATTGAGCTCAGCTGCAGTGGCGGAGAAAGCGTATGCGCGGTGCAAGCGCATTGTCCAGTGAGCAAAGATTTTTACTCTAAGATTTTTTATCAGCCGGATGATTTTCTGAGTTATTTTGTTTTCCACGTCCAACCGGCAGAAAAAGAAAGATTTGCCAGGGCAGAAAGGAGAGGTATTTTGCTGGAAGGATTTCCTTGGGATATAGGTCACGTGCCTATTTGGTTGTTTGGTTTGTTTGTTTAGAAGATGACAATCCAAACAATAAACTCAAGGAGAAAGACGTGAAAAAAACAACTGTATTTTTATTGGCCATCACGCTAGTTATTTTCACTAGCAATTCGGTTTTTGCTGATTCATTGCTCGGCAAGATTTCGACCTCATTGACGCTTCGCAATGATTATATTGTGCCGAAAAAAGATGGTGAGTCCTCATTTAGACACGAGGTGATAGCCTATTGGCACAGCGACTTGAAAGATTTCGGACTTGGCTTTGGAATTGATGTCCAGACAACGCCGAAAAAAGATTATACCAATTCCAAATTTACGGCAACGCTCAATAGAGGTCCCTATTATTTGGTTTTGGGGATGGCCACTGATAGCGCCGGAAACGACTTTGTTCACAGTGGGCTTTGGTGGATTAAGTCTTTCAAAGATATCTGCATAGCATTGGATCTTCGCTGGTATCAGGATATTGTAGGAAATGGTCAAAGTTACAATGACAACTTTCTTGAGGTCGTTCAGCGTTTCGGGAAACTTGGCGTGGGCTTTAATGCGGTCTATGATCGCTGGGCGGACGCCAAAAACGAATGGGCCCTTTTTGTGGCCCGGTGGTCAGATATGAAATTGCTCCTGGTGTCGTGTTGGCCGGCAGAGCTGGTCAGGAATGGAGCAAGGCAAATAAAGGCGAATGGGCTGCAGGCGGTAATAGTTTCCGCATCGACGTTCGTCTGAGTTTCTAGATCAGAATGATGAAGGGGTAGGTTCGTTTCAGGACCTGCCCCCTTTTAATTTTCCTGTGTTTGGTTGAGAATGATTACTGGTTGTATTTGCATAGTCTGGACAAAGAGTCTAAATTCTGCTATAATAGAGAAAGTGAGACGGGTGGTGACCCGTCTTTTTTATTTTTAAAAACAAAAAACATGAAACTACAAAACAAAGTAGCCATCGTTACCGGTGCTTCGTCTGGGATAGGACTTGCTATTGCCAAACTTTACGCTCAAGAGGGAGTCAAAGTGATTCTTTCAGACATTGGAGTGGAAGCTGGCGAAAAAGCAGCTAAAGAAATAGGTGAAAATGCAACTTTTTTTTCTTGTGATGTTTCCAAATCTGAGAAAGTTGATGAATTGGTTAAGTTTGCCGAAGAAAAATTTGGATCACTGGATATTATGGTTAACAATGCCGGAGTTGGTGGATTGGGTGGAATTATCGAATGCAGCGACGAGGATTGGAACAGGATCATTAGCATCAATTTGAGCGGAGTATTCTATGGTTCAAGGGCGGCGGCCAGGTATATGAAAGAAAAAAACATCAAGGGATCAATCATAAACATATCATCAATCTTGGGAACAGTTGGTCTTGAAGGCACGATTGCTTATTGCAGTGCGAAAGGCGGTGTCGTGCAACTTACGCATGCCGCTTCATTGGATTTGGCAAAAAGTGGAATCAGGATTAATGCTATCGCACCTGGATTTATTGAAACAAACATGACCAAAGATTTTTTGGCTTCAGAATTTGGTGACATGGTCAGGGCCAACACGCCGATGGGATATGTTGGAAAACCTGAAGATATTGCTCAAGCTGCCTTGTATTTGGCTGATGACAACGCGTCTTCCTATGTGACCGGAGAAGTCCTTCATGTGGATGGTGGATGGAGAGCGAGATAACTAAAAAAACAAATGGCCTTTTCAAAAGGAACTTTTGTGGTATTTGAAAAATTTTTAGAGATTAATTGTATCAATAAACAGGAGCTAATTTTTTAAAGCAAATTTATGCAAAAAATTAAAATTGAGCAACATGGCTTTACTATGTTTTCTTGGTTTGCTGGTTGGCTTTTCACGATTGGTTTCCTGCATTTGGCTTTTTGGAAAGGCGTTTTAGCGATTATTTTTTGGCCCTACTACATTGGTTTGGCGGTTAGTGCTATGGTCACTGGCTGATTTTCTTGGATTTTGAAAAAAAATCTTGCAGTTTGTGGTATTATTGGGTGGAATGATTAATTTTTCCTCCTATTTCTATGTCGAGTAAATTTTGGAAAAAATATCGAAAACATCTTTTGGTTTTTTTGGCTGCGCTTTTAGTTTTGAGCGGGTCGTTTTTTTGGCGAGCTCAGTCGGCTGAAGCGCCACAACAAACTCAAGAGACTGGAATGGCTGATTTGGCAATTGGAGAAACAGCTAATTCTTGGCTGGAGAGTTTGAGTGAGTGGGTGGGCGTTGAATCGGATGAAATTCCGGTTAGGCCAGACTCGCCTGATATGGAAAGAATGAAATCCCAAGGCTGCGTGGCTGATGGATTACTTTCGGATTATGGCGACAACTACAAGCGCAACGTGCAAATGATCAATCGTTCGAATTGCTATTATTTGCATCGGGCTTTGGAGACTTGGCTGGAAGCGCCCGATTTTGAAAAAGCACAAAAGATCAAAAAGAAAATTGAAAAAGATGATTTGGTTTATGGTATGTTTATTGCTGAGGCAATTGACAAGAAAGCCAAGCTTTTCTATCCAGCGGAAGATCGTTATTTTGATTTTTCGGCCATGTGCCGCAAAAATTTCGGTGATAATTATTGGGGAGAACACACTTGTATCCCGTCTTTTGAGCGGGAAGAATATCGTAAGTACGTTCTCTATATTACTGAAAAGGCTATGGATATGGGAATTCAGAGTTTTCTTTTCGGTCAGATTCGTTATCAGGAAGAGGATATCCATGATCCTCAAGTTACAGAGTTAATTTTTCAGATGAAAGAAAAAGCTAAATTTTTTGGAATTGAAATTGTGGTTGGAGCTCAAACCAATGACACGGATAATGAAGAATATTTGCAAAATTTTGATTATATTGAAGGTGGGGTTGGCTTGAGAAATGATGGCAGTGTTGAAAATGGTCCCTGTTTTTCTCGCTGGTGGAAACAGGACGGCGATTGGTGCTGGGCCTTGCTTTGGAATGAACGTTTTTCTTCCAAAGCTAAAAACGTTTTTGTTCATTTTGATTGGAGTGGAAAATTGGGGGATGACATGAGCACTTTTGCTCGAATGAACGATGATTTGCGCGCCCAGACCTTGCAAAATTTGCACAGTTATTTTGTGGGCAAGGATGTTGGTTTCATGATGCCGATGCTAGCGGTGCTGCCTAAGGACAACGGCGGTTGTCACGGCAAAAGCCGCAAGTTTTATTCGGCTGATCGCAAATATTCTTGCGGCGATGAAGAGGTGATTAATGATATTCTAAAAAAAGCTCAGTAATTTTAATACGTATTATAATACGTATTAAATTTAAAGGAGGATTTTAAAAAGGCACGTTTAGTTGCCTTTTTGTTTTTTTTGAGCTAAATTGATTTGGTATGCAAAAACGATTTGAAAAATATTTTGAAGCTGTCCAATATTTGGAAAACCTCCCATCCATCAATAATGGTTGTTTTGCGCCAGCTCAAAATCCTAATCCGCAACACTATCTCAAAAGAACTCGTTGGCTCTTGAATCAATTGGGTGATCCGGATCGTAAGTTTAAATTTATCCACGTGACCGGAACTTCTGGAAAGGGCTCAACGGCTACTATGTTGGCATCTGTTTTGAAAGTTGCTGGACGCCAAGTCGGTCTTTTTACTTCGCCTTTTGCCACAACTTCTATTGAAAAGATTGCAGTTAATGGAAAATATATTCAGCCAAAAGATTTTGTCCTTATTGTGGAAAGAATCAGACCCTTGATTGCCAAGTCAGTGCGTGAGTGTCCCTGGGGACGTCCAACTTATTTTGAAGTTTTCTTGGTCATGGCTTTTCTTTATTTTCAACAGCGAAAATGCGAGTGGGTGGTTTTGGAAGTTGGTTGCGGAGGTCGTTATGACGCTACTAATGTGATTGAAAAAAAGGAATTGGCTTTGATCACAAATATTGGCATGGATCATGCTCACATCATTGGGGACAGTTTGGAAGAGATTGCTTGGGAAAAAGCCGGAATCATCAAAGAGGGTTGTCAATTTTTTACGAGTGAAAAAAAACCGGAGATGTTGAAAATTTTTAAGCAAATTTGCCAATCACAAAAGGTTTCAATGCAAAAGGTTGTTACCAAAACCAGGAAGATTGCTTGGTTAAACGGCAAGATGGAAGTTTGGCTGGATAGTTTTTCTGGAAAAATTAAAAGTCGTTTGCGCGGTGATCATCAAATTAGGAACATAGCCTTGGTAGCAGCGGCGGCGAAATTTTTACAAATTTCGCCGCGCCATATTCGCCGGGGAATCTCACAGGTTAATTTGCCTTGTCGCTTTGAAACGGTGCAAAAAAATCCCCAGGTAATTTTGGATGGGGCGCACAATGTTGATAAAATAAAATCAACAGTGGCCAATTTGAAAAAAATCAATTATGAAAAATTAATTTTGGTTTTGGGGCTGGGAGAAAAAAAGGAAACCGAAAAGATCATTCAAAAAATCATACCTTTGGCTAATCAGATTATCGGGACTACTTTGAATTTCGGACAATCTTTGAGTGAGGAAAAAATGCGATTGTCAGTCAAAAAGTATGCAAAAAAAGAAACTGGTTTTGAATTTGAAAAAAATTCCTCTCAAGCTCTGGAAAAAGCTTTTGAATCGGCTGGAAAGAATGATCTAATTTTAGTGACAGGTTCGTTTTATTTAGCGGGAGAACTGCGAAAAAAATGGATAAGTGAAAAACGAATTTTGAAAAGACGTCGCAGTTTTTAAAACAGGAAGTGGAATTTCAAAGTCTTTTTGTGGTAAAATAAAATCATTAAAATATAAACGTATCTCGAGTATTAAAGCGTAATTTTTTCAAGATATGAAAAAGATTCTTGCAAGTTTATTTTTAGTGCTGTTGATTGGAGTGATTTTGTTTTGGTTTTTTCTATTTGGTAAAAATGGTCGGCAATGGGAAATTGACCAAACGAGTGGTCTTGAAAAAGATGAAAATACCGAAAGCATTATTATTGATAATGAACTAGATTCAACTCAGATTCAACCGGAAAGCGATCAAATTTCAAATGCTGAAGAAAAAATAGAAGATGGGGATGATTTGGTTAAAGATGAGAAAGAGGAGGTTACTGAAAGCACCGAGATTACCAAAGATGAATTGAATAATCTATCAATTAAAAATAATTTGGTCAGTTTTGGGTTTCAAAAATTTTCCGGAACTCGAAAGATCGATACGATCGTTATTCACTCTTCCTATAACTCCCTGGGCGGCGACCAATACAGTTTGGAAAAAATAATTGCTATTTATAAAGATTATGGTGTGGCTCCGCATTATATTATTGATCGCGCCGGTGTTATTTATCAATTGGTCAAGGAAAACGACATTGCCTATCATGCTGGAGTAAGTTCGGTTCCAGATGGGCGCACGGATGTCAATAAATTTTCAATCGGTATTGAATTAGTGGGCAATGAGACAGATGGCTATACTAAAAAGCAATATGAAAAACTTCAAGAATTGATCAATAAGATTAAGAATGAGCGAGAGATAAAATATGTTTTGGGTCACGATGAGATTGCGCCAGAGCGTAAAACTGATCCGTGGGTTTTTGATTGGAATAAAATAAGCAAATAATATGATTTTAAAAATAACCCTAGAACAGGGAGAGGTTAAATTGGAAATCAAGAAAGAAGGGAAGAATTTTGCTCAAAAGCAGTGGCAAGGCGAGCTGTCGCTTTCGGAGAAATTATTAAGCGAGATTGATAATCTCTTGAAAGAAAATAAAATTTCCAAGGACCAGATTGAAAAAATCGAAACTTTTCACAATGATAAAAGCAGCGTAACTTCGGTTAGGATAATTCAGACGGTAGCCGATGCTTGGAATTTTTAGAATGGAAGAATGTTTTGGGCAGATGAAAAGATGTGGTATACTGTTTTTAATGGTAGTTATTCTTAAAATAAAAAGTAAAAACAAAAAAATGAAAAGAGGAAAAAAACAAAAAACTAACAATGCTTTAACTGCCGGCTTGGTCTTGGCGGTTTTATTGATAGTTGTTTTTTTAATTTACAAAGTTGCTCAAAATAGTGAAATTGAAAAC
>QKEW01000005.1 GCA_003251635.1 bacterium | reverse complement strand
AATTTTCGATAACTGTTTTTCTAACTCTTTTGATTTGTCAACATTATTTTGCTCTTCAAGTTTTTCCATCATTGATTCAAACATTTTTCTGAGAGATGGGAGTACTTCCTTTTTAAACGTTTCTTTTTGTTTTGCTGAAAATTTTGAGATTTTACCGATTAAATCATCCATTTGTTTTTGAAAAGCTTCTGTATCAAAAATTTTTAATATATTGTTCAAATTGATTTAGAAGTTCTCCGTTTTGTTCTCTGAAGTTGTCCATCAATTCCGTTAACTCTTCCCCGGCAACTGCAAATTTATACTCCAAAAAAGTGAACCCTTTAACTGAAGCTCCTGACTTTAAAGGTGTTTGATTAGATGGATCTAAAGAGGGAATAGCAATAATATATGGTTTCGAATTTTCAGCGAAAAGTCCGTCTATCAATACAAAGCGTGTTGTCTCATATATTTTTTCTTTGTATTTTTTATATATAATGACTTCGACATTCGATGCTGTTGGTTCAACAAGCGAAATTTTCGTAACATTACCAATTAGAGTTTTCTGTCCTTTGGGATCTTGAGCCAGATATACTTCACTTCCTTGGATAAGATTTTTGTGATTCTTGTATTGTACATTGATCACTAAATCCCTTTGGAAAATTGAAAATAAATTGGATAAAGGATTAGCTAAGCAGGTGGCAGAAAAACCTAAAATTATGATACCAATTAAAAAGCCTTTTGAAAGTTTTTTCATATTATATCCCATGAATTTGATTGTTAAATTATTTCCGGCGGCGGATTCTCAGTCGTTGATTCGGTCTTTCAATTTCCCGGCAATTTTGAATGTAACCACCCGTCTTTTGTCCAGCAGCATTGAATTGCCGGTGGCTGGATTCCGCCCCTTTCTCTGTTTTTTTTCATTGACCTGAAATTTCCCGAACCCGCTAATCATAAGATTTTCACCTGACGTAAGGGTCGATTTTATGATTTCAATAAGCTGCTCTAACACGTCTTTTGCTCCGGCTGGACTAAAATCATTTTTCTCTGCAATCAGTTCAACAATATCAGTTTTTGTCAGTGCCAAAATCAGATCCTTTCATTATTAAAACGCCTTTCATACCTTGTGAGCGAGGTTGGGGCAATCGACATTTTAAGAAAAAGCGTTTCATCGACGAAACACACTTTTGTACTCTATCTCATTTTCTGAAAAAAGCGAACACGTTATTGGGTTCAGGATTGATTGGAGTAATGAAGGATTTCTCGGGTCAAAGACATTACCGACGGGGGGCACAAAGATTTATACGGGATAGGTGGGACCACGATAGAATGGTGTCAATGGGCACGAGAAATTGAGCCATTTATGGTCATCAAAAATGAGCCACACCGACTCATTTTATAAATCTCCTTTGCTTTTTTCTGTTACAGGCCCATGGTATTTAAAACCGGCTTCAATCAAAATATATTCCAACATTATCCCAACCTCACCTCTTCGCTTGAGTTCATCAAGCATCCATTTTTGTATTCGGGCATTGACATGAACCCGTTTGAGGTGTGGTGGTAGTTTTGGCTTTGGTTTTCCCCTGTACCCTCCACGTTTTTCTACCATATTTATATCGCCTTTCGGCAAGAT
>QKEW01000007.1 GCA_003251635.1 bacterium | reverse complement strand
GGGACTAGAAAGTTCTTAGTTTTTTTTGCTTTGGGGGATGAAGTGCGTATCCAGCCATTGTGCCGCCTGGCGACGGTTACGAACGTTGATTTTCTTGTAAATGTTAACCAGATGAGTTTTGACCGTATGCGGGCTGATGCAGAGTTTTTCGGCGATTTCTTTGTTTGAAAGCCCCTTGGCCAAGCTTGACAAGATTTCCCTTTCGCGCCAGGTCAGGTCTATTTTTTCCACTTGCTGGATGACTTTTTTTGAAAAATAGCACTCGGTGAGCTTTTTTCGCGAGAGCCAGATTTCTCCTTGAATCACCGTCTCTATGGCTTTAAGTAGAGTAGTAGACTGATCATTTTCATAGAGAAACCCCCTGACGCCATAGGCAAGAGCTTTGTTTTCAATCTCGAAATCGGAGCGCAAATTAAACAGGATTAAAAGACAATGAGGTTTTTGTTGTTTGGAAAAAAGTCTTAAAAAATCAATAAGATTGTCCCGGCTTAGCCCGGCACAATCAAACAGAATCGGTCTTAACCCTGAAGCTTTCGAGGGATTCTCTGAACAAACTTCATTGTAACCGTTTATGAGATGGCAGTTTATCCCGGTTTTTTCTTCGATGAAATGCTCCAGCAAGTGATTCTGAAGACTGCGAGGACCAATGACTGTAATCTGGGTATTTGATAATTTCATTCCTAACTCTGACAATAAGAATCCGAAATTATAATTTTTTATTGAAAAAGTAGTCAAAGTATACTCCTGATAAAATCAATTTCAAGAAGAACATTCATTGAAAATTAATATTTTTATATGACCCGTAAAACGGCTGGAAGTCATCTCGCAAATATTGGAACGGTATGTAAAAATGGAAAATCAGCGAAAAAGCTTAAGATGGCTAAGCAAAATAACCTTGTTTGATTTGTTTTGTGACTGAAATGGTCTTAAATGAGCCCTGAGTAGCGAAGGTCTTGCCGAGAATTTTTGTCTTTCTGATGGAGTTAGAAAAGGACCATAAACTGGACCATAAATCCCCTCAATTCTAATTTAAAACAGCATGTCAATCCTGCCTTTAAAGTCCATTTTTCCGTGAGAAATTGAGTTGTTTTTAATGATTATTTTATTTTAATTGTCTCTGAAATTTTACTTGTTTAACAACAAAAGAAGAACAATTTAAACTATTTGTGAATACGCATACGGGTGGTTCTCGATTTTTTGCGAGCGCATCAAAGTTGATATATTCACAAAAAGTCTTGAGATGGCCATGCAAAAACTTCGTTCTACAAAGCCTGGTGGTTTTTCAGGGGTGAAGGCATACATTTAGGATGTCAAGGGCCTGAAAAACCGCCGTAACGCCGTAGGGCGGACTTTTTGCGACACCATCAACTTTAGGAAATTCCTTTCTCAAACGCCCCCTCCCCTGGAATTTATCTTAAAACAAATAATTAACTAATAAAAATCAAAGTCATTTCACGTACCTCGTTTTTCATTAGAACCATACCCGAAAGACGGGGTTGTCTGTGAAAAACACTAATGATAAGGTTGGCACCGGCTTTGCTCTTTCCTCTCCGCCGAGATTGTGGAAAAGGGCCGCTTCCGGATGAAAACCAGTCAGGTATTTTGCTGTCTCAGACAGCACTGCGAAGGAGGAGTTTGATGTTCGACACGTTGAAAGCACGTATTTTTTTGACCCAGTTACTGACCGTTCTATTGTTGACAGGTATGGGAGGGGGGAAGGTTTTTGCCGCAGCAG
>QKEW01000001.1 GCA_003251635.1 bacterium | reverse complement strand
AATTTACCGAACTGTTTGGAAATACAACAACACTAGAATTCATACTGCCCTGAAAATGCCACCTCAGCAGTTTGCTCTAAATGCCCAAATTCAATACAATTTAGATAACAAGGTTAGTGTCTAAAGAAATGGGGGAAGTACAATCCATGATTAACTCTTTACGTAAAATTTTTTTGCCGCTTCGGTTGGATAAAAATTGCCCAAGCTATCCAAAAAAATTGCGCTCAGATGATTTTTTTCAGCCAGTTCCAATCCGGATTCAAACCCTCTCAAAAACAAAACCTTAGCCCAAAAATCAGCCAATCGACACTGCGACTCCACCAATGTCACACTTTTCAGGTCAAAGGAAAATTTATTTGGTCGCTTCGGATTAATCAAGTGATGAAATTTTTCCTTGCCGGACCACCACCTGCGTCGCGTAATTCCGGAGGTGGCAATTGCCTTATTGGAAATATCAAGAAAAAACTTGTCCGAATCTATTCCTTCAATCTCAACCTCCCAATTTTTACCTTGCAAATTCAAACCGCCAGCATACACATCACCGCCAGAATCCACAAAAAAATTTTGCCATCCGCGTTTTCTCAAAAAAGAAACTGCTCCATCCACAATATACCCCTTAGCCAGGCCGGCGAAATCCATCTTTTTTTGAAATTTTAACATCTCGCCCGCAATAACCAAATCTTGTGCCAAGTCTTTTGAAAAATCAAAATCGGTTCGGGGATTTTTTTGTCGCCCGACAATTTCACCAAAATTTCGATCATAACCAACGCTTTCCAAAACTTCCAGAATGCGAGGCTCCAGGTAGCCCTGACTTTGAGCGTGACGCTCCAAAAAATCATTCGCCAAAAAAAGCATGTCGCTACTGGCCGGCAAAAACTTGCCCAAATTCGAATTGAATTTTGAAATTTCACTTTGCGAATCAAAACGATTGAAAATTTTTTCTTTCTTCCGATAGAATGTCTCGAGTTGCTGCAAATCCTCCAGCGCCTGGGATTCAGATTTTTCATCCAGCAATAATTCGATCTCTATTTCCGTTCCCAAAGCAAAAAAACTTTTTATTGCCGTTTCCTTCATAACTCATCTTTTTAAGAAGTTTTGGTTTTTTTCTTACTGGGAGCCGGGACTGGATCCGGCACCGAAACAACCGCTTCCACTGGCTGAGTAACTTCAATTGATTCGGCTGGCAATGGCTCTGTGGCCTCAACACCAACCGAGGCATCCAAAACGCCATCAACTGACCCATTTAAATTTTCCTCAATCACAGCTTCATTTTGACTATCACCAATCAAATCACTTTCATTGGCTGAAACAGGCGTCTCCATTTCCGATTCCAGTAAAACTTCCTCCGCTAAGTCCTCGCTCGCACCATCACTCCCATTTTCAATATTTCTTTTAACTAAAAAAGCAACTACTCCCAACAAAAACAGACCCAAAAGAAAAAAAGAATATTTTCCTTTTTTAGACCCGGAATTATTCAAAAAACTGAACATAAATTTTTGCCTTAAGGTTTATTCTCTCAAAAAATGAAAGCGCCTTTAATACGCAAAAACAGTCAAAAATATTTCTATCCCCTAATTTCCACCTTCCCAAAATATTTCTCAATTGTTTTTTTGATTTTTTCCAAATCCAAACTCTTACCCTTGGCACAGTCTTTCAAAGTCGGGTCTAAAACATTCCAATCGCGAAATTCCTGCAGATAATATTCCCGAGCACCCTTGATCCATTGGGCGATTTTGACAAAATCCTGCTGAGTGTGGATTCCGGGCACCACTGTGGTACGAAATTCATAGTCAACGCCACTATTTCTGATCAAATCGACACTAAGCTTTATCCTCTCCTTATCAGCCTTAAGTCCTACTGCCTTGTCATAATTTTCCAAACTATTCTTAATATCCATGGCCACATAGTCAACCAGTTTTCGCTCAAAAATCCGGCGCAAAACATCCGGCCGGGTTCCATTGGAATCCAGCTTAACTAAAAAACCTAAAGCTCGGATTTTTTCAATAAATTCGATAATGTCCGGCTGAATGGTCGGTTCGCCGCCGGTAATGCAAACCGCTTCCAATTTTCCTTGGCGTTTTTTCAAAAAATCAAAAAATTCTTTTTCCAAATTGCCCAAATCCGGAAATTGAGAGGGCAAAACCAATTCTGGATTATGACAAAACGGACAGCGAAAAGAACAGCCCACCGTAAAAACTGTGGTAGCGATTTTACCCGGATAATCAATTAGAGTTAATTTTTGATAACCTCCCAAGCGCATAGGAATATTTTAGAGAAATTCAAGACGATATTGCCAATCAAAAGCAATATCGTCTTTTTTTATTAAGGTTATTTTAGCAAGAAGAACAGGCCGGTTGTTCAACCACAAATTCCCGCCGATCATCAAATTCGGTGCGTTTTCCTTTATTCCACTGCTTAACCGGCCGAATGTAACCCACCACGCGCGAATAAACTTCAGTGGCCTGAAAATTTCGCAAAACCGGATCACTCTGATGACAATCCTTACATTTAACATAAACTTCGTTGCCAACTTTATAGGGCATATATTCTTCGTCGCGAGCCAAAACCTTACCGCAATCATGACATTGATATTTTTCCATTTTATTTTCATCCAACGACTATTGCTGATCAAAAATCAACCACAATCGTTTTCGTTTTAATTTTTATTTTATTTCCAAGCATCATTCGAGTGCTAGCTTTCTCAAACAACACTTTTGTTTTTATTTTCGATTCTTCTCTACCACAAATTCTTTGCGATCCGCAAATTCGGTTCTTTTGCCATTATTCCATTGCTTCACAGGTCTGATGTAGCCAACCACCCGCGAGTAAACTTCCGTTTCCTGCTCAACCACACATTTAGGACAGACATGATGTTCACCAGCAATATAGCCATGCACCGGACAGATACTGAAAGTCGGACTCAAAGTGAAATAGGGCAAGGAGTAATTTTCAGCGATTTTGCGAACCAATTTTTTCACACCTTCAATATTCCAAAGTCGCTCACCTAAAAATCCATGCAAAACCGTCCCACCGGTATATTTGGTTTGCAAACCATCCTGAAGTTCCAAAGCCTCAAAAATATCTTCCGTAAAGTGCACCGGCAATTGGGATGAGTTAGTGTAGTAGGGATCAGCTTTTTTGGTTTTTACCGACTCATTGTTGGCAAAAATAATGTCTGGATATTTTTCTTGGTCCAATTTCGCCAAACGATAGGCTGTACCTTCAGCCGGTGTCGCTTCCAAATTAAACAGATTACCGGTCTCTTCCTGATAGGAGGTGATGCGTTTTCTCATATGAACCAAAATTTCCTGAGACAGCTTCTGACCTTCTTTAGTGGTAATGTCCTTGCCGATCAAATTCAAAAGCGCTTCATTAAGACCAACCAAGCCAATGGTAGAGAAATGATTGGCCCAATATTGACCCCGACGCATCTTGATTGAATCCAAGTAAAATTTTGTATAAGGATAGAGACCTTTTTCAGTTAAGCCTTCCACCAATTTTCTTTTGGTTTCCAAACTCTCCTTGGCCATGTCCATCAAGAAATCCAACTCTTTATAAAATTCTTTTTTGTTTTCAGTTCGATAACCCAGACGAGGCATATTGATGGTTACCACTCCGATTGAACCGGTCAGAGGATTAGCTCCGAAAAGTCCGCCGCCTCTTTTGTGCAGTTCGCGATTATCCAAACGCAATCGACAACACATACTGCGAGCATCTTCCGGATCCATGTCGGAATTAACAAAATTAGCAAAATAAGGAATACCGTATTTAGCTGTCATTTCCCAAATCGGATCAAATTTCTTATCTTTCCAATCAAAATTTTTGCCAATATTGTAAGTCGGAATCGGAAAGGTAAAAATTCGTCCATTAGCATCACCTTCCGACATCACCTCAGCAAAAGCCCGATTTATCATGTTCATTTCCTCTTGAAACTCGCCATATTTTTCTTTCTGTGGCTGTCCACCCATGACCACTGCCTCACTGGCCAAATTCTTCGGACAAATCACGTCCATAGTAATGTTAGAAAAAGGAGTTTGAAAACCGACTCGAGTTGAAACATTCATATTGAAAACAAAAGATTGAATCTCCTGTTTAACTTGATCAAAAGAAAGCTTGTCGTAGTGAACCAAGGGAGCTAATAAAGTATCAAAATTGGAAAAAGCTTGAGCTCCGGCCACCTCGCCTTGCAAGGTGTAGATGAAGTTAACCATCTGACCCAAGGCACTGCCAAAGTGTTTGGCTGGCTTACAAGCCACTTTGCCTGCCACTCCAGTAAAACCGCGCCGCAGCAAATCTTGCAAATCCCAACCACAACAATAAGCGGCCACCAATTGCAAGTCATGAATGTGAAAATCTCCGCCTTCGTGGGCCTCTCTGATATCTTTCGTATAAACCCGATTCATCCAATATTTCGAACTGACGATTGAAGAAATATAATTATTCAAACCCTGCAAAGAATAGGCCATATTGGCGTTCTCTTTGACCTTCCAGTCAATTTCTTGAATGTATTTATCCACTAAACTCACAGCTTCATCCAAAGACTTTTCGGTTTCGCGAATTTTTCGGCGCTGTTCACGATAGAGAATATAAGCCTTAGCCGTCACATCAAAATCCAAAACCATCAAAACCTTTTCCACTGCATCTTGAATTTCTTCAATTCCCGGGATGTAGCTTTCCTTCTTGCCGCGCGACAAGATTTGAGAAACTTTGTCAGCTACCGCCTTAGCGTCCTTAGCATTGCCTTCTCCAGTTGAACGCAAAGCTTTGCCAACCGCAATTTCGATTTTTTTAAGATTGAAAGGCACGGTGCGTCCGTTGCGCTTAACCACCTTCTTGATTAAATTCTTTTTCTTTTGAACACTAACTGCTTTGGTTTTCACGGATTTTTTTGCCTTAGCGCTGGTGGTTGCTTTTTTAGCCAAACGACTTTTCACTCCAACTTTCTTTGTTTGTTTTTTCATAACTTTAGTTTCCCCCTGTTTTTTATTTGGTTATTTTCCCCGTCCCCCAAAAAAATCCCTAAGTTTTTTCTATTTGCAAACTTTCCATCTCTTTCTTGAAACTCTCCATGTTCTTGAAAGACTTATAGACACTGGCGAATCTCAAATAGGCTACCTGATCCAAATCGCGCAATTTTTTCAAGACCAATTTGCCGATTTCCTTACTTTTGATTTCATTATTCTCCCGAGATTGAATCTCATATTCGATATCCCCCACAGCTTTCAAAATTCGATCTTCACTGAGTGGCCTTTTTTCCAAAGCCTTGTGAAATCCGGCGATTATCTTTCTTTTGTCATATTCCTGACGAGTACCGTCGCGCTTGACTACCGTCAGTTTCATAATTTCCATTTCTTCATAGGTACTGAAACGCGCTTGGCATTTTTCACACTCCCGACGGCGACGAATGGCCTTTCCGTCATTGGTATCGCGCGAATCAACCACTTTGGTGTCAACGTGACCACAAAAAGGACAAATCATAGTTTTATCATTATTTTTTATTTTCCAAAAAACATTTGGCAGAAATTATCAGAAAGTTTTTTCTAAGCCCTTTTTGGCTCTTGACAGCTTGCCAATTTTACACTTTCATTTTCTAATATCAATCAGTGTTTTCGAACAATTTCTACCATATCTTGTGTTCGTAAGACTAATTATACCACAAGCCGAGAATCCAACAAGCTCGGCTTTTCCAAGCCCAAAATCCGACTTATCCACAACAAAACCCCCGCCAGTTTCCCGACGGGGGTAATTGAAAAATAATACGTATTATAATACTTACCAAAAAAGCGAAGGATTGGTGATTTTACAAAAGAAAATTAAACTAGATCGGGGATAGTCCTTGACTGATTTAATCAAAAAACCTTTTCTGAAATTATTCTTTCAACCTCTGTCAGATATTCAGTCTGCCCAATGTCATGCTTAGCATTAGGAATAAAAATCAATTGACTGTTTCGTATTTTTTGCCGAGCTTCCTTGGCTCTGATTTCAACTTCCCAATCCTCTTTGTCACCGGCTAGAATTATGGTTTTGGTGGGAATATTTTTAGCCAGCTTATTCAAAGAAAATTTGGCAAAATCTTCCATCCTCCTTTTACCCCAAAAAACCTTCCACCAATTTTTAATCCTGGGCAAATCTTCCTTGAAATAGGGGGACAAAGAACAGAGAATTTGAAATTTTGGTTTCAGTTTTTCCGAAGATATCAAAGCAATCATAGCTCCAAGAGAAAAACCTAAAAAACAAATTTGGTCATCTTTTTTGACATTTTCCAGATAAATTTTTTCAAACTGAGCCACATAATCCGAAAGAGTTTTATATTTCCAATCAATGTCAACCATAACCGTTTGAAAATTTTTGGCCTGAAAAAAAGATTCGATTTTTCCAAAAGCCGGCACATTTTTCTTGTTTTGATTATATCCCAGAATTATAAAAGCTATTTTCCGCATAATTTTTATTATTACTACAATTTAATTTTTTACAGAATTTAAGTTGACATATTATATAAACTATTGTTTTTACAAAATATTTTTACCATTTTTATGATAACACCAAGCAAACAGAGCCTCAAGCGATTTAGAAATAGCCTAGATATGATATTTACCTTTTCAAACTAGGCTAAATCCGGCCTGCCTACAACAAAAAATAATCATTTGGGTCATATTTGTATTTAAGTAAATATATAAGAAAATCCAATGATTTAAAGTTGAGCAAAAAATATCTAATTGTTTTTACAGCAAAGACTTAACTCACCTAATTTATGTTTGCAATAAAATAAGCACGATCTTTGCTTTCAAAAAATAAACTGCTAAAATAAAAATAAAGGAAATTAATATCACTTTCATGAATTCATCAAACCCTCTTGATATTCTATTGGCCGCGGGACAATTGGCTCCATCTGCCGATAATTGCCAACCTTGGCTTTTTAAAAAAGACAAGAATAATATCTTTCTGTTTCATGACCACGAAAATACTCATGCTAATCATATTTACAACATTAACCATTTTGCCGATTTCGTAAGCTTGGGAACCGTGCTGGAAAATATCCATCAACAAGCAAAACATCTGGGCTGGGAAATTAAAATAGAACTTCTAAAACATAATGCAGGTGAACCCTTAGCTAAAATATCTCTTGAAAAAGAAGATTCCAAGAAATCTTTGCATCTATATGAATACTTAACCAAAAGAAAAACAAACAGACGCAAATTTTTCAAAAAACCTATTCACCCTGAGCTAAAGAACGAAGCAATCAAATTAGCTCAGGAAAATCAAGTTAACTTACAGTGGATTGACTCTGCGCAAGAAATATCCAAACTATCAAAATTGATATCAACCCACGACACCATTCTTTGGGAAGATCAAAAATTGCGCGAAAATCTTGTTCGAATGCTTAGATTTGGAAAAAAAATTCACAGTGACGGACTTTCTCTTGAAAGTTTAGAATTAGGTCCAAAAAGACATTTCTTTAAACCCTCTATAGCCATAGCCAATCAACTTCCTTTTATTTGGAAACTTTTAGGAATTGGATCAGTTCTTCATACCAGAAATAATATCAAACATTCTAATGCAATAGGCCTAATGACCATACCAAAAAAGCAACATCCTCATACCTACATTCAAGGAGGTCGAGCCTTACAGTCAGTCTGGTTAAAAATGTCAGAATATGACATTTCAATTCAACCACTTTTTGGACCTATAGCCTTTATTTTAAACGGGCAATTAGAAAAAGGTGGCCTTTTGCCCAAACATGAACGTATTCGAAAAGAAATTGAAAATTATTTCACGGAAAAATTTCCAAACTTAAAAAGCGATGCTTTCGTGGCTCTTTTTAGGGCTGGTTATGCCAATAAGCCAACCTCAATCTCAGGCCGCAAAGATCTTGAAAAAATGATAAAAAATATTTGATTTTAACTAAAATTCTTGAGAAAAAATAATCTTGTCTTTTTTCTCCTTAAGGTCAAAAACATTCATATCAATAGGATTTTCCAAAATCTCTCTTCCAACAAAATTATTTTTCATAACGTCTAGGTTTTTCAATCTAAGGATTTTCAGTAAAGCTGGCGCTCCATTAACAGTATCGTAACTTTTCATTTCACCGACCGATTCAAAACCCAAAGCCTCATAGAAATTTTCATGTTTAGGATTTATAGTTATGCAAAGAATATCAATATTTCTAGCTTTAGCACAATAAAAAACCATTTTAAACAATGACAATGATATAGACATTTGTATTTTACGTTGGTCAATTCCAAAAAAATCCCCAGCCTGACGATTCACAGCTAACCGTGCAACCTCTGCACATTTTTCCCCGAAAGCTCTAAGTCCATCAGCTTCAATCTTAAAAATTTCATCCAATGGAAGTCCCCACTTTTCATCAACAACAATACTCACTGTACCAAGCACAAATCCATCACTCAAAGCTAAAAAAGTAAATAATTGCGAGTTCAAATCCCCCTTCAAAGGATTTAAACCTGATTTTTCTCCAGTTAAATCAACATATCCTTCTTTTCCGTATTCCGATAAAATCAAACCATTTGCTTTTTCAATTTTGTCACCCGAACAAACCAAGTAAAAATCAATTTTTTTCATAAACAATAATAAAGTTACGATCTATTATCAACCCCAATTGCCTGAGTAATTGATGAGAATCCATCTTTTTTAAGCATTAAAGCTAACTCTCTGTTTATCTCCCCAATCAACTGAGGTCCTTCATATATCATACCCGTAATCAATTGGATCAGTGAGGCTCCCAATCTTATTTTTCTATAAGCATCCTGGGCTGAAAAAACCCCTCCGCAACCCACTATAACAAACCCGCCCTTTGTGGAGGAATATATGTATTTTATCAAGTCATCAGCCATCTCGGCAACCACCTTGCCACTCATTCCACCCACCTGAGAAATGTCTGCATCTTTTAAATTCGCATTCTCCCTCTTCTTGGTAAGGTTAGTGCAAATAAAGCCTGTTACGTTATATTCCCCAGCAACTTCAACAATAATATCAATCTCCTCATGACTAAGATCTGGGGATAGCTTCAAAAAAATCGGTTTTGAACTTTCAATATTCATTAATCCAGCTAGAAGTTTATTTAAATATTCCTTACTAATAAAAGGACATCCGCCATAAGCATTGGGGCAGCTTATATTGACAGTTATATAATCAGCTAAATCCACGAGGTTTTTATAAGCTTTAACATAATCAGCTACTCCGCCGTCAAGGGAAACTGTATCTTTGTTGTTGGTTTTGGCTATACTTATTCCAAGTGGAAAAAATTTTTGTTTAGCATTTAGGCGCTTAGCAATTACTTCACAGCCATCATTTTTCAACCCATAATATACTAAAAGCCCCTTTGATTTTTTAAGTCTCCAAAGGCGCGGTTTTTTATTTCCTTCACACGGTTCCCCTGTTATTGAACCAGCTTCCATAAAACCAAACCCAACACTGGGTAAAATATTGGTAAGTTCAGCGTTTTTATCAAATCCCGCAGCCAAACCAATTGGATTTTTGAAATTTAATCCTGAAATTTCTTGTTTCAAAATTTTATTTTTGTATCCAAAGAATAGGCACGTTAGCGTTCGAGTAAATGAATAATTACCCAACCACCTACCAAAAAATATCATCCTATCATGAATTTTTTCCGGATCATATAAAAAAAATATTTTTCGAAAAATATTTTTATACACAAACCGCTCAACAGCATTACGAATCGCTATTAACTGATTTTTCATACAATCTATTTAATTAAATTTTTGGAAAAATGATTTTATCCCCTTCACTTATTTGACCTCCTTGAACCTGAATAAAACCTTCGTCTTCTATGCCTTTTTCTATTTCAACCTCCTCCCTTACCAAACCCTTTGAAACTATTACGAAACTTTTACTTCCGCGATCAATAACATATCCAATAGGAATTCTCAAGGATGAAATATCCTCTAATGATTCAATGGAAACCTCAGCCGTCATCCCAACCCTCACCCCAGAATCAAGATCATCAATCCTTACATGAGAACGATAAAAAACATCACCATCTTTTTCTATGGCGTAAGGCTCAATAAGCTCAACTTCGCCTTTGAATTGTTTTCCTCCTATCGCTTCGAATTTGACAGTCGCGATAACCCCACTATCGATTTTTGAAATATTCTCCTCTGGAATATCAGCTTCTACATAAAGATCTACACTTTCCAAGATAACCTCCGGAACACCTTCTGGGATTATCTCTTGCTCGTCAAAAAATATTTTCTTTAAAAAACCAGCCTTACTTGCCTTGATAGTGGAATCCTTAATGTGATTATTTAAAATATCTATTTGAATACTTATTTCATCAATCCCAGCTTGAGCTATAGTTATATCCTCAACTCGAGGATTAGCTTCAACTAAATACAATTTACTTTTAGCCACTTTTCTATCAACCTCAAGTTCCGAATAATCTTCCATTACCAAACCCAGAGATGCGACAGCGGTGTTAACCTGAGTCCGAGCCAAAGAAACCTCAGATTTATATCTATCAATCAGGTCCTGAGTTAGTTCACCCGAAACACTTAACTGATTAATCAAGGAGGCTAGCTTGGTTAAATATTCTTGGGTGTTTTCAGTAATCTTTCTTGCCTTGGAGGTTTTTTTCTCAAGATCATCAGACGTCTTTATTGATTCTGCCATATCTACAATATCATCCATATCCGATTCTAATTCAGCCCTACCCCCTTCAATATCATTCTCTAAATCTGAATTTCCAATAGTCACCAGTAGTTGTGGATTTGAACTTCTTGGACCGGAAAAAAGTTCATCCGTCTTACCCCTAACAGCATCGTCAATTTGATTGGCAAGAGCCTGAATTGCATTCACAACCCCCTTGCTAGCTTCTGCCAAACCATATTTAGCGCCAGATAACTCCTCGTCAACTAAATTTCTATATTCCTCTACCGCACCAGCATAAAGCTTATCCAAATTAGCCTGAGCCGCCAATAGCTTTGTTTGCAAAATTTTAGATTGAAGCTCCAACTCGGTTGTCTCCAACTTAACAATTTCATCTCCTTCAAAAACAAATTTACCCTCATGCTTATAAATTTTCTCTATTTTTCCACTAACCGGAAAAGCCAGTGAAAAAGAGTCATCGGAAGCCACTCGAGCATCATCTATTTCAATAATTTTTTTAACTGGCCCAACTTCGACATAAGTTTCCTCTGATATTTCATCAACATCGGAACTGTCAGCTTTTTTAAAAATAAAGAAATACCAAAAAAATACGGATCCAATAGCCGCAAGCAAGAACAAAATCAAAATCCACTTTACAAAATTACTCATCAATGATGTTTAATTTGCAACGAATTAAATCAAAAATCGAATCATATAACTTAAAATTCTCCATTAGCAATCAAAAGGTGCCAGCAACAAAAGCAAAAAATATTCCTGAAATATAATCGATTTTAATAGAGTTTAAAAAACTACTATTTTCAATATTGTAGCATATTTTTTGCCTGAAAAGAAATTTGAGAAAATTATTTTTGCACATTGACTATATTCACCACTTTTCCATCACGCATCATAATATTTCTGTCAGAGTGACGAGCCTCTTCTTTTTCATGGGTAACAAGCACTATTGTGCGATTGAATTGCTTATTTATATCATGTAAAAGTTCAATAATGGCTTCTCCATTCTTGGAATCAAGATGGGCTGTGGGCTCATCAGCCAAAATAAGCAAAGAGTCTTTGGCTAAGGCGCGACCAATCGCCACTCTTTGTTGTTGCCCGCCAGAAAGCTCATGAGGAAAAAATGAAGCCCTATCGGAAAGTCCAAGAAAATCAATAATTTCCCTAGCTCTATTTTTTGCCTCCCTTCCACTATATCCTTGCAATAATAATTGAAAACTAATATTTTCAACAGCAGTATAATTTTCTATTAAATTAAAAAATTGAAAAACAAAACTTATAGCATTAAGACGAAAGCTGACTTTTTGTTTTTCTGTAAAATTATGAATGTCACTTCCCGCAAAATATATTTCACCCCGAGTAGGATCATCTAAAAGTCCCAGCAAATTCAGCAAGGTACTTTTTCCTGAGCCAGAGTGACCAGTAATCGCCAAAAATTCGCCTTTGATTATATCCAGGCTAATTCCGTTAAGAGCCGGTATCGTCAACTGGCTGCTCATAACATATTCTTTAAAAACATTTCTAATGCTTACCAAAGCTTCCATTTATTTAAACTTCATTTTAAAATTATGCTTACAAATATATAATAATAAATTATATAACATTTCGCAAAACATCAGCTATACGAGTTTTAGCTGCAGACAAAGCGGGAAATAAACTACCTCCAAAAGTAGCAACCACAAAAATCAAAGCTAGGGGGACAATATCGCGCGAGTTAAATTCTGTGTGAAAATCTCCAATCAATAGAGGGATAGGATTTTCAATTGACTTTATGTTAATCAACATGAAAAATAAAAATCCAAAAATAAAAGCAGTTGTTGAATAAAGAAGAGCTTCACTTAAATAAATTATAATAATAAAACGATTACTGGCCCCCATTGATTTCAAAATACCAATTTGGCGACGACGATTATAAACATTGATAAATATGATCACACTGGTAACTATTATCACTGAAATAACCAAAAGGACTACAATTGAACCTGTTATAAATTGAGTCGCCAAAACCATGTCATCTACATAAGTAGCTTCCTCATGCCAAGTCCTAACTCTAACATTTGGATTCTGACTTTGAATCAATTCTCTAGTTTCCTCCAAAAAATTTTCGTCTTTCAATTTTATTATGATTTGATTATTTTTAGTTTGAGGCTCAATTCTTTCCATCTCATCCTTATTGAAATACGCCATCCAATTTGGAACAAATGTTTTACCATCCAATATTCCAACCACCTTATAGGAAATTTTTTGACCTGAAGTTGTTATGACTTGAACTTTAGCACCAACTGGAACTTTCTCGCCATCATACTCTAGATCCACCAAAGCGTCTGCCAAATTTTGACCAATAACTATTTCTTTGGAATCTTTTCCACTCAAGAATCTACCCTCAACAATATCAAATGGCAATTTAGTTGTTTGAGATTCTTGTTTAAAATCTATACCCAATCCAGTATAGGAACCGGGGACATGACCCTTGTATTCAAGCATGACAAACGTCTGATTCCTAAGACTAAGAGCTTGAACATTATCAATCTTTTTTATTTTTTCGATTAGTGAATCAACCTTTTCTATTTCATCCTCCCCTTCTTGAGGATATACAATCAAGTGTCCAATGACATCAACAGCACCACTCTCCAGGGTAGTTCGAAAGCCGTCCAAAATACCCCTAGATAAAAACACAGCTGTAAAAGCTGAGCTTAAACCAATAATTGTAAACATCAAAACAAAACGACTCTTAGAAAAATCTCTCAGAGCGAAAGAAATAATTATTCTAAATTTACTTATAAAATAATTCATAAGCTCATCAGGATTCCCCTCTTAAAACATTAACAATCTGCGTTCTAGCAGCAATATAAGACGGAATCATGCTACCAGAAATTGTTGATAAAATAAGAATAAAAAATATTTTTACCATATCGCTTTTAACAATTACGGTGCGAAAATCTCCAATAAGCAAAGGTATTGGATTATTCACAAAAAAAATGTGGATTAACAAAAAAACCAAAAAAGCCAACAAAAAAGAAAGTATAAAATAAACCAAAGCCTCTACCATATAAATAGCCACTACAAAACTATTTTTAGCTCCCATTGATTTTATTATTCCAATTTGCCTGCGTCGCTGTGACACATTTATGTAAATAATAACGCTAACAATAACAAAGGCTGTGATTATCAAGAGATTACTTATATTTCCCGTAATAAACTTAATAGCCATTACTATGTTAAAAATATATCCCTCTTTTTCATTCCAGGTAAAAACTTTTTCGCCATTCAGTTCATTTTGTAAAACCTGTCGCTGATCTTCAATATTACTTGGGTCCTTTAACCTAACTATAATTTCACTATCCTTTTTAGAATTATCTAGCCATTCCAATTCTTTTTTAGGAAAATAAGAACTCCAATTTGAATGAAAATATTTAGTATCAACAATCCCCACTACCGTGTAGTCTCTAGCTTTGCCAGTCAGAGGTGAAATATATCTCACCTCTTCACCAACACTTATTTCTTTTCCGTCATATAATAAGCCAGACAACAAATCAGCCAAGGTGACACCAATAACCACGCTTCTCTCGTCAGATGGAAGCAAATAACGTCCAGATACCAAGTAATTTGGAACTTGCGAGGCACTTCTTTCCATCATGGGATCCACCCCTAATGCTGCATATCCAACCCCTTTAAAAGATCCGTCAATTTCCATAATAAGGCCAGCATGACTCCTTGTGCTGTAGCCTTCAATCTCTTCATTGAGACCCAAATCATTTTGAACCAAATCTATATTTTTTATATTCTCACCTTTTGCTGGTTTTACAGTGAGATGACCGCCAGTGTTTATTGAACCATTTTGCAAAGTAGCTTGAAAACCATCCAAAATACTAGTGGACAAAATAACTGCCGTAAATATAGCCGTCAAACTAAAAACTGTCAGTATTAAAGTAGTCCTACTTTTGGATATATCTCGGAGTGCAAAAGATAATAATATTTTTATCCTGCTAAACATTAGTAAGGTTTTATTGTTTTTATTTTTTCTGAAAAAAATCGACAGTCCTATTTAATATTTCCGGATTAGAATTTATGAAAGAATGTCCACAACTTAAGCCCAGATAATTTCCCTCTTGAGAAAATTGGTATTTACTTGGAACTAATAAATCTTTTTTACAATAAATATAAAGATGATTATCGATTGGATTTTTATTTTCCAATTCCTTTAAAACAAAATTCCAAGGCTCCGGATCAAAAGAAAAGAATTTATTATATTGGTAAGCTGGTTCTTTTTTTGGAATAATTTTTGCTGGTGAAACAACAGAAACGAATTTCTCAATTTTATCACTTGCATTGAATTCTTGCACATAGTATTTAGCAAGCAAACCACCCAAACATAATCCTAAAATATTAACTTTACTTTTATCAGTTTTTACAAGCACCTCGTCAACGAACTCCGCTAGTTTCTCTGCGGAAATATCCGGTGAATCCTTATAATCATAATCAAATGAAATCGGATTAAAACCCTGACTTTTTAGCCAAACAGTCATCCCATAAACATCTTTGTAATAACTGGCTCCAGCTCCATGAATTATAATTGTTGCAATTTCATTTCCATTCTTGGAATCAGTAATACTTTCCTGATTTAAGGTGTTCATTTTTTCCTTGGTTCCAAAAAAAGAAAGAGTACCATATTTGAGCTTAAAACTAAATCCGTTAAAAAACCCATTTAAAGTCAGGAAAAGAACTATACCAATAATCAAAAATGTAAAAAAAATCATAGTTGTTTTAGTTATATTTTTTAACTTCATAAATTTCAATTTCTAATAATTGGTTCTTATGTAATCAATAACATCTCCGACAGTTTCAATGCTTATTAAATCTTCGTAAGTTACTTTTTTTTGAAATTCTTTTTCAAATGCCATTATCAAACCAAATATTTGAATTGAGTCTTTGCATATATCCTCTATTTTAGCTTCCAACGTTAAAACTTTTTTTTCACCCTCCAGCGTTTTGTTGATAACTTCATAAACCCTCTCCGTTATCTTATCCATAGTTTTTATTTTTTATTCCGACGATTTATAAAAATTACCTATCAATACTTAGATGCAATATTCACTACAGCCGCCACATGCCCTTTCGAAAAATTTATTCTTTGAAAAAAAGCTTTGATCGAAGGTTCCGTTTTATCAATAATTTTTCCACAATTTTTTTCTTGAAAAAAAAGACTTACTGTGGCTGGATGCTGCCTAATACCAACTCCTTTAGCCTTAAGAAATGCTTCTTTGGCACACCAATAAAAAGTTACCATCTTGTTCAAATTTACCGGCGGTTTTCTGGAAATAACAATCTCATCTTCTTTATTTAAAAATGCTCCCCTTACTTGTGAAGAAAATTTCCTCTCTCTTTCAATATCAATCCCCACGCAGCCATCTTCACTCATAATTGAAACTGCCGCTAAAGCTATTGATCCAGAATGAGATATGGAAATATCAATATTATTCTCAAGTCCATATTCTATTATTTTTTTGCTAATCTCAAGATTCAAAATTTCAACCTGCGGTTTGCCACTTTCTAAATAAACTATATTAACATCATTATGAGCAATTCTTAGGGAAAATTTTTTTACCAAAAGTCTTGCTACTGCTCGCTTAGCTGCAATTCGACCCAAAATCCAATCATTTTTTCTAGCAAAATCCATTCCTTCAAAAGTCTTTTTTTCCTCAATAGAAAAGTATTTATTCACGCACGAATCATTCCACCTAGAACAATTTGCGATTTCCATAACAGTATCTTTACGAATTAATTAGACAGGTAACTGTTCCAGACATTCCTTTAAATCGTTGACGTCCTTATCTTTTCCCTGGAAATTATATAGATCACTAAAAGCCATACTCCTATGCTTTCGCCAAAGCTTAATCCAGTCACAACTATGAAATCCCTCCATTCTGACAATCAAAACGTTGTTGGCAATATCTGTTAAAAAAGTTACACCTTTTTGAAATTCACTCATTCCCTCATTGGGATTATAACAAATTTTACCCTCAGGAAATAGCATTATACTTCTTCCTCTGGCCAAATGTTCTCTAGTAAGAAAAAGTTTCAACATCTTACTTCTTTTATCTCCCCCTATACTGTAAGCTCCAAAAAAAGCTAAAAACGGCATCTTCATAAAATGTCTATGACTAGTTGGATATCTTATTGGAATTATTTTCAAAAAATCCCTAAAAGGCAGGTAGGCTGTAATAACAAAGGGATCCAGCATTGATTGATGATTGGAGATTATCAAGGATCCATTTTTTATAGACTTGCTCGGATAATCAATTTTCTTATTAGCCTTAAAATAAAAACGAAGTATTCTGGAAACAGATACATATAAAAATATCTGACTCATGAAGATCACCAAATCCCCAACAAAATATCGCGCTTTTATTAGAATTTTACTACTTCTTTTAAATTTTTTAGCCTCTTTCATATTTTCCCACTATTTTTAAGAATTTTTTTAATTACCCATCTCTTAAATAATTGTTTGGGGTTTCTGTTTCCCCAAGGCAAATATATTTTCCTATACTTTTGAACATAGGGATCGAAATGAGTAGAGCAAGGAACAGCTCGAATTTTTTTATCTAAAACTATCTTAACAACCTCACAAGAAACCAGTGCACTGCACATTTGAGTCCCAATACTCAGAGATGGAGTTTTTTTGCCAGACAAATCTATTGAATCTGGACGAAAATAGGCTCTTTGTATAAATGACGGGGTTAATCCAATTCCGAAACGAAATAACATTTCTTTTTCCTCCATTCCAGCTTGAATATCAAAATAATCCTCAAAACTCATCCCCTTAGGATCAAAAACCAATAAAGCCGCCCCGAAACCAACCGGGGGCGAAGTTATCGCAAAAATCCCTTTTTCTCTAGCTTTACGAAAAAGCAACAACCTTTCTTTGATTGCAAAAAAATCTAAACCATCCAAAACAACATCGACTTCTTGCAAAAATTCATCCATGTTGTCCTCGTTTATACCCTTTGAGAACTTTTCAACTTCAGCGTGAGGGTTAACTGCTAATATTTTTTCCGCCATAACTTCACATTTAGCTCGCCCAAAAGTATCCACCTCAGCGCCGGCTTGCCTATTAATATTAGCAACCTCAAAAGAATCAAAATCGGCAATAGAAAAATTTCCCAAACCAGTCCTGACCATACTTAAACAATAGTTACCCCCAACACCACCAAGTCCCGCTATTGCAATTTTTGATTTTTTCAGAGTGTCTTGCTCCTTTTTACTTAATAAACCAATATTTCGAGAAAAAGCCTTGGAATAAAAATCGCCTGGCGTTTTTCTTGTGTCTTCACTGCCATCAATACTCATCTTATTTTTTCTAATTTTTTTTAAAAATCAAAGACACTTCTATTGTACACATTTTCAGGGTAAAAAACAATAATAAAGGGCGCATTGCATCTTAACCCTGTCCAAATTAGTTAAGTTGCAATTTGCGCAACTGGGAAATCTCATCTCGAATCAGGGCGGCTTTTTCAAATTCCAGATTCTTGGCCGCCGTCTTCATCTCTTTTTCTTTCTGCTTGATGTAGGCTCCAATATTTTCCAAAGATTCCAAGTGAGAAAAGTCTTGGACCATTTGCGGGTTGATTTCATGATCCACAATTGACTGGATTTTTTTCTCAATCGTTTTGGGCGTGATGTGATGTTTTTGATTGTAGTCCATTTGCAATTGGCGCCGACGCTCGGTTTCCCCAATGGCTTTTTTCATTGAACCGGTTGGGGCATCCGCATAGAGAATCACTCTGCCATTGACATTGCGAGCCGCTCGACCAATGGTCTGAATCAAAGAAGTTTCACTGCGCAGAAACCCTTCCTTGTCCGCATCCAAAATCGCCACCAAAGAAACTTCCGGCAAATCCAAACCTTCGCGTAGCAGATTGACTCCCACCAAAACGTCAAACTCACCGCGCCGCAAGCCTTCCAAAATTCGAATTCGATCCAAGGTATCCACATTGGAATGCAAATACTCAGATTTAATTTCATTTTCCCGCAAAAATTCCGCCAAATCTTCAGCCTGTTTCTTGGTCAAAGTCGTGATCAAAACCCGTTGGTTTTTTTCAACCACTTTCTCAATTTGACCCAACACGTCTTTGACTTGCCCTCGAGCCGGTTTGATTTCAATTTGCGGATCCAAAAGACCGGTTGGACGAATGATCTGTTCCACAATTTGGCTTGAGTTTTTCTTTTCATAATTTCCCGGAGTGGCTGAAGTGAAAATAGCTTGATTGATCTTGCCTTCAAATTCTTCAAATTTCAACGGGCGGTTATCATAGGCACTTGGCAAACGAAAACCGTTTTCGATCAAAGAATTTTTACGCGATTTGTCGCCATTGAACATCGCGCCCAATTGCGGAATTGTCACGTGCGACTCATCAATGATCAACAAAAAATCCTCAGGAAAATAATCCAGCAAAGTATAAGGCGCTTCCCCAGCTTCTCGTCCGGTCAAATAACGCGAATAATTTTCAATTCCATTGCAATAGCCGATTTCACGCATCATTTCCAAATCATGCCGAGTTCTCAGGCGAATTCTTTCCGCCTCCAAATTCTGACCATTTTTAGTAAAAAATTTTTCCCGCTCGATTGCTTCACGCTCGATCTGCTCAAATGAATTTTCCAAAATTTCTTCCGGCACCACAAAGTGCTTGGCCGGAAAAATCAAAGTTTTCTCCAATTGTCCCAATTTTTCACCGGTTAAAAAATCATATTCCCGAATCGACGCGACTTTGCCACTTTCCAATTCAATCCGAGTGATCACTTCCCGTCCAGGCATGATCACTTCCAACACATCGCCAACTACTCGAAATTTTCCGCGTTCCAAAATCTCCGATCGTTGATATTGCATCTCAATCAAGCCTTGCATAATTTTTTCCCGACTGTTTTTCTGACCAACGATCACTTCAACCGTACCTTTTTTGTAATATTCCGGCGAGCCCAAACCATAGATGCAAGAAACTGAGGCCACAATCACCACGTCGCGCCGCGAAAGCAAAGCGGCCGTCGCCGCATGACGCAACCGATCAATCTCCTCATTGATTTGAACTTCTTTTTCAATGTAAGCTCCGAATGATGCAATATAAGCTTCCGGTTGGTAGTAATCATAGTAGGATACGAAATATTCCGCCGAATTCTTGGGAAAAAACAAGCGAAATTCTTGAGCCAGCTGAGCGGCCAGGGTTTTATTGGGCGCAATTACCAAAGTGGGTTTTTGCACCGCCTCAATCACGTTGGCCATCGTAAATGTCTTACCTGATCCGGTCACACCCAAAAGCGTTTGAAAACGCTGTCCGTCTTTCAATCCTTGTGTCAATTCCTTGATGGCTCCCGGCTGATCACCGGAAGGTTGAAATTTTGAATCAATCTCAAATCGCATAAAAAATTCAAAAAAAATCACACTCTATATTACAACTTTATAGCGTAAATGTCCAATGTCCAAATAGGTCTAGTCAGTTGACATTTAAAGCTAATAAAAATAGAATATACCAATGGATATTTTTAAGATTTTAACCAATTTTTAAACCATGTTCCAAGCTGAAATATTCGACAAAATGACTTTGCACGCTAAAAAGAGCCTTAATGAAGCTGCTGCTTTAGCTGCGCACTACCATAGCTCCCAGGTCAAACCGATTCACCTGCTTTTAGCTATCTATTTGGAAGAAGGTAGTTTGGGCGCCAACATGCTCAAGGATGCCGGGGTTCGCAAAACTCACTTCAATCAGATTTTGCCCAAAAAAAATTCCAAATCGATCAACAAATCAGTTGCCACCATCAGGCCGGGTCTATCCAAGAATTTACGCGTGCTCATTACCGATGCTTTTTCTTTAGCCAGCGATTTGAACTATCCCTACATCGGAACCGAGCATTTGATTCATGTTCTGCTGGAATCAAACGATTTGGAAATCAAAAAAATCTGGCAAAATAAATCTCTTTCGCAAAAAAGTCTTCAAAATCTCAAAAATCTTTTAAGCGCTTTGCCTTTTGACGAAAGCCCGCTTGATTTTTCAGCTTCCATGCAATTTCCGCAAATGAAGATTCCAACCAAACCGGAAACCAACTCTTCCAGTCTAAATTTTTTGCAACAATTTTGCAGCAACCTAAATCAGCAAATAACTAAAAGCAAGGAAACATTGAGTGGTCGCCAAGAAGAACTGGAAAGATTGATCCACATCTTGGGACGCAAAACTAAAAACAACCCACTGCTAATCGGTCAGCCCGGCGTTGGTAAAACCGCTTTGGTTTTAGCTTTGGCGCAAAAAATTAATTCCGGACAAGTACCGGCCTATTTGGCGGATAAAATAATTTTCTCATTGGATATCGCTCTAGTGGTAGCTGGCACAACCTTTCGCGGTGAATTTGAAAATCGACTCAAGGAAATCATCAACCAAGCCTCTCAAAATCCCAATGTGATTTTATTTATTGATGAACTTCACATTATCGTTGGAGCTGGCAATACTCAAGGCGGACTGGACGCGGCCAACATTCTCAAACCCGCTCTTTCTTCCGGCCAAATCCAATGTATTGGCGCCACCACTTATGGTGAATACAAAAAATATATTGAAAAAGACAGCGCCCTGGCTCGTCGTTTTCAAACCATCAAATTGGCCGAACCTTCTGTGGAGCAAGCCAAAGAAATGCTGCGCAAAATCAAAAGTCAGTACGAAAAATTCCACCACCTCTCCATTTCCGATCAAGCCATTGATAGTGCAGTTGAACTGAGCTCGCGCTATATCAATGACCGATTTTTGCCGGACAAAGCTATCGATATCCTGGATGAAAGCGCGGCTGTGCTCAAAAATCATTCCGTTTCTTTTGAGCAGACCAAGCAAATTCAAAGTTTCAAATTGCAAATTAAAAAATCCCTCAAAGAAAAGGAAGCTTTGACTCAAAACCAGCAATATGAACAGGCCCTATTGCAACAGGAAAAAGAAAAAGAGCTTTTGGAGCAAGTAGCCGGACTCAAAAAGAAAATTGAACAAGAAAATGACAATTCTTTGATTTTGACCGAAAAAGACATCATTGAAACCATTGCTCGCATCACCCGAATCCCCAAAGAAAAAATAGCCATCAACCAAGATCGGCGTCAAATCAAAAACATAGAAACAAAAATGGGCCGCAGCATCATTGGTCAGGAAAAAGCCATCCGGACAATTTCCGATGTTCTGCTGCGCTCTTTCAGTGGAATCACCAACCCGGACAAACCGATCGGCTCCTTTTTGTTTTTAGGTCCCAGTGGCAGCGGCAAAACTCTGACCGCCAAAATTTTAGCCCAAGAAATATTTTCCGACAACAATTCCATCATCAAGATTGACATGAGTGAATTTAGCGAAAAACACACAGTGGCCCGCCTAGTGGGAGCGCCGGCCGGTTACATCGGTTTTGGCGAAGGCGGAACCCTGACCGAAAGGGTGCGTCATAATCCCTATAGCCTTATTCTCTTTGATGAAGTTGAAAAAGCCCATCCGGAAATTCTCAACATTCTGCTGCAAATTTTGGAAGATGGATTTTTGACTGATGCCGAAGGTCAAAGAGTTGATTTTCGCAATACCATCATAATCCTGACTTCCAATGTCGGAACTTTGGAATTGACTCAAGGCGCTCGATTAGGATTTTTTGAAAAAGAAAACCCGGATTCCAAACAACAATCCCAACTTAATCATCTCAAATCCGATGTAATCAAGAAAATTTCCCACTATCTCAAACCGGAAATTCTCAACCGTCTCGACCATCTGATTATTTTTGAAGCCCTTTCGGAAAAAGACATTCTGAAAATTGTTGATCTGCAAATTGGCAATCTCATCCAAAGACTCAAAAAACAAGGACTTTCTTTGAAGGTAGCTGCTTCGCTAAAAAAATTCCTAGCTCAAAAAAGTCATGTGGCTGAATACGGGGGTCGCTTGGTTGGAAAAAATATTCAAGATATCCTGGAATTGGAAATTGCCCGCTTTATTCTGGAAAATCCCCATAAAAAAACGATTTCCCTAGACTTAAAAAAAGACAAGGTCATAGCTAAATAATTTTTTTGATCTTTTTTAGATGAAAGCTTCCAAAAAAGGACTTGGGCGAATCAGTCGAAAATTGCACGAAGTTTTTCTTGACTGTCTTTTTCCGATTAATTGCCTGGGCTGTCAAAAGGAAAACCATTGGCTTTGCTCAAACTGTCGCCAAAAAATCAAAACTTCAACTGAACAAGTTTGTCCAAAGTGTGAAAAAAATTTAACCCCGGATGGAAAAGTTTGCCACCACTGTCGACCAGATTCTCCCTTGGACGGACTTTTAGTTTGTGCCTCCTATCAAGATCGCCAACTGCGCCAAACCATCCACAACTTCAAATATCGTTTTGTTTCGGATTTGGCTATCCCACTGGGAAAAATCTTGACCGAAAAAATCGGCAGCTCTTCAATTCCCTTGCCGGATCTTATTTTACCAGTACCATTGCATCCACGCCGAGAGCGTTGGCGAGGTTTCAATCAATCCCACTTGTTAGCAAAGCAAGTCAGCCAAAACCTAACACCCAATTTTGAAATTTCTCTGGATTCGAAAACTTTGCAAAGAATCAGGTTTACCGATTCACAAATGAAAATTAAAAATTACCAAAAACGCTATCTCAATTTAAAAAACGCTTTTAAGATTATTGATCCCGAAAAAATTCGCCAAAAACGCATCTTGCTAATCGACGACATCGCCACCACCGGCGCCACCATCTTTGAATGTGCCGAGGTTTTGCGTGAAGCCGGAGCCAGTGAGATTTTCGCCGTTGTTCTGGCTCGCCAAGAAATCAATCGTTAATTTTCAAATTTGGCGCCCCTTGCCAAAAGGCTCAAAATATGCTAAGATAGAAAGATAAGGGATAAAGTTTGGTCCTTTTAAATATATAGGGTTCCCGCTCATAAGGCGGGTTTTTGGTTATCTTTATAAACATGCCGTCTGTAAAAAAGAAGGGAGTTGTGTTTATGAAAGAAAATAAAAAATTTAATCAAAAAGGTCCTCGCTTCAACAAATCAGCCGGTAGAAATCTTACACTTAGTCAACCACCAGAAACGAGTGAGGAAGAGTTCGCAAGAAGAACTATTAAATACAGTTAGGCACACACAAGCCGGCCGCCGATGACAACCATCGCGTGGCCGGTTTTCTTTTTGCACACCCAAGTTCACGTACTGACAGACGTAAGTACGGACGTGCTGACATTATTTTTATTTTTGAAGATTTTTAAATCCGATCGACAGATCAGTGCACCGTTTCATTGGAAGATTTTTTGGCAAAATATTCCGGTCCGACCTCTTTTTCAAACAGATAATATCTAGCTCCTTCAGTTACTACCCAACCACCCTGCTCGGCAACTTCTCTTAACTGCGAAATGTTTGGATTTATTTTTAAAACTGTGGCAAAAAGATAGTAATAGCCTTTTTCATTAAGCTGTGGATTTTTTTCTACTGTAAAATTAGACTCTTTTATTTTAAATATCTCATGCAAGAAAGAGTCGTGAGAAAAATATTTTTGATACACCTCATCCCTGTTTGGGATTTTTATTTTATCCTTAACTCCTTTTAGTATAAAATCTCCCACCGGGAGATCAATTTCCCCCTCAGGAACTTTGGTTGCTTTCGGTATTTTTAAATTTGCCGCCCTCACTTCAGGTTCAGCCAAGGGAGAAGGCGAAACAGGCACAGCGCCTTTTTCCGATTTAAGCTTTTCCATGGCCCCGGAAAAAAGTTTTCCAAACATATATTTTATTTTTAAAAAGTTTATCTGATAAGATAATTTCTGTTGTGCTCCCGGCAGGAGTCGAACCTACGACCTTCTGGACCGCAACCAGACGCTCTATCCACTGAGCTACGAGAGCAAATTTCCCAAAACCCGCTAAACCATAAATTCCATCAAATCAATCCTAACTAAACTAGCGCAAAAACCTTAAAAAAGCAACCCCCGACCGCTGGATTCCGCATCAAACATGAAAAAGTCTTTCAAGCGCATTCACAAAGCTTGGCGTCTGTTTTTTTTCTTTCAAGAAACGAGTGAGGAAGTCGCGGGCCACTACGGGATCTTGATCGCCCAAAGGAATGTGCACAAAAGGAATTACCGAGTTCTTGGTTCTCAAACTTATTGATTTAATCTCCGACGGATGATAAAAAATCCAAAAAGATTCAACATTTTCAAAATCATAAAAATCCCGACCAGCTTGAACGCCTTCGCCGCTGATCTTGAAATCCAAAATTCTTGGCTGTTTTTGCAAATGCAGATAGCCGACAATTCCAACCAAAATGAAAGTTATGGCCATTATCGGGCTATCCACAAAAAGTGCATAAGTCACAATTCCCAAAAGAAACAACATCATGAGCAGATACCAATACCAACTCTTTTGCACCACCTCAAATTCAGGCGCGCGCCAATGAAGTCCCTCGGGCACTTTTTTCAATTCTTTTTCCAATTCAAGCAGATAAGTTTTTTTTATTTGTGCTAAATCCATTTTTGCAAAAGTTATAAATCTAAACTTAATAGTAGCATATTCATTAAATCTCTCCAAAAACAGCTTACTTTTTTATTTGCAAAGTTATTTTTTCTCCCTCCAAGTCAATTTCTTTTTGCTGATCAAAATCATCAATTAATCCGGAAACTATTTCCGTGGCTAAAGTTTCCTTGGCAATCAAGCTTCCGAATTTTTCAAAAACTTTTTCACCGCCCAAATGCCAAATTCGAATACGATTTTCCACCTGATAGTCAGCTTTCTTTCGCATTTCCTGAACAAAGCGCACAATTTCGCGAGCCATGCCTTCCAACTGAAGCTCGACAGTTATTTCGCTGTCCAAAACAACCATTTCTTCAGCATTATTTTCCAAAGAAACAAATTCAACCTCTTTTAGGTTCAATTCCTCTTTGATTATCTGCAAATATTCTTCCCTGTTTATCAATTTTTCTTTTTCTTGATTAATAGAAATTGATCGCAAAGGTTGACGAACTTTGATTTTGTTTTGAGCTCGAAGCTGCAGACCCTGACTAACAATTTCACGGACCGTCTTCATTTCTTCCCTCAAGGAATTATCCACGCAGTCCAAATTAACCGCTGGAAAATCACTCAAATGAACCGACTCCTCATTGGTCAGATTTCTATAAATTTCTTCACTAATAAAAGGCGTGAAGGGGGCCATGACCTGAGACAATTTTACCAACACTTCATGCAAAGTTCGATAAGCATTTTCCTTATCGCCATCGAAAGTTTTTTGGTGCGATTCATTTTCAACCACTTTTTCGGCCGGCTTCCAAAATCGATCACGAGAGCGGCGAATAAACCAATTGGAAAGATTATCCACAAAGGGAGCAAACAATCTGGAGGTGGTTGCCAGATCATATTTCTCCATATTTTGATTGACCTGTTCAATCAAAATGTTGAGTTCGCTCAAAATCCAGCGATCCAAAATATTTTCCGATTTTTCATTCTGCCTGGTTGGCTCAAAACCGTCGACCCTGGCATAAAGAATGAAAAAGGAATAAGAATTCCAAAGCATTCGCAATGTTCCGCGCACAAATTCCGCCACTTCTTTTTCGGAAAAGTTCAAATTTTGAGCCGAAACAACCGGCGAACTCATCAAATAAAGTCGCAAGGCATCCGCTCCATACTTTTCAAAAATAAATCCGACATCGGGATAATTCTTCAGACGTTTGGACATTTTCTTGCCATCCTCAGCTAAAACTATTCCGTTGACAATGACATTCTTAAAAGCCTCGCTATCAAAAATAGCGCTGGAAATCGTGTGCAAATAATAAAACCAGGCTCGGGTTTGATCTTGACCTTCCGCAATAAATTGAGCCGGGAAACTCTGTTCAAATTTTTCCTTATTCTCAAACGGATAATGCGCTTGGGCGTAAGGCATAGAACCACTATCAAACCAGGTATCCAAAACATCCGGCACCCGCTTCATTGTTTTTTGGCATTTTTCACACTCGAAAGTTATTTCGTCAACCACGTGTTTGTGAATATCAGATATTTTTTGACCGGATATTTTTTCCAACTCAGCCACGCTACCAAAAACTTTCAACTCTCCGCATTCGCAGCGCCAAACCGGAATAACACTAGCCCAGAAGCGCTGGCGAGAAATTGACCAATCGCGCGCTCCTTCCAACCATTTACCAAAACGACCCTCTTTGATGTGAGTGGGAAACCAATTGATATTTTCAGCCAATTTCAAAATTTGATCTTTTATTTTAGTCACAGCCACAAACCAAGAAGTGGTGGCATAGTTAATCAAGGGAGTATCGCAACGCCAACAATGCGGATAGCTATGTTCATATTTTTCCTTGGAAAAAAGCGCTTTGTTTTTGGCTAAATATTTGATTATCTCCACGTCCGTAGCTTGGTGATTATCAATCGGCTTCACGTTAAGCCCGGCCAACTCGCCCATTTCTTTTTTGAAAGTTCCATCCATGGCCACGTGCTGCACAAATGGCAAATTATTTTCTTTGCCCAGGCGCATATCATCTTCACCGAAAGCCGGCGCAATATGCACCACCCCGGTTCCCTCATCAGTCGTCACAAAATCCCCGGCATAAATCTTCCAACCATTTTCCCTGTTCTCCAATTTTTCGTCTTTAGCGTAAAAATCAAATAGCGGCTTATATTTTTTACCTACTAAATCATTGCCCTTAAATTCTTTGACAATTTTATAATCATCGTCTTTTAAAATCTCATTTATTCTATCTTTAGAAAGAATAAATCTAACCAATTCTCCAATGCCCTCATCTTTCTTTTCGATTTTCACATAATCAATATCTTCACCTACCGCCAAAGCCACGTTGCCTGGCAACGTCCAGGGCGTAGTCGTCCAAGCCAAAACGTAAGTTCCCGGTTCATCCACCAATTCAAACTCAGCAATAACACTCAGGTCTTTAATATCCTTGTATCCCTCGGAAACTTCCTGCTGAGACAAAGTCGTCTCACAACGAGGACAGATGTGCATGGAACGATAATCTTCATAGATCAAGCCTTTGTCCCAAAGCTGTTTGAAAACCCACCAAACACTCTCCATGTAATCTTTATCCATGGTTCGGTAAGCATTTTTCATATCAGCCCAACGTCCAAGTCGGCCAATCACTTTTTCCCATTCATCCACATAGGTCAAAACTTTGGTTCGACAAATTTCATTGAATTTTTTTACTCCAATTTTTTCGATATCCTTTTTAGTCTTGGAGCCTAATTCTTTTTCCACGATATTTTCAATCGGTAATCCATGACAATCCCAACCCCATTTTCTTTCAACCCTATAACCACGCATTGTCCAATACCGAGGCACCACATCTTTCATGGTGCTGGCCACTAAGTGTCCATAATGAGGAGTGCCCGTAGCAAAAGGCGGCCCGTCATAAAAACTAAATTCGGAAGAGCCTTGTCTATTCTCCAAACTTTTTTCAAAAATCTTATTTTCATTCCAAAACTTCAAAACTTCCTCCTCCATTTGAGGTAAAGTTTGCCTAGGATCAACTTTCCTAAAACTCATAGTTTTATTTTTCGTTTAAATTTATTTGCTACTTTCCAAAAGGTTCTGATACACCTGCAGTGTCTTTTGGGCGGTTTTGAGCCAATCGAATTCCTGGGCCACTTTCAAGGCTTTTTGGCGCAAAACATTTTTATAGTTTTCGTCCCGCATAATTTTTTCCATGCCAGCTACAATAGAATCAACATCCAAAGGATTTACCAACTCGGCTGCCCCTTGGGCAATCTCCGCCAAGGACGGAATGTCTGAAATTATCGAAGCAGTTTGAGTAGCAAAAGCTTCCAAAACCGTCAGACCAAAACCTTCATACAAAGAAGGCATCACAAAAAATTCAGCTCGACGGAAAAGCGGCACCAATTCATCGCCAATCACATAACCAGTAAATACGACGTCTTTTTTCAAGCCCAAATCATCAATTATTTGCAAATATTCATTGGCCAACCAACCTTTCTTGCCAGCTAGAACCAATTGATAGTTGAATTTTTGACCCTTATCTTTAAAATTATTTTTCACCTTGGCAAAAGCCTGTAACAATCTGGTAATGTTTTTGGATGGCTCCAAAGTTCCTAAAAATAAAATGTATTTTTTCTCAATACCGAATTTGGCCAAAACTTTTTCTGAGTCACCTAATGGTTGCTCAAAAAAACGCTGATCCAATCCACTAGGAACAATTTCTATCTTGTCCTGACTAACCCCCAAACAGCTTTCCATTTCATTTTTCAGAGAATTTGAACTAACAATGATCTTGTCCGTCTTTTTGGCCATAAATTTGGTCAGGGCTTTGTCTCTGATTTTTTTAGCCGAAGGCAGATATTGCGGCGCACAAAAAGAAATCAAATCATTGAAAGTTGTCACCGTTTTCCCCCGATAACCGCTAGGAATCCGACTGAATTGAGAAGTGGAATGCAAAACATCCAATTTCTCTCTCTGCAAGGTAGCCAAGCCCAAAATTTCACTGTACATGGCTGGCAAATATTTCTTATAATCAGAAAAAGGGTAAAACTTTATCTTAACGTTGGATTGAGTAAACTTCTTGATATCTTTTTCCCGCACTCGAAAATCAAAGAATAAGACATATTCATTCTTCTGGTCAATTTTAAGCAAATGGCGGATCAATTGGTAGGTATAGTGACCGCTGCCGATCGCATAGCTTTTTTCCGGGCTCAAAATCGTTCGAGCATCAATTCCGATACGCATATTTTTCAAGCTGATTTCAAATTTTACAAAAAAGAAGCCAGCTACTTACAAATTATCGATTCGGTTAATTTTAAAGCAAAATTCAAAAAAAATCAAGTGATGTGACAAGAAAAAACTACTCTAATTATTCCATATTTTGGACACAAAATCAATCAAAAAAGAACCCTGCTTCGGGCTCTTTTTAAAAAAACACAAGGCTATTTTAGTTAAAATCCGCGCAATAAGCACCACATCTGGCATTTTCGTAAGTACGCAAATACCAATTATCTCCACTTTTATAAAGCCTACATTGAGCAGCATCCCTATTAAAAGTTAAATCATAAAAAAAACAAAAACTATGAACACCCAAATCAACCGGACCAGCAGGGCCAACATCTCCCGTGGGAATTCTTCCCATATCAGTGATTATCAAATTTCCACCCAGAACATTTGGCGTTACACAATTATCACCATTCTGATCACAATAGGCAGTGGCTCCAACTTTCCCTTCCACATCCAATGTTAAATCACCACTTATTGAAGTATTAGCAATTCCGGCTTTAGTCCCAACAAATAGTGAACCAGCCGTTCCCAAGCCACCCGTAGTCGTCAAAGAACCAACTTTGTTTTGAGCAATGCTGCTAATATTAATAGGAGCACCAATATTGCCATCAGGCGGATTAATGCCTGGCTCAGGCTCAGTCCAAGCAGCCTTGGTTATTTGCAGAGAAACTCCCAAAATGGCTCCGAAAATGATTATCCCCAGCCAATAGGAGGATTTTTTGAGAAACTTTTGAGTTTTTTGTTTCATATCTTCCTATTTTAAAAATTAGAATAAATCGCAACAATAAATCTTTTCCAATCGATCATCCCCACCACCTCCAACACCCATGTAGGTGCCCGCTACATACTTACCAGCTGGACAAATCGTAGTCGTTCTAGTGGTACCATACCAAACACAATTAAGCTTCTTAACTTCACCTCCCAAGGAACCCGGCGATACGCAAACAGTTCCATCTTCATTACAATAAGCGGCTGCACCAACATTACCGCCTACATGCGCAGTCAAATTACTGGCAATTGTGGATGTTCCAAACATAGACTTACTATTAACTATCAAATCTCCGGTTAATCCCAGAGAACCACCCTTGACCTGAGTTACCGAACTAGTGTTAATTGGCGCTCCAATGTTGCCAGCAGGCGGATTAGTGCCTGGTTCAGTCCAAGCCGCCTTGGTTATCTGCAAAGAAACGCCCAGGATGGCTCCAAAAATGATAATCCCCAGCCAATAGGAGGATTTTTTGAGAAACTTTTGAGTTTTTTGTTTCATGTCAATTTGTTTCTTTTAAAAAATTATTTAACCATATTAAGTTTTTCAAAACTTAATTATTTTCATTTATCTGACTCAAACATTCCGCTCCCATAATGGTTACTTTTTGATTATTAGCAGAGATTTCAAAAGATTCACAGGAGCCTTTTTCCACCTCATTAATAATTTGACTGGCCATATCATCTATTCCTTTTTGATAAGCCTCTTTAATTCCTCTAACTTTGTAATCCTGCCAAATATCGTTAACAAAATAAACAGACATAGCAACCAACCAAATTGATATAATTATTTTTTTTACCTCCTCTTTTTTCATATCAGTCTTTCTATGAATTTATCAGATCAAACAACGACTCTCCGTAAACTACGGGGAAACCTCTCTCCAGTTGCCAGCAGATATTCCTTGGCATTCACTATCATTTTCACAACTTTGAGTAGTACAAGATGAAGAACTTGGAATTCCAAATTTTCCAACAGCACTGCAAACGTCACTTCCGCAAACGTGTTCGTAGCAAACAGTTGTCACATCCTGACTGGCCACCGTCAAATCACCTGGTCCTTTGCAGCTAATAGTAAATTTAACCGTAGGCATAGACGAGTCAACTGAAGCTGAATCTGTGTACGACCCATCTGTCGCATCAACACTGACATTGTTCCAAGTTCCATTATCACTCGTCGTGCTGCAACTTGTAGCCCCAGAAACCGTCCAGGTCAAATCAATATTCTCAGACCACGGAAAAGTAGAAATATTATCCACATTGATAGTCATTGGACTGGCCGAAAGTGAAACGGTAGGAGGGGGAGTAATTTTGGCTCCACTAAAATCAATCCAACCTAATTCATTTGACCAAGCAAAGCCAGAAAGTGCGCCGCTCACGTCATTGTATGTAATACCATAATTAGTGCCACTCAGAGAAATCCAGCCATTCCAACCGCCAGCATTAGCCCCAGCCTGCACGATACTCATAATCCTAGCCCAACCTTTTAATGATCCAGATTCCATCCTAGCACTACATGTTCCGCTTGGACATCCTGATAAATCAGCTTGATTGAAACTTACCCAACCAATAGCACTACTCCAAGCATACCCTGAAGCTAGCGATCCATCAGTCGGAATGTTAACGCCCCAACCAGAGAATCCATTAGCCACTAGGCCTGAAGTTGGACAACCAACGGGTGCCCCTTCGGTCGATCCAGTATAAACTCCATCCCCATCCACATCACAATTGAGACTATTCATGCTAATCCAGCCAATGTTAATCGGATTGCCAGCGCCATCATCACTGGCGCCCAAAAGCCAACCAGAAGAATTATGCGACACACCAGCCTGAACTTTAGTTATACTGGCAGCCACAAAGACTAAACTTAAAACTATGATTGAAAACAAAGTTTTCTTTTTCATTTTTATATTGTTAAGAATTTATTCGAGCTAATTTTTATTCTAAACCATCAAGAATATCTAAAATCTCCTGGACTTTCTTTTCCTCTACTTGAGAATCATCAGATTCAACTTTTTCCTGAACTAATGAATCATTAATCTCCTTAACTAACTCAGTTTTTTCCTCCTCGGTTATTGTGCCAGTCAGTTCCTCCTGTTTCTTTAGGGCTTCTTGAATTTCTCTTACTCGAGCCTCATTCAATTCAACATCGGAAACCGGCCGGCTTTCCTGCTTAACGGCAGAATTTTCAACATTGGCCTTTCTTCTCGAATTGCTTATCCACAAACTCCAAACAACGACGACGATCGAGAGAATAAAAATAACTGCAATAACCAAATACAAAGTTTTTTTATTTTTCATTTTTATTTTTAAGAAAAAATTAACCTATGTTCAAATTATAACACAAGTCTTATTTTTTTTTAAAAAAAAGAAGTAGTGTGGATAACTTCTTCTAGAAAACTAATATACTATTATGGAAAATTCTCCCTTTATTTTTTGACTTTCCGTTTGAAAATAGGTTTTGGCTTCCAAGATACTCCCTCGAAAAATTTCTTCAAACATCTTAGTCAGCTCGCGTCCGACTATAATATTTTTGTTTCCACCCAAAGATTCCAACAGCTCTAAGTTTTTCAAAATCCGATGCGGCGACTCATAATAGATTACTGGGATTTTTTCTTGGGCAATTTGATCAAAAAAGGTCTGTCGACCCTTTTTATGGGGAGGAAAACCTAAAAAAACAAATTTTTGCAGATCAATTCCAGCCACACTAATTAAAGTAGCCAAAGCACTAGAACCCGGAATCGGAATTATTCCAACATCTTCCTTCACTGCCGCTTGAACCAAAACATTGCCCGGATCGCAAACTCCCGGGGTGCCAGCATCCGTTACCAAAGCTATATTTTTCCCTTCCCTTAATTGTTCAACAATTTTCTGGATTTTTTCCTGGGAAGAATGCTGATGAAAAGAATTGGTTGAAGTTGAAATTTCATAGCGAGACAATAATCTTTGAGTTACCCGAGTGTCTTCACATAACACCAAATCAACTTCTTTCAAGATACGTAAGGCTCTCAAAGTTATATCTTCCAAATTGCCGATTGGCGTAGCTACGATATATAAAATTCCCATGTATTTAGCTTATAGTTTTTAGGTTATTAGATTTTTAGAAACAGCTTCTAGGTTTGTTAGTTGTTAGTTGTTAGTTGTTAGTTGTTAGTTATAGGTATCTGGCTGTCCAACTTTTTTGATTTTTTTTCAAATTATCCGGCAGTCCTTCAAAAATAATTTCACCGCCTCGACTGCCACCATCCGGACCCAACTCAATCACCCAATCAGCACTGCGAATCACATCCAAATTGTGTTCAACTACCAAAACTGAATTGCCTTTTTCCACTAAAGCGTTCAGAACCTGCAGCAACTGACGGATGTCTTCAAAATGCAACCCAACAGTTGGTTCATCCAAAATATACAAGGTTCGGCCGGTTGATTTACGTGCCAACTCGGTAGCCAGCTTAATTCGCTGAGCCTCTCCACCCGAAAGACTAGTGGCGTTTTGACCTAATTTAAGATAACCCAAACCAACATCCTCCATGGTTTTCAATTTTTCAACAATAAGCGGATGTTTGGCAAAAAATCTGGAAGCAAATCGCACATCCATATCCAAAACTTCAGCAATATTGAAGCCCTTGTATTCAATTTCCAATGTTTTGCGATTATAGCGAGTTCCTCCGCAACTTTCGCACCTAACATACATGTCTGGCAAAAGATGCATTTCAATTTTTTTCAAACCATCACCCTGACAAACCTCGCAACGACCGCCTTTCATATTAAAACTAAAGCGACTGGCGCTGTATCCCCGATTTTTAGCTTCCTCAGTTTGGGCAAAAAGTTCACGAATATGAGTAAAAAGCCCGGTGTAAGTTGCCGCATTGGAACGCGGGGTTCGACCAATCGGACTCTGATTGATGCTTATCACCTTATCTATATTGCTCAAACCGACAATTTTTCGGTGATTTCCAGGCAAATCCTTGGCTTTATAGAAATGCCGCGCCAAAGCCTTAGAAATTATATCCCTCACCAAAGTCGATTTTCCACTGCCGGAAACTCCACACATAACCACAAATTTTCCCAATGGAATTTTAATATCGATATTTTTTAAATTATTTTCACTAGCACCAATTATTTTTATTTCTTTTCCATTGCCTTTTTGAATTTTTTTCTTGGAACTGATTTTTTTTCGATCCAAAATATATTGAGCAGTCAGACTTTTCGATTTCAAAAGTTTTTCATATGGACCGTCAAAAACCACCGTCCCGCCTTCTTCACCGGCACCCGGCCCCATATCGATAATCCAATCCGCCGCCTTAATGATGCTCTCGTCATGTTCAACCACCACCAATGAATTTCCTAAATCCTGCAATCTTTTCAGAGTAGAAATCAGCTTTTCAGTATCCCGACTGTGAAGACCAACAGACGGTTCATCCAAAACATAAACTATTCCCATCAATTGAGAATTGAGCTGAGTTGCCAATCTTATCCTTTGAGCCTCTCCGCCGGAAATCGTCTGAGCGCTGCGACCCAGATTCAAATAATCCAAACCGACATTCTCCAAAGCTTCCAATCTTTTAGCGGCTTCTTCCACTAATGGTTTGGCGATATTTTTTTCATTCTCCTTCAAAGACCAGCTATTGAAATTTTGAAAAAAATTCCTCAAATCATTTATACTCATCCTCACCAAATCATCGATTGATTTATTCTCTACTCGCACTGCTAAAAATTCTTTTTTTAATTTTCGACCCTGACATTCACCACAAATATCCGAGGTCATATATTTTTCAATTTCTGCTCGAACATAATCAGACTTGGTTTGTTGATATTTCTGCAAAAGCCCGCCAATCACACCCTCAAATTCCTCATTTCCATGCAGCAAAATTTCCATTTGTTTGGCAGAAAACTTTTTCAAAGGCGCAGTGAGGGAAAATTTATATTTGCGAGCGGCTGATTTCAAATTATCCCAATTTCCATTTTGATTGCTTATCCGACCACCGGATTTACTCCAAGGCAAAATAGCTCCTTCCAAAATCGATAGGTTTCGATTGGCGATAACCAGTTCCGGATTAACAGTCGGGACATAACCCAAGCCACTACAAACCGAACAAGCACCTTCCGGATTGTTAAAAGAAAAATGACGCGGCGAAATTTCTTTGATCTTTATTTTACAATTAGCACAAAAAAAGTCTCGGTTGTATTTTTGCTCCGTTTTATTATCAACCAAAACCGTCATCGAACCGCCACTGAGTTTCATGGCCGTTTCGATCGAATCCAAAATCCTTTCCTCATCCGGCTCTTTTCGATCCAAAATCAAACGATCAACCACAATTTCCATCTGACTACCATCGGAAGATTGCGAAAGCAAATCCGGATCAGCCTGAGCCTCGTTGATTGTTATTATTTTATTGCCAGAGCGAATCCGAGCATAACCCAGTTGCGAAATATTGCGTAAATTTTCTTTCAAATCGCCATGCTGACTTTTCAAAGGAGCCAAAATGACCACTGAAGCATGGTGCTCCAAAGACAAAATGTCCGATAAAATCTGCCGATTGGTTTTGCGCCTCATCACCTGCCCGCATTCGGGACAATACATAGTACCAACCTTGGCAAAAAGAATTCGCAAATAATCATAAATCTCGGTCAAGGTTCCAACCGTTGAACGCGGAGAGCGACTGATACTTTTTTGGTCGATGGAAATTGACGGGCTCAAATTTTCAATCTGATCAACTTCCGGCTTGGCGGATGGCTCCAGGAAATTCTGAGCATAGGAAGAAAGGCTTTCCATATAGCGACGATTACCCTCCGCATAAACCGTATCGAAAGCCACTGATGATTTACCGCTACCGCTAAGCCCGGTTATTACCACGAATTTATCCCGTGGGATTTGCAAATCAATATTTTTTAAGTTATTCACTCTGACACCTCGAATAACGATTTCAGATCTATTTTGATTTAGGGAAGAATTTTTTTTCGCCATACCTTATTTAAACATTATCTCAACTGGATAATCATTAATTTAAAATTTAAAAAGCTATTCGCTAAGTATGTATGTTATCAGAAAATTAATCCGAGGTAAAGAGTCGGGTCCAAAATGGTAAAATTTGAAAAAACTTGATTTTTAGCGAACTATTTCCACTTGCCCATTAGCATTTAAATTCAAGCGTAGTTCTTGAAAATCAATTGAGTGGTTTTTCTTGTCAAAAACCGCTTTTACTAATAAGCCTTTTTGTGTTTCCTCGCTAAAATATTGATCGAAGATGAAATTTCCCAGTGAATAATAAATTTTTCGACCCTGATAGGTTTCACTGAGCTGCACAACGTGCGGATGAGAGCCGATAACCAAATCAGCCCCAGCTTCAATAAAGCGCCGAGCTAACTCCTTTTGCTTTTCATTGATATAATTTTCGTATTCATTTCCCCAGTGAGGCATCAAGACTACAAAATCATTTTTCACTTGAGCTTCTTTCAAATCCGCTAAAGTTTTCTCCACAGCTCCGGACGAAAATTGATTGAAATTAACCAAGGCAATTTTTAATCCCTCAATTTCCAAGGTTCTCCAGCCAGGCGCCGAGTTGCCCTGAAAATTTCCAAAAAAAGTAATGCCGGCTTCTTGCAGATATTTTTGAGTTTGTTTGGCGCCATCTGATCCAAAATTGAGAATGTGATTATTTCCCAAATTGACTGCCCGAATATTGGCGTCCTTCAAAAAATCAGTTACTCCTGAATCAAAAGTGAAAATATAATTATTCCTCTCGCCAATTTGAGTATTCACACTGACTGATTCATTGGAAGTTATCGGGCCTTCCAAATTAACAACTACGCCTTCAGCCATTTGCAACTCAGAAATAATTTTTTGCCAAATGAAATCTCCGCCACGCCGCTCAATAACTTGCCGAATGTAACGATCCAACATCACATCGCCACCAAAAATAATCTCAACTGGATCTTGGGAATATTTTTCGCCGCTCGCCAAGTCCGCCTGAACTTTTTTTATGGAAATTTCCTGCTCCCTTGAAAAAACGTGCTTCTTATCTTGAAAGGAAAAACCGACGCCCAGCATCAAAAACAACACTGCCAATCCCAAAAGTAATCTCATTGTTTTAAAATTTTGATTTTGGAAAATTTTTTTCATGAAACTTTTATCCAAATTTAATTTATAAATTCTTTAGATCTTCTTTGCCGATGGTAACCAATAGCAAAGCGATGGGCTTCGTCCATAACTTTTTTCAAAAGATTCTTATCAGCCAAAACTTTTTTGAGAGCATCGGTCGGTCTGGAGACAACTGAGAGACGCACATCCACATTTTTGCGCTCGACGCCTTTGGCTACCGCCGCCAGGGCACTTTCCAATTTCAATTCGCGCCAAATTTTTTCAGCCATTTGCAAATGACCCATTCCGCCATCTAACAAAACCAAGTCCGGTTGCGGCCAATCATTAGCCCAGCGCCGCCGCAAAACTTCAGCCATCATAGCCACGTCATTGATTCCGGAAACACTTTTTATTTTGAATTTACGATACTGATTCTTATCTGGTTCACTGCCAATAAAAACAACCATTGAGCCGACCGCTGCTTGACCGGAAATGTTGGAAATATCATAAGCTTCAATGCGAATTTTTTTTGAATGCTTATCAACTAAATCTCCTTCAAAATCCGAAAGTAGCGCCACCTCCCGCAAATGGTTAAGGACAAAAATTTTGTCTCTAAGCTCAGCCGCTTTTTCAAACTCCCCATCTTTGGCCGCCAAGCGCATTTGTTTTTCCAAATCCAAAATTAATCTTTTTTTCTTGCCATTCAAAATCATTTCAATTGCTCGGATATTTTTTGCGTAATCTTTTTTGGAAATCGCCCCGACATAGGGTCCCGGGCAACGACCCAACTGAAAATCCAGACAACCCTTTTCGGTTTTTTGTAAGTTGGAATGAAAAGGGAAAATCCGTCGAATAATTTTGAGCGCCACTTCCATTTGTTTTTTGCTAGTGTAGGGCCCGAAGGTTTTGGCAATTTCAAATTTTATTTTTTTTAGATCCGAATCCGCTTTTTTCAAATCCGTCTGGCGCACAATCACAACCCGTGGAAATTCTTCCTTGGTAATCGCAAAATAGGAAAAAGACTTGTCATCTTTTTCCTGAACATTATATTTCGGCTGGTGCTTTTTAATCAGGTTGCTTTCCAAAATCAAAGCCTCCAAAACCGAGTCAGTGGTTTCAAATTTCACGTCTTGAGCCTGAGCTACCATGGCCTCAATCCGCTCACCCCGTCCATCCGCTCCGCGAAAATAGGAAGAAACCCGCGAGCGCAGATTGGTTGCTTTGCCAATATACAAAATTTCAGCTTTATCGCCATAGAAAAAATAAACGCCAGGCGATTGAGGAAATTGTTTGATTTTTTCAGATAAATTCATTTTATTTTCTCCTCAAAACTTGCTTCAAATATTTGGCTGTGTGACTTTCCTTTTCGTATTTAGCCACTTCTTCCGGGCAGCCGGTCACAATCACCCGACCGCCACCTTCGCCGCCTTCCGGTCCCAAATCAATGAGCCAATCCGCCGTCTTAATCACATCCAAATTATGTTCAATCACTACCACCGTGTTACCGGCATCCACCAAACGATTCAAAACAACCAATAATTTTTGAATGTCTTCAAAATGAAGACCGGTTGTCGGTTCATCCAAAATATAGAAAGTGTCACCGGTAGCTCGACGCGAAAGCTCACTGGCCAATTTGATGCGCTGAGCTTCACCACCGGAAAGCGTGGTCGCGCTTTGACCCAATTCAATATAGCCCAAGCCGACGTCTTCCAAGACTGCCAGCGGATCGTGAATTTTGGGGAAATTGGCAAAAAATTCTCGAGCCTCCGAAACTGTCATCGCCAAAACATCCGCAATGGTTTTATTTTTATATCTGACCTGCAAAGTCTCACGATTGTAACGCTGACCCTGACAAACATCGCACGGCAAATAGACATCCGGCATAAACTGCATTTCGATTTTCAAAAATCCCTCCCCCTGACAATTATCACAGCGTCCGCCATTAACATTAAAAGAAAATCTTCCCGGACCGTAGCCCCGGAGTCGCGCATCTTTGGCTTGAGCAAACAGTTCTCGGATATGCGTGAAAAGTCCAGTATAAGTAGCCGGGTTAGATCGAGGAGTTCGCCCAATCGGCGACTGGTCAATCATGATGACTTTGTTGATATTTTCTATTCCCAAAATTTCCTGGTGTTTTCCCGGCACGTCCAAAGCCCGGTGCAATTTGTGCGCCAAAGCTTTATAGAGAGTGTCTTCAACCAAGGTTGATTTGCCACTACCAGAAACTCCAGTCACGCAAGTGAAAACTTTAAGTGGAAACTCGACCGTAATGTTTTTTAAATTATTTTCACTGGCATTTTTAACAATGATATTTTTCTTGCGATTGACAGTGCGGCGCAAACGCGGGATTTCAATTGTTTTTTCACCGCGCAAATATTGACCGGTCAAAGATTTCGGATCAGCAATCACCTGCTCAGGCGTACCTTGGGATATAACCTCACCCCCATGCTTGCCTGCTCCTGGACCAATATCCACCAGCCAATCAGCGCTGCGCATAGTTTCTTCATCATGTTCAATCACAATCAAGGTGTTGCCGATTTTTTGCAAATGCCGCAAAGTTTCAATCAATTTGGTGTTATCTCGAGCGTGAAGTCCAATTGACGGCTCATCCAAAATATAGAGCACGCCCACTAATTGCGAGCCGATTTGCGAAGCCAAACGAATTCGTTGCGATTCACCACCAGAGAGCGAATAGGCCGCTCGATGCAAAGTTAAATAATCCAAACCGACATTGTTGAGAAATTCCAAGCGGGTGATGATTTCTTTCAAGATGCGACCGGCAATCATTTCTTCGCGCTGACTAAGTTTGAGCTTGGCAAAAAAATCCTGACAATTTCGAATGCTCAAAGTTGAAACTTCAAAAATATTTTTTTCACCGACCGTCACCAGTAAAGCCTCTTTTTTATAGCGCGAACCTTGGCAAGTCGAACAAGGTTTTTGCGACATATATTTTTCAATATCGGCGCGAACCGCCTCCGAGGAAGTGCTGCGATATCTTTCTTCCAACCAATTGATCACACCCTTCCAATGAATTTGATAGACATGATTACCGCTGCGGAAATGATATTTGATCCGAATCAATTCTTCTTCCTCAGCGCCAAAAAGCAAAATGTCCAATTGTTCTTTTTTTAGATCCCGAATTCTTTTATTGTCGGGAATCCGAAAATGGGCGCAAACCGCGCTAAGCAAAGTTCCTTGATAGTTGTTTCGCTTGTAGCTCCAAGGCATGATTCCACCCTCCGCAATCGTTTTATTTTTGTCCGGAATCAAACGAGCCGGATCGATTTCTTTTTTAGCTCCCAATCCCTCACAGCTTTCACAAGCGCCGAACGGCGAATTGAAAGAAAAAAGTCGCGGTTCCAATTCCGGAAACTCAATGTCATGAAGCGGACAAGACAGTTTTTGATTGTAAATCTGTTCGCCACAATTTTTTTCTTCTTTTTGGGAAGATTTTTCCCAACAGAAAATTTTAACCAACCCTTCGGAAAGTCTCAGAGCTTTTTCCACTCCTTCAAAAATTCGTGAAATATTATCTTCATTCAAATCCAAACGATCCACCACCACATCAATATTGTGCTTTTTATTTTTCTCCAATTTCAAATCTTGATGATTTTCCAATTGAATTCTTTTGCCATCCACAATCGCCCGTGAAAATCCACGCCGAAACATGTCGTCTAAAAGTGCCAAATATTCACCTTTGCGTGATCGCACGATCGGTGAAAGAATTTCGATTTGAGAAATTTTTATTTTCTTATTTTTTCCGCCTAAAGAGTTTGGCAAATCAAAAATCCGATCCACAATTTCATCAACCGAAAGCTGAGTAATCTCCCGACCGCAAACCGGACAATGCGGCCGTCCGATTTTGGCAAACAGCAAGCGCAGATAGTCATGGATTTCGGTTACTGTTCCAACCGTTGAACGGGGATTGTGTGAAGTAGATTTTTGATCAATTGAAATGGTCGGCGAAAGTCCTTCAATATAATCCACGTCGGGTTTATCCATCTGTCCCAAAAACTGTCTGGCATAGGAAGACAAACTTTCCAAATAACGCCGCTGGCCCTCGGCAAAGATGGTATCAAAAGCCAAGGTTGATTTGCCCGAGCCGGAAATTCCGGTAAACACGATGAACTTACCTCGTGGCAAGACCAGGTCGATGTTTTTCAGATTGTGTTCGCGCGCACCTTTGATCACAATTTGCCGCGCAAATCCATCCACATTTTCAATTTTATCGGTTTGATTTTTCACCAAATTTTTCCTAAAAAATAATTTCCCATTTCCAGATTCTTACCATCTTAGTACAAATTTGCCAAAAAATCAATGCAGCCATCACAAAAGAAAAAACGGCTTGCCTCTTTTCAGAGACAAGCCGCCAGTTTTTCAAAAAACATCAGGGCGTTTTCGCCCATTCTTCAATTTTATCACCACACACCCAGTCTTTTTGAATGTATGAAGAAAACTCTTCAATAGATGCAGCGCAAAACTTAAAAATCACTTCCAAAAGGAATAAATTTTTTTGAGGCAAGCGACGACTCCGGAATATCTCAAAAGTTATAAGCTTCTCCTCACCCCCTTTAATATATAGATCAATTAAAGTCCCTGGAAGCAAAGCGGCGTCTTCTTGATTCATAGGATAATACCAAGACCCTTTTAATTTTTCCACATATGAGCCTTCGAACTTCAAAGCCACATTCATTTTTCAATCCTCTCATGTAATGAGTTTACCGTGAGTTCAAGAAATAAGATTCGGTTTTTATTCAACTCCCCGATTTTTTCGCTCCCTTTTCCCCAGCCATTTTTTAAGCTTGGGAAAACGCATAATGATCAAATTTATTGGCTCGACCAACAAATTGTACAGATATTCATACTTTAAGCACTCTAAAGTCCAGGGCGGTTTAACTGAAACCGCGATTATTTCTATAAACTTTGGGTTGCCAAATGATAAGTCTATTTCCGACTCCCTTCTAAATTTTTCAATTGATTTTTTTAATTCATACCGACAACGCGGCAGATGATACCAGCTCGTCGTCAAATAAACCGAAATAAAATCATTATGCAATCCGAACAAATATTTGACGAATTTTTCGATCCCTTCGCAAGTTTGAACGGAGTTGGTATCCATCAAAATATTTTTTTCCGAAATCTGACCGTTCAAAACCAGCCATCCCTTCATCATGTCCACAACTGTAGGATTTCTCCTGAACTTTCCGCCAGAAAGATAAAAAAATTCCGGTCCAAGATTATTCCGGACCCATAGTGCTTTTTCCAATCGCGCCACGGTCTCAATTTTTAGTTCCTCTAAATATTCCGAACGAGCTCCCAAGTAATTACACAACCTCTTGAAAATCGGCCAGGTCAGGAAAAACCAAAGCCTCAAGCTGTAGTAATACAATTCCTTCAAGGCCCCGGCCGTCGGCACATAAACAATTTTATAAATTTCTATCCTCAGTCTCCTTTTTCTTTAAAAAATAAGTTTAGTGGACACCGAAATACCCGAGAAAAAACCAATAAATTGTTAAACAACAATAGTAAAGACCACAATAAAAACTTTCAAAAGTCAATAAAATTCTATTAAGTAACAATAGCTAAACATACAATAAAACCACTTTAAAGATGAATCGGAACTAATCTTAGTGTTTGACATATTTTTTAACACGTGTAATTATTTAGGATCCAGAATTAACTGGAAATCTACAAGCGAGAGGTATACTATGTTTTTCCTTATAAAACCAATTGATGATCCATGTGCAAGTGAGAGTTTTTTAGAAGCCACTGACGAACTAGATGCCATACGTATTCTAGTAGAAAAAGAGTTCCAAATTGGCCCTATTTTCTCTTTAAGAGTTCACGGTTCGACCTTTACGCTCCAGGAAATACGAAATTTCAAACCAGAAGAAAAAACGTTCATACTGGAGCAAGATGACTTATCGATCGAAAGCCAACAAAACCGAGCTTCCCTTCGTACAGAGGATATAGTTCTTGTAGCCAAAGACATGTTTAGTGCTATCAAAACCCTTGTAAGTGCTGGCTATACTATAAATAGGCTAACAGTCTACAAGAAAAACAAAACATATTCGGTTAAAACAATAAGTGAGAAACTGCCATAAAATCCCTGCCCTACGGTCACTCAGAAATAATACGATCTGAGTGACCGTTTTTGCTACCAAAAAAATTCAATAACCAAATATTTACTTACATGCGATATAAAAAACCAACCTCTCTCAAGGCTGGTTTTTCAAAATATCGAATTTTATTTTAATTAGAATATTTCCGCATTTTCATTAAGTCACATATTCTCAATGTTTTTATTCTCCAAAATTTTTGCATTTTTTAATACCTCATCAATACCGTAAGTTTCCCACCAAACAGTGTTGTCATTTTTAAAAACATATAATCCTATTCTATTGCCCTCTGAATTAAAATATATATTCCCAGATATCATGCCTTCAATATTCACAACTTTCCCATCCATAACCAATTTCGTTGGTCCGTTCTTTCCAAAATTATCCCCTTTTTCCCCAGCCAGGTAGAGAATATGTTCCCCATCCGGCGTAAATTGCAATTTTTCTGAAATCAAACCAAATTCCGGTTGGGCTTTACCATCATAAATCACAAAACAATGGTGCATTATTTCCGTGACAGTTCCCAGATTAAGCACTCCTTCCGACACATTCGGATCTTTTTCGTTTTTTACGTCAGCATGGCAAACCACATAACCAACTTTTCCGTTTACTGGATTGACCGCTAATTGATAGGATTCAATATTGGGAACATCAATCGATTTTCCACCAAATTTATACTGTTCAATTCCATCAATAACCACAAATTTATCTTCCACCACATCTTCACTGTCCCGGAAAATTTCCTGAGCCACATAGGCATACGTATCGTTTCCACCCCAAACCACATTACTAACACTGTCATATTGTTTCTGCTCTTTCTCATCCACTACAACAAAACTCTTAGATCCGGACTGGAAATAATCCATTGTGTCAACAACATAAGCCAATCTTTTGCCATCCAAGCTAAAAGATGGGAAAAATGTTCTATAGTAAGATTTTCTAAAAACCCTTGGGCTTTCATTGAATACTTGCATATACTCTTGCTGGCCGTCGTAACTCTGTTTAGCTAGCATGCCATTATCAAAAGTTAACCCAACACTACCGCTCATGATTCCTTCCCCTGAAATATTACGAGCAACTTCAACATTATCAACGTAAGCAACGTTTTCAACATCGGAGTACTTAACTAAATAAGCAAGCTTATTATCAGCCGAAAAACCTATTAAATTTATCAACCTAGCGCCCTTAAAAACTTTTTCTTCTCCATTGATAATCAGTATGGCATCACTACCTTTTGATCCAACCAGAGCCACTTTAGTTTTATCTTCCGACATTTTAACCACACCTGATGTCAAATATTTAATCGGGTCAAGCTCTGCTTTTTTAACGCCATTTTCATACCAAACAGTCTTATTGTTTTGAATCCCGATAATATTAAGCAAATTTGTTTCAGTGCCAAAATACAAACTTAAAATTCCATCAAAAATTGAGCTTTCCCATTCTTCTTGGCCACTTTCGATTGACTCCATTACTATCTTTATTTCATTACCAACAATAGCTGCATAAGCCAATTCTTTGAAATTTGGCGAAACTGCAACATAGGGAGTTTCAAACTCCCGTACAATCCCATTTTTCATTCCCAAAACCATCACGCCAGCGCCCTTTTCACCATTCACTTTCGGAACTAAAACCCAATTGCCATATTGACTGAAAATCGGCAAAGAATTTCCCGCCCCACTTTGCTCATATCCACTCAGATCGAGTAATTTTGTACTTTTTGAATTGAAACTTATGTTACCATCCAGACTCAGAACCGGATCAGGGCTTGGATTTTTAAACTCAACTTTTTTCAAACTGTAAACCAAATAAACCGAAACCAAACCAACAAAAACAAGCAAAATAAAAATTATCCAAAAGATCAATTTTTTATTTGAATTTTTTTTAGCCGAAATATTTTTAGACTGAATTGCTAAATCATTTTCAAAATTGTTTTTGTTTTCTGTGTTAAAACTATTATTTTCCATTTATTTAATTTTTATTTTAAGTTCTCCCCTGTAAAAACTTGCTTGCCAAGTTCCTCTACTGGTTCTTCGGATAAAGAAATTTTATCAACCCTGGAAAATATGGAAATTTTATAACGAAAATAAAAAGCAATAAAAATCCAAAAAGCCAACTGAAAAAATTCATTCCCAATGCTGATTGCCAAACCTTCAATTCCGGAAACTGTTTTGGTCACGCCCTCATATTTAAGACCAAATAAAACAACTTGATTTATAATATCCAAAACATTCTTTAAGACAAATAAAAAGGCTCCCACAAAAAAGATTTCCTTGGCCTTAGTGTTATTTTTCCACCACATAGCCGATGCTGCAAAAACGACGATACTAGCAATCATAGCCACCAAACCAATAACCGTATCCACCGGGGTACTAAGAACTTCAACATCAAAAATCCTACCCAAAATATATTTGACCGACTGATAACCCCAGGTAGAAAATTGAGTGATAGTAATAAAAAACAAGATTACTAATAATAATTTTTCAACTCCCCGATTTTCATTTTCGCTCATTTTTTTTATTTATTATTTTTTACTATATAAACATAATAACATATTTTACGTCCACCAAAAAACCAGCCCCTCTCAAGGCTGGTTTTTCAAAATATCGAAAGTAAATTTTATTTCTCCATCTTCCTCCTGATAAAGGCCGGGATTTCCAATTCATCATCGTCATCATTTGTTTGCTCCTTTTCGATTTCTTTGCGTTCCGGCACAAAAGGCTTGGGCTGAATCTTTTCTTCAATGATCATTTTGGTCTCAACTTTACGAGTCGGAAAAACAACCTTTTCCCTGATTTCATCCGCCAAAGATTTTTCTCTTTTCGGCTCCGGTTTCGGTTCTTCATAAAAATCATCCTCCCTGATCCTCTCTTCCTCTGCTTCTATTTTTGGTTTAATCGACTGCGGTTTATTGACCGGCGGCCGCGAAATCAAAGGATTCGATGTTTCCCGATCAGCGTCGAACCCGGTTGCCACCACGGTAATATGAATTTCACCTTTCTTAACTTGATCATCCACCACCGCTCCAAAAATAACTTTAGCATTCGGATCAATGCTTTCCGTGATAATATTAGCCGCTTCGTTGATTTCCAACATCGTCAAATCACTGGATCCGGAAATATTAAACAAGACTCCCTTGGCACCATCCACTGACAGTTCCAAAAGTGGACTGTTGATAGCAGCTTTAGCTGCTTCCGCTGCTCGATCATCGCCACTGGCTACTCCGATTCCCATCAAAGCCGAACCGCTGTCATGCATAATGGCTCGCACATCCGCAAAGTCCACATTAACGATTCCCGGCTTAGTGATCAAATCGGAAATTCCTTGAACACCTTGGCGCAAAACATCATCCACAATCTTGAAAGCGTTTATCAAAGTGGTTTTGCGATCAATAATGGAAAGTAATTTGTCATTCGGAATAGTGATCAAGGTATCCACTCGATCCTTCAGATTTTGCAAAGCTTCTTCTCCGATTTGTCTTCTTTGCGCGCCCTCGAAAGCAAAAGGCTTAGTTACCACGGCCACCGTCAAAGCGCCCAATTCCTTAGCAGTCTCAGCTACCACTGGCGCAGCTCCGCTTCCAGTTCCGCCTCCAAGTCCGCACGTCACAAAAACCATGTCAGCCCCCTTCAAAACTTCTTGAATTTCATCCCGATTTTCTTCAGCAGCTTGGCGACCAATCTCCGGATTCATGCCAGCTCCCAATCCTTTGGTCAAGTTTTTTCCAATATGCACTTTTTCCGGTGCTTTGGAATGATGAAGAGCTTGAGCGTCAGTGTTGATGGTAACAAACTCAACTCCTTTGATTTTTGAATCAATCATTCGACTGATTGCATTATTGCCCGAGCCTCCAACTCCGACTACTTTTATTCTTGCAAATGTTTCGATGTCCAATTTTACTTCTGCCATATTTTTGTACAATCAGCTTGAAAATCTTAATTCAAAATAAACGACCAACTTAACGATTTATCTGAATAATTTAATCCATTTAAAACACCTCAAACACCCTCAGTACCTAAATTTAACATACCCGAGAATCTCGTGTCAAGAAAAGTTTTTAATTTTACTTGGCTTTTAAGGCAAAAACTTGCCTACCCACTTGCGAACCTTGCCCACCGCCGAACCGGTAGTTCGAATGATGGGAGCAAAAATAGCATCATTGCCAGATATCGACGAACCCCCTTGATGATCTTGAGACCAAAGTAACAGTCCAGCAGCTGTAGCAAAAGCCGGGTCATCAACCTTATCCAAAACTCCAGAAAAACCCTGAGGAAAACCAACCTGGATCGGCAAACCCAAAACATCCTTAGCTAACTCACTAACAAAAGGCAGCTTGGCTCCGCCTCCAGCCAAAACTCCACCGGCCGGCAATAGCCCGGCTTTTCCAATTTTCTGAAGTTCACTCTGAGCCATTTCCAAAATTTCCCGCAGACGCGCTTCAATTATCTCCGCCACATGATGCCGAGAAACATAGCCATATTCTTGAGAATCAAACTGGGAAAGATCGATTTCTTCTTTACGATTGATGTCACGACAAAGGGCGCTACCATATTCCAGTTTAACTTTTTCCGCCACCTCAATTGAGGTTCTTAGTCCGATAGCCACGTCATTGGTAATGTGCCCCGCCCCAATTGGCAAAATGGCCGTATGCAAAATTTCACCTTCTTCAAAAACCGCCAAAGAAGTGGTGCCGCCGCCAATATTTATCAAAACAACTCCCAGCTCTTTTTGCTTTTTGGTTAAAACCGATTTGGCACTGGCCAAAGGTTCCAAGGCAATATCTTCAATTTCAATTCCAGCCTGATAAAAAGCCTTGGTCAAATTCTTCATATGAGAAGCACTGCTTTCAACTACCAAAGCCTCGACTTCCAAGCGAACTCCACGCATTCCTAAGGGATTTTTGATATTATCCTGATCATCCAAACGATATTTTTTAGGAATTATATGCAAGATATCCTTATTCATTGGCAAAGCAATTGCCTGCGCCTCTGCGATAACTCGATTGATGTCATTTTCTTCAACTTCGCCATCCGCCCGACCAACCGCAACCACTCCCTTGGAATTTTCCAAAGATATTTCATTCCCACCAATACTGACGAAAGCTCGATTAACCGCACTGCCAGCCATTCTTTCAGCCAGCTCAACTGATTCATTGATGGCCTTAATCGCTTCCTCGATGTCCACAATTATTCCGCGCCGAATTCCGGCTGAAGTAACCACTCCAACTCCAACGATTCGTAAATTTTCTTCACCCCGAATCTGATGCGCAACTAAAGTTCGAATATTTGAAGATCCTATATCAATTCCGGTGATTATATTATTTTTCGCCATAAACCGAAACTGAGCGACTATACGCCCATTAAAATTAACATTTATTTTTTATTTTTGTCTTTATACCCAATTTTTTCAATTATACAATAAACCCACCTTTTACCAAAACAAGCGCTTAAAAATTCAACAGATCGCGAATATACGGATAAAAAATTATCACTCCAACAAACAGCGCCACAAAAGAGCAGATTAAAACTGCCGCAGCTGTGATATCTTTGATTACTCGAGCATAAGGATGAATTTTTGGTTTCAAAATATCCACAATTCTTTCCATTACAGTATTAGCCAATTCCATCACCAAAACTCCAGCCACCATCAAAATCAAAACCACCGCTTCCCAATTTTTCACCTTAAACACTAAAATTAAAACCAAAACCAAAAATCCGATCACCAATTCGATTTGGAAATTGCGTTCTCGCTTAAGCGCATAACTCAAACCCCTGAAAGCATTGGTCAAACTTCTTTTGAAACTCTTTATTTCTTCTATGATCATTGTTTTATTTTATCGAATTTAGAGTCACCGGCGAACTTTTGAGCAATTTTTTCTTGCAAACCAAACATTTTTTCTCCGTGTTCAAAACCCAGTAGGTGCAAAATTCCGTGAGAAAAAATATAGGCCAATTCGTATTCAAAAGAAACGCCAAAATTTGGGGCTGATTTCAAGATATATTCCGGACAAATCAAAATTTCCCCCAAAAAAACTTCTTTATCTTTATTATGACACAAATCGGAAATTTTTTCATGTTCGCAAAAAGAAAGCACATCTGTTGGCTCTTTTCGCTGACGATATTGTTCGTTTATTCGAGCAATTTCTTCTTGATCAATGAAAGCCACGCTAATTGAAGCTTTTTTGCCTTCCAAGCATTCCATTGAAACCAAAGCGATAACTTCTTGAAAAATATGCCTAAAGAAATCAGGCTCAATTTCAAAATCCGTTTGATTATTAATTTCCAAATCCACTGAAGAATATTTCATTATTGGAAAAATTAAAGACTTTTCTTAAGCTCCTGGCGAACAATTTCCCCAACCAATTTTCCGTCCGCCCGACCTTTCATCTGAGCCATAGACTGACCCATCACCAAACCAAAGTCATTCGGTTGCAATTTCTCCATTTTGCCAATAACGCCCCTGACAATTTCAGCAATCTCATCTTCCTTCAATTGTTCCGGCAAATATTGCTGCAAAATTTCCAATTCAGCTTTTTCTTTTTGGGCTAATTCTTGGCGGCCAGCTTTTTCAAATTGATCAATACTGTCCTGATGCTGCTTAACCGCCCGACCCACAACTTCCAATATCTCTTCATCACTTAGGCCGGTCTCACGCTTTTTCTTTTCGATTTGAACATTTTTGATGGCACTATCCAAAAGACGCAAAGTGTCTCTCTTTAAAGTATCCCCGGATTTTAAAGCTTCCCTCAAATCCGCTGTGATTTTTTCATTCAAAGACATAGTTTATATTTATTTAAAATTAAATTAACAGACCCCAAAAAAGAAATCGCCAAACATTGAATCAACCAAAGCAAGCATCGTCCCGAAAAAATCAAACTAGATTAAAACAGATGAATGCCAGCCAAAAAAATGACCAGCATCACAACTACCCAAATCAAGAATTCAACTTGCGTTTAATATTGCGCAAAGCTTCATCGTCGAATTTACCGAATTTTTTCATCCGGTCAATTTCCTTGCGAATTTTAACCTTATACAAAGCTTCTTGTCGTTTCTCGTTCTTGGTTTTTTCATCACGGCGAAAACGATTTTTACGAGCCTGCACCAAAACCGCACTTTGTTGAATGCGTCGGGAAAACCTGCGAATCAAGCTTTCAGCTGTTTCTTTGTTCTTCTTTTTTACTTCGATCATATTAAACCTCCTTTCTCTAAAAACACTTCCGAATATATTAAGAAAGTGTAAATCCCCTACTAAACAAGGGTTTGTCTAATTTAACACATTATCAATTATTATCAAGTCCCCCGAAAGTCTGAGCTTATTTTTCCTAATCCGCTTTCAGTGGACGAATCTCCTCATATAATTTAGCCCCTCCGATCAAATGCAAGTGAATATGTCCAACTTCCTGTCCGCCATGTTCTCCGGTTCGAAAAAGCAGCTTGTAACCATCCCGGCTTATGCCATTTTCCTCAGCCAATTGCTTGGCCTGAAAAATCAATTCTCCCATCAAAAGAGCATCTTCCTGTTTAATTTCATTGAGCGAGGCAAAATGTTTTTTTGGAATCAACAAAATGTGAACCGGGGCCAAAGGCTTAATATCACGAAAAGCCAAAATTTGATCGTTTTCAAAAACAATTTGAGCCGGAATTTCTTTCTTGATGATTTTGCAAAAAATACAATCGACCATTTTCTCAAAAAATTACAGTATATTATTATTCAAAACCAAAATATTTCCTTTGAGAATCTTTTTTACCGCTGCAATCATCTTAGCATTGGAAACATTTTCTTGGGTACCGCTAACCATATCTTTTATGATAACTGTCTCGTCCAGAGCTTCCTTTTGGCCAACAATCAAAGTGATCTCGGCTCCCAATCGATCAGCTACTCTTAATTGAGATTTCAAACTGCCGCGACCAAAACTTTCAGCCACCAAAATTCCATTTTTTTGCAACTCAGCAAACAATCTTAGACTTTTTTTCTTAGCCAATTCTCCAAGCTGAGCCAGAAAGACTTTCGGTTTAGGCTCAATGTAGGTTTTAGCCTTAACTCTTTTCATTTCCATCACCAAACGATCCAAGCCCAAACCAAATCCGATGGCTGGAGTGTGTTCGCCACCTAAACTTTCCACCAAATAATCATAGCGTCCGCCGCCACCCAAAGAGTGTTTCTTTTCTTCATTATCACCGGTCCAAATTTCAAAAACCGTTTTGGAATAATAACTCAAACCTCGCACCAAGCGCGGATTGATAACGTAGGGCAAATCCAATTCATCCAAATATTCAAGCAAATGCTTGAAATGTACATGACATTCATCACAAAGGTGATCAATGGATTGCGGAGCGTTGGCAGCTACCTGAGAACATTTTTCTTCCTTACAATCCAAAATTCTGAGAGGATTAGTCTCCAAACGCTTTTTACAAACCAAGCAAAGCTTTTGTTTTTTTGATTCCAAGTAAGCAACCAACAAATTTTGGTAATCCTGACGACACTTCGGACAGCCGATACTGTTGATCTGAAATTGCAAGCTTTTAATTCCAATTCCGGTCACCAACCGATGAGCCAATTGAATCATCTGAGCATCTAAAACCGCATCCTGCTCTCCAAAAATATCAAAATTAGCCTGCCAATGTTCGCGATAGCGACCCTGTTGCGGACGATCATAGCGATAAACCGGTCCAATAGAGAAAAGCTTGATCGGCTTAGGCATAACATTCATGCCATGTTGAATATAGGCTCGGCAAATCCCAGCTGTAAATTCCGGTCTGAGCGCCACCTTGTCTCCTCCTTTAGTGGTAAAGGTATACATTTCCTTATCAATGATATCCGTACCTTCTCCAATTGAACGAGTGTACAAATTGGAATATTCAACTGCCGGCGGATCAATTCGTTGAAAACCATATTCATGCCCCAACTTGGCCACAACTTTTCTTAATTGAGCCCAATAAGGTTGATCACCTGGCAACAAATCCCGCATGCCTCGCGGCGGCTGCAGCATAATTTCTTCTTCAACCTTAGTTATCTTTTTAGCTTTTTTGGCCGAATTTTTCATAGCAGCAATAGTAGCTTTCTTGGCAGCAACTTTCTTTTTGGCTGAAGGATTTTTTTTAACTGAATTTAAAACCCTTTTAGAGCTTTTTATTTTAGATTTAGATTTTGCCAATTTTGTTTTGATCTGCCCCTTGTTTGATTTACTAACCATAAACCACAAAAGTCGAAACTTGATTAATTAATAAACCAAAAATAATCAAATTAGACCAATAATAAAAAATAAAATAAATTAAAAAACACTAACATTATCAAATGGCCAAGCTCGCAAAAGGACTTTGCCAATTACTTCACTTTTGTTAACCGGACCCCAGGCCCGTGAATCATGACTGAACTCCCGATTATCACCCATGACAAAATATTCATCCTCAGCCAATTTTATCTCTACCGACCCTTTCGTAAAAACATCCGGGTCGAGATATACACTCTCATCCAAAAGAACACCACCCGGATATTCATCGTTAAATATCCAAATCTGACCATTTTCCAGTTTGATTTTTTCTCCGCCCAAGGCAATCACTCTTTTGATAAAAATCTGCGAGGGATTTCTTGGGTAATGAAAAACTACAATTTCCCCTCTTTTTAAATCAAAAAATGGTTCGACTTTGAAAAAAACGTGATCTTTCACTCCAACTTCAGTCTTTTTTAAACCAAATTCGTTAATTATGAGATAGTCGCCATCTGTAAAGTTCGGTTCCATGCTAGCGCCCTGCACATAGAAAGGCTGCAAGAGAAAAACCCGAATGGGTATGATGATAACCAAAGCCCAAAAAAAGACTTTAGCCACCTCCCAAATGAAGGTACCAACTCCATAATATTCAACCTCCTGATTGTTGATCACTTCATTGGCATAATCATTGAAGCTCTCGGAATCAGACTTGGTCTCAAAGGGTGCTTGTTTATTTTTATTTTTTTTCCAAAACATTTACAATGAAATTAGAATTATTATCAACTCTAAAGCAAACCAATGATAGCACATTTTTGCCCTTTTTGCAAGGGTAACAATGGCTTTAAATAAGCGATTTTTGGAAAAATTATTTTGACACGAAAGTCCCAAACAAGTTAAACTAAACCCATGGACAGCCTCAAAAAAAATCAAAAGAAAAGAAACTTTTCGGATGGGTATTTACCTAAAAATTTCCCCGATCAAAAAAATGACCAAATCCCCGATTTAACCTTTTCCAAGCCCTTACTGAAAGATCAATGCCACAGAAAACCAGTCTTTTGCTGGAAAAAAATTTTGGGAATATTTTTAGGTTCCATCTTTCTAATATTTCTACTTTTTTCCAGTCTATTTTTGTTTAGAATTTATACCACCAGTCAGAAAATTTCCCTAAAAAACGAAAAACCTTCCCTGATCGAAGAAATTAAGGCTACTTCCAATTCACTTTTTTCCAAGGAAAAAACTTCCTTAGTCGGCCAAGAATCTGGTCGCATCAACATTTTATTATTGGGAATTGCCGGCGAAGAAAAACCGGGCAACAATTTGACTGACACGATTATGCTGGCCAGTATCGACACTAAAAATAAAAAAGTGGCTCTCCTTTCACTTCCCCGCGATCTTTACGTCGAAGTCCCAGATTCTCAATCATTTGCCAAAATAAACAGTCTTTACCAAATTGGCCTGAAAAATAATCAAGGCGCCGAACTGATTAAAAAATCAGTTGAGCAAATAACCAATCAAAAAATTGGCTATTATTTGATTGTTGATTTTGATGGATTTACTAAATTCATTGACACCTTGGACGGAGTCAGGGTGGAAGTCGAACGTGATATTTTTGATCCGCGCTATCCTGGACCCAACTACAGCTACGAAACATTTGAAATAAAAAAAGGCTGGCAAGATTTGAACGGAGCCACCGCCTTAAAATACGCCCGCGAAAGACACGCCGATCCGGAAGGCGATTTTGGTCGAGCCAAAAGACAACAGCAAATCCTGCAAGCCGTGAAAAATAAAGCCTTCTCCGTAAAGACATTTCTTAATCCGCTAAAAATCAACGAGATCCTGAATACTTTGGAAGAAAATTTACGCACCAATCTGACTTTGGGAGAAATTGAAAATTTTTTGGCCCTCTCCCAAGAATTGGACACCCAAAATATTTCCACTCAAGTGGTAGATGCCTGGAAACCGGATAGCCTACTGAAAGTAGCCCATGTTTATTTCGATTCAACCCGGGCCTTTGTTTTGGTTCCAAAAGTCGGATCTTACAGTCAGATCCAGGATCTGTCTGAAAATATTTTCAACCAGGAAATCTGGCAAAAAAGAAAAATCGAGTTTAGTGAAGAAAATCCAACCATTGTCTTGGTCAACGAAAGCGGGGATTCCAAAATGACCGAAAAAATCCGCTCCGTCTTGCAAGAATCCCTGGGGATCAAATCCTCACAAATTCAAACCAAAAGCAGTTCCAAGCTGAGCTCACGCAGTGAGGTTGTCGATCACACCCAAGGTCAAAAGATTTTTTCCCTGGATGAAATCATCAAAATAATTCCCGCCTCTTTGATTGAAGAAGAAATAGACCCAAGCTCAATCGAAAATTATTCCGCCAAATCCTTAGCGAACAAAACCACCTCTTCAAAACAAACTGATTTTACGCTATATTTAGGTCGGGATTTGGTTGAAATCTATGATTATGAAGAAGTTGATCTCGATCAACTGGAAAAAGAAAAAGATGAAATTCTCGATTTCCAGTACCCATCCAATTTATTACCCTAAAAAATTTCATGAAAAATTTTTTCAAACTCCTGAAAAATAAATCCGCCCAACCCAAAAACGACAAGATCAAATTGATCGTCGGCTTGGGTAATCCCGGAACCAAATACGAAAAAAACCGCCACAATGTCGGTTTCATCTTGCTGGAAAAACTGCGCCAAGAAAAAGATTTTGGCGAATTTGAAATGAAAGAAAAATTTCAAGCTGAAATTTGTGAAAAAATGGAAAATAGCCAAAAGATCATTCTGGCCAAACCCCAAACGTTTATGAACAACTCCGGTCAAAGCGTGCGCAAGATTTTGGATTTCTATAAAATTCCATTAGAAAATTTGACCGTCATCCATGACGATCTGGATTTGGAAATTGGCAATTTCAAAATTTCAACCGATTCGCGCGCAGCCGGTCACAACGGCATCCAGTCAATCATCGACCGCGTCGGCAGCCAAAAATTCACTCGAATCCGAATCGGGGTGGAAAAAAAAGGCGGCCGATCCGAGCGCCTTGAATCCGGTCGGGATTTTGTCTTGAAGGATTTTGAAAAAGATGAATTATCGCAAATAGAGGATGTATTTGAAAAAATCTCCTTCTAAAATCAGAAAAGGTGGCGCCGAGTTTGGCAACCACCTTTCTTTTTAGCCCCTGATCCCGTCAAAGACAGCGATCAGGGTGCTGCAAGCGCACGAGATTCTCTCACAGTCGTGAATTAATTCGTCCAGCTCTCCGCTTGCATAGAGAGCGACCATAAATCCCACAACAACTATTGATAAAGCCAAGAAGCCTTTCATATTTCCCTCCCTTTCTCAATTTTCTTGGAATATTTTTCCCGAACCATTCGGGAATCTTTTGCCGCTAAAACCAGTTTTTCTCTCATTTTAGCCCCAAAAGACTCCTTTTTTGATGTTTTTCAAATTACTCCTCTTTGATTTTTAATATTATCATAAAATAACAGTTTTGTCAAGCGAAGCCTTGTTTGATATAGTTGAACAATAAAGGAAGTTAATTTTAAGATTCTTTCATGAAATATTGGCACGCACTCAATTTGATTGACGGAATTGGACAGCAAAAGCTGAAAATTTTGGCAGGTCATTTCGAAAACGGTCAACAAACTTGGCAGGCCGATTTTAAAAAATTGACCGCCGCTGGCTTGAGTGAAAATTTAGCTAACAAAATTATCGCCGAGCGCGCCAAAATCAATCCCGATCAAGAATGGGCAAAACTGCAAACAGAAAAAATTTCAGTCGTTTCTCTTTTGGATGAAAATTATCCTCCCCTGCTGCGAGAAATTCCCTCTGCACCATTTCTTTTTTATGCCCAGGGAAATTTGGATCTTTTGCAAATGCCCATGGTTTCTTTAGTAGGTTCACGCAAATTCACTGACTATGGCCGACGAGTGGCTCAAAATTTTGGCCGGGATTTGGCCCAGGCCGGTTTGGTGGTGGTCAGTGGCCTGGCTATTGGAATCGACGCCCTGTCGCATCAAGGAGCCCTTGAGGGACAAGGAAAAACCTTAGCAGTTTTGGGCAATGGTCTGTTGCCTCAAAACATTCACCCTCGAGCCAATTTTCAACTTTCCCGAGAAATTTTACGCTCAGGCGGCTTGCTTGTAAGTGAATTTACCCCCGAAACCTCTCCAGCTCCTGGCAATTTTCCTTCCCGCAATCGCATCATCGCCGGACTTTCCTTGGGAACCGTGGTAGTGGAAGCTGCACCGGATAGCGGCAGCTTGATCACTGCCGGCCTAGCTTTGGAATTTAATCGAGAAGTCTTTGCCGTGCCGGGAGCAATTTTCAATTCTCAAAGCCAGGGTTGCCACCAGTTGATCAAAAACGGCGCCAAATTGGTCGCTTCAATCAATGATATCTTGGAAGAATTTGACTTCCAAAATTCCGTCCAAAACAAAACTATTCAAGACTTTAGCCCAGATTCGCCTGAAGAAGAAAAAATTTTCCAAATTCTCTCGTTGGAGCCGCTTCACGTTGACACAATCGTGAAACTCTCTAAACTAAAAACAGAAACCGCCCTTTCCACTCTATCGATTTTGGAAATAAAGGGCGCTATCAAAAATATCGGCGGACAAAATTACGTTCGTCAATAAAAAAAACAAAATAATCCACCTAAAAAACATTTCCATGAAATTAGTAATTGTCGAGTCACCTACCAAAGCCAAAACTATCAAAAAATTTCTAGGCAAAGGATTTACCGTCAAATCTTCCTTTGGCCATATTCGTGATCTGCCAAAAAATGAAATGGGCATCGATATTGAAAACAATTTTCAACCTCACTATATAATTCCAACCAAGGCCCAAGATAAATTGAACGTTTTGCAAGAGTTGTCCCAAAAGGCTGATGAAGTCATTCTGGCATCCGACGAAGACCGCGAAGGAGAAGCCATTGCCTGGCATCTTTTGGAAGCCTTGGGCTTGGAAAAGAAAAACAAAAAACCCCACAGTCGAATTGTTTTTCATGAAATTACCAAATCCGCCATTCAAAAAGCCTTGGAAAGTCCCCGCAAGATTGACTTGAATTTGGTTGATGCCCAACAAGCCCGACGAGTCTTGGATCGCTTGGTCGGTTATGAACTGTCACCTTTTCTTTGGAAAAAAATTCGCCGTGGCCTCAGCGCTGGTCGCGTCCAGTCAGTAGCCCTTCGTTTGATTGTGGAAAGAGAACGGGAGATTCAAAAATTTAAGACTCAAAAATTCTGGACCATTTTGGCTGAACTGGCGCCAGACAAAAAATCTTCTCAGATTTTTCCAGCGGATTTGATTGAAAAAAATGGAGAAAAAATTGAGAAAGTTGAAAAGATCAAACTTTTCACTGGGGATTATTCCAGTCGAAAAACCATCATCGACAGCGCCGCCAAAGCTACTGCCATTAAAAGTGACCTGGAAAAAGCTGCTTACGAAATCAAAGATCTTTCCCAAAAAGAAATTTCCCGAAATCCTCTTCCTCCTTTCACCACTTCAACACTGCAACAGGCTGCAATCAGTAATTTAGGCTGGAGCGCCAAGCAAACCATGATGGTCGCTCAAAAACTCTATGAAATGGGCCATATTACCTACATGCGTACCGATAGTGTCAATTTGTCTTTGGAATTTTTAATGCAAGCCCAAAAAACCATTCAAAAAGAGTTCGGAAAAAATTACGCCCTAGAAAGTCCCCGCTACTACAAAACCAAATCCAAATCAGCCCAGGAAGCCCACGAAGCCATCCGACCAACTCACGCCGAACATCTTCCAGGTGATCTGGAAAAAGATTTGGATGATTCCCAAAAAAGACTCTATCGCTTGATTTGGAACCGAACGTTGGCTTGCCAAATGCAAAGCGCGCGACTTAATCAAACCAAGATTGACATCGTTGCTCAAAATAAAAAAAATGAATATTTGATGCGAGCCAATGGCTCACAAATTGTTTTTGACGGCTTTTTGAAAATTTATGGAAAATCGGCCAGCAAAGAAACTTTTTTACCCGAAATGAAAATTGGTCAAAAATTAGAATTGGAAAAAATTCTGGAAACTGAAAAATCCACTACTCCGCCTCCTCGCTACAACGAAGCTTCCTTGGTAAAGACCATGGAGGAATATGGAATTGGTCGACCTTCAACCTACGCTCCAACTATTGCTACCATCTTTGAAAGAAAATATATCGATAAAAATGAAGATCGTCGCCTGTTTCCTTTGGAAATCGGAGAGGTGGTCAATGATCTTTTAGTTGAACATTTTCCGCAAATTGTTGATGTCGATTTTACAGCCAACATGGAAGAAGATTTCGATTTGATCGCTCAAGGTCAAAAACCCTGGGTTCCAATTATTGAAGATTTCTATCAACCTTTTCATAAAAATTTAGAGAAGAAAAATAAAGTTGTAAAAAAAGAGGATTTCGTTGAAAAAGTCGGGCGCAAATGTCCGGAGTGCGGGAGTGATTTGATCGTGAAATTTGGCCGCTTTGGAAAATTTATCGCCTGTTCAAGATATCCGGAATGCAAACACACTGAAAAAACCGAGGACGAAAAGAAGATGGATGCCGAATTCTCCGGCGAAACTTGTGAAAAGTGTGGCAAGCCCATGATCGTTAAACGTGGGCGCTTTGGTCCATTTCTAGCTTGCTCAGGTTATCCTGAATGCAAAAACATTAAAAGCATCGAGAAGAAAACTGGGGTCAAATGCCCACAATGTCAAAAGGGCGATGTTGTTGAAAAAAAATCCAAAAAGGGACGTACTTTCTATGCCTGCAATCGTTATCCGGATTGTGAATTTTCTCTTTGGAGCAAACCAACCGGAGAAAAATGTCCGAAGTGTGACAGTCTTTTAGTTTTCGGAGCCAAAGGATCTGTTCGTTGTTCAAATAAAGAATGTGACTTTCAACAATAAAATAAATTTGATCTTCTAACTTAAAATCATGGAAGCTAAAAAAAACATAGAGCTTGAAGATATTCTTAAAGCTCTAAAAAATCACCCTTCCGAAAAACGAAAAAAGATTATCACCGAAGCTTTCTATTTTGCCCAAAAAGCTCACGCTGGGCAAAAAAGAATGTCTGGTGATGATTATTTTCAACATGCCGCTGCTACTGGTAAAATTTTGGCGGAAATCGGCATGGGCGGCAAAACTATCGCCGCTGGACTCTTGCATGATGTTGATGAAGACACGGAAGTGACTTTAGATGAAATACAACAAAAATTCGGGCCTGAAGTGACTTTCATGGTTGACGGCGTGACCAAATTAGGAAAAATCAAATTGCGAGGATCCCATGAAGAATACTTCATAGAAAATTTGCGCAAAATGTTTTTGGCTATGGCAGCTGACATTCGCGTGGTTATCATCAAATTGGCAGATCGCTTGCACAACATGCAAACCCTTGAATATCTCCCGGTCGAAAAACAAAAGCGAATTGCCAACGAGACCATGGAGATTTTTGCTCCGATTGCCAACCGCCTGGGAATCGGCGAAATCAAATCCCAATTACAGGATTTGTCTTTTAAATATTTGGATAATGAAAACTACAACCTTGTCAAAGATATCATAACTAAAAGCTATAAAGAAAGAAAAAAATATGTCGATGAAGCAATTCGCGAACTAAAAAAGGAATTGGAAAAAGGCGGAATTCATGTTATTAACATTCACGGCCGAGCCAAAAGTCTTTTCAGCTCATATGAAAAGTTGAAAAAATATGACATGAACATCAACAGAATCTATGACCTTTCAGCGGTTCGAGTGATAGTTCCTCAAATTGCCGATTGTTATGAAGCTCTGGGAATTGTTCACAGAAAATATCGACCAATGGTTGGACGCATCAAGGATTACATTTCCCTGCCCAAACCGAACGGATATCAATCAATCCACACCACCATCTTTGGACCAGAGGGACGAATTTTGGAGGTTCAAATACGCACCACCCAGATGCACAGCGAGGCTGAGTTTGGAATTGCCGCTCACTGGATTTATAGCGACAAAATGAAAAAAAGAACCTGGAAAGATTTTATTTTCAAGCAAAAAAAAGAAAGTGTTCTCAAGGAACTGAAGTGGGTCAAGCAATTGCGCGAATGGCAAAATGAAATCGGTTTAAACGATGGCGAGTTTATGGAGGGCCTGCGAATAGATTTCTTTAAAAACCATATATTTGCCTTCACGCCAATGGGCGATATTATTGATTTACCAGAAGAAGCTACTCCGGTTGATTTTGCCTATGCTATTCATAGTGAAGTTGGCAATTCAATCGTAGGCGCCAAAGCTGATGGGAAAATGGTTCCCGTGGATTTTCAAATTCAAAATGGTCAAATGATTGAAGTTTTGACCTGCAAAAAACGTCACGTTCCCAATCCTGATTGGCTCAAATTTGTCAAAACTTCCATGGCTAAATCTTCAATTCGTCGAGAACTACGAAAAAATGAGGAAAAAAAGACCAGATAAACTAAGAAGTAATCTGGTCTTTTTAATAAAATAACTCTAGCAGCGTACCTGTTATTCCGAACAGTCATTAGCCACCACGATTGGAGCTCCTTTGCCATCAACATTAAAACCTCCGGCAAAATAAATCTTTCCGTCAGTGTGTTTCCAAATCTGATCAGCTCTCATATAGGATGGCACATCAAATTCATAGACAAGCTCAGGATTTGCTGGATCATCCGATATATCAAAAACGGCTACTTCTCTGTAAGCCGAAAGGTAAACCTTATCCCCATCAACAAAAACATCGCTTCCAAAATCGCCACTACCTGTAACTGCATCATTATCAACCTCTTCAATATTCATTGGGTCGCTCACATCATAAGTAGCCAATTCGGCAACAGCAGTACTTTCATTATATTTTCCAATATAGGCATAGCCATCCTTTATATCAATTCCTCGGTAAAAATCACGGTTATAGCCCAATAAATTGTAATCACTCATTGAACCATCGCTCAAATCAACAACTGCAAGACCATCTCTTAGATCCAGAGAAGAGTCTCTTCCAACCACATAAGCATAATTCGCACCAGAATCAACAAATAATTCATGAGGGCCAAGCGCTTGGGTCATTGAGCCTTCTTGCAACACAAACTCATCTTCAATATAGGGATTATTTTTATCGGAAACATCAATAACCAACAATTTAGTATAATCCGCAACATAAGCTTTATTTCCAACAACTTTTACCGACCAAGCTTCCCCTGCCAAATCTAATTCAGCCTGACAAGTAGGATTAGTTTTATCACTAACATCTACAATAACCAAACCACCAAGGAAGGTTGCTAGGTAAGCATAGTTTCCAACCACATCAATTCCCAGAACCGATTCTTTGTAACCGGTTGCTGTTATGTGACCATCACAGAACCCACCAGCGATCGTTTGTTGAACTGGAAAAAAACCAACCTTTTGAGGATTTGCCGGGTCGGAAATATTAAAAATATTCATCCCAACATCCGGATTACTGTTATCATCCGTTCCCAAATAAGCATAGTCACCGCCCACGAAAAGTGATTGAGCGTAAGCCTCCGTTCCAGGAAGTGAATCTTGAACGGCTACAATATCCAGACAACTACCTTGAACATTCACTTTTACTGCCCGACTGGTTCCTCCAAATTCACCAACCGATTTGACGTATCTAAGATCTTTCAATGTGTAACTCGAGCAATCACCGGCTTCAACCAATTTTTCCGGATCACCTGATTCATTAACGTAAAATTCAATTTTAATTTCTTTACCTTCCAAAGAAGAATCATCTTCATAGTAAGGATTTTCATCCGTGCAAAGTCCTGCTTCTTCTAGGGTTATATTTTTACCATTGGCCTCGATTTGATCATTTATATTTTCCATAATAAACTCGACTCCACTATCCGCTGCCTGAAAAGAAGAGACGGATTTCTCAGAGAAAGTAGCGCTATTCCTGCTAAGACTAGCGGATTGATATGACCCAATCGCCATCACAGACATAACTGCCAAAATAACTAAAACAAAAACTAAGGCTGAGCCATGTTTTCCCAGCTTTAACTTGCACTTTTTTAAAAAAACGCTTTTTTTTGTTTTTTTCTTCTTCATAATTAAAAATATTTTAAAAAAATTAACCTATTTTTTTCAAGATAGAATCCAATTCCTCCGAGGAATAATATTCAACAACAATCCTACCGCCCTTTCCAGATTTGGTTATTCTGACTTTTGTTCCAAATTTTTCCACCAGTTTATCTTCTAATTTTTTAATCTGGGGATCAATAATTGATTTCCTGAGAATACTTTTTTGTGAAAGTTGTTTAATCTTGTCTTCACTTTGTCTTACCGTTAGGCCGTTTTTTGTGATCATCTCAAAAGCCGCTAATTGCTTTTGCGGATTTTCTAAAGATAAGATGGCTTTTGCATGACCCTCGGAAATTTTTCCAGCAATCAGTGCCTTTTGAATTTCAATCGGCAAAGCTAAAAGGCGAACCTTATTGGCTACTAGAGAACGGCTTTTGCCTATCTTATCAGCTACTTCTTCCTGGTTCATCTGATAATCCTCCATCAACTTCTTGTAAGACTTAGCCTCTTCAACAGCATTCAGATCATGCCGTTGAACATTTTCAATAATAGCCAACTCCAATTTTTGTTTCTCATTAGCATCGCGCACAATTACCGGGACTTTCTTCAATCCAGCCTTTTTGGAGGCCTGCAGTCGTCTTTCACCGGCAATCAATTCATAGCGAGCTCCGTTGTGACTGACAATCAAAGGCTGAATTATGCCATGATGCTTGATGGAATCAGCCAAGTCCTGTAATTTCTCCTCATCAAAAAATATTCTCGGTTGATGAGGATTCGGTACAATGTTATTTATATCAACTTCTATTACAAAACGATCTCCTCGAATAGAATTTTCGTCCTGACCTGAAATCGTACGTTTCGAAAAATTCTGTTGAGTTTCTTCTTCCTTTTTATTACTTGGAATTAAAGACGAAAGTCCTCGTCCTAAACCATAATTTTGTGCCATATTTTTTGTTTTTATACCCAGAACAAGTTTATTGTTTCATTAACTTATGATCAATTCCCAAGTTTTTCTGAATCGCTTTTTTTCGCTCTTCATCTTTTTCCATAATTTCCTTAGCCAGAGCTTTATAAGAACGAGCACCCTTGGAAAGACTATCGAAATTCAAAATAGATTTACCAAAACTCGGAGCTTCCGCCAAGCGAATTGAACGAGCAATCATACTATTAAAAACGTGACCTGGAAAATGTTCTCTCATCTCCTTAACAACCTGGCGGGCCAAACGATTACGCTTATCATACATGGTCAGAATCGCGCCGCCAATTTCCAAGCGCGGCTGCAAATGTTTTCGAACCAATTCAATAGTTTCTAAAAGTTGACTGAGCCCCTCTAGGGCATAATATTCCGTCTGAACCGGAATTATCACCTCATCACTCGCTACCAAGCCGTTAATAGTCAAAAGTCCCAAACTTGGCGGACTATCAATAATGATATAGTCATATTCATTATTAACCTGACGCAAAACTTCATAGAGCTTAAACTCTCGATTTTCAAAATGAACCAATTCAATTCCCGCCCCAGCCAAATCTTGTGAAGATGGCATCAAATCATGTCCAGCATCTTCCAATTGCATAATCACATTATGAGGATTCTCTGTTCCAACCAAGGCCTGATAAAGACCTTTTTCTAATTTTTGTATGTTAACTCCCAATCCGGAAGACGCATTGCCTTGCGGGTCCAAATCAACCAATAAAACTTTTTTGCCAAAATTGGCCAAATAAGTTGAGATATTGATAGCGGTAGTGGTTTTTCCAACCCCACCCTTTTGGTTAATCAATGATATTACCTTTGCCATAAATCAAAAATAAAACTGTTTTGAATTTTTTTCCCAGAAGTTATTCACTTTATTATTCTACCACATTGACAATTCCTTATCAATCACCTATTATTTAGGGCAGGTTGGCCGGTTTCGGTTTATAGCTTTCAGGTGGTCAGTCTATGTATTTTATGCGTATCAGCTGTTTATTGTAAATTATCAGTTGTCAGTTTTCAGTTGTGAGTTATTGGTTATTGGTTGTTGGTTGTCTATTGTAAGTTTTGAGCTTATTATTGTTGTTGATTGTTTGTTGTTAGTTGTAAGTTATTAGTTGATAGTTAGTAGGCCCGGGTGGCGGAATTGGTAGACGCGCTGGACTCAAAATCCAGTGGTAGCAATATCGTGCGAGTTCGAGTCTCGCCCTGGGCACCAAGATTTAAAACACGAAAAAAGAAGCCTTCATGGCTTCTTTTTATATTTAAAGTATTTGGAGTAATTCAAGAATGGCTTTCATTTATTTCATCCCATTCCCACTTTCTTTCTTTGTTATGCTTAATCTTGCTTAAAATTGATTTTTCAATATCAATTTTCATGATACCGCACAAGTGTAAAACACGCTGGACCACATCTCCCAATTCTTCCTCAAAACCATCCTTGCCTTTTATGTTTTTGTGTCGGTAGGCCTCAAATGCCTCAGAAACCTCCGAATGAATAAGGGCAATTTTTTCAGCAACATTAATCTCTTCAGGCTTTGTACCAAAACCTTTCTCCTTGGCCTGAATCATTATAATGTCAATAATTTCTTTTAAAGTCATAAAAAAATCTATTTCAACTTCTCCTTCAAAATCTCCATCACTATTTGCGGATTAGCTTTGCCTTTTGATTGCTTCATCACTTGACCCATCAAAAATTTCAAAGCATTTTCCTTACCAGCTCTAAAGTCAGCCACTGATTTTTCATTCTCTGCCAAAACTCCATCCACCAAATCTTCCAATTCTCCACTGTCATTGGTTTGCAATAAATTCTTTTCTTCAATAATTTGCGACGGATCGCCACCAGTTTGATACATTTGCTGCAAAACATTTTGAGCTGCGCTGGAATTGATCTTGCCATCGGCCACAATTCCAATCAGCTCGGCGTAATTTTCCGCACTAATCTTCAAGTCGGCAATTTCCAATCCGTCTTCCATCATGTGCTTTCGCAGTTCCGTCAAAATATAGTTGACTGCCAGTTTGAAAACTTTTTTTCGCTCGGCCACAATTTCCTTGGAAATCAATTTTTCTTCCAATTCACTGATCACGTTTTCGAAATAATCTGCCAAAGACTTATCCGATACCAGAGTGGCAGCATTTTCCGCTGAAACCCCAAATTGTTCAATAAATCTCTTTTCTTTAGCCAAAGGCAACTCCGGCAAACGCAATTTCAACTGTCGCACATATTCCTCGTCAAACTTCATCGGCGGAATGTCCGGTTCAGGAAAATAACGATAGTCATGAGCTGATTCTTTTTTGCGCTGTGAAACTGTCTGGTTTTTGACACTATCCCAACCGCGAGTTTCCTGCACAATTTCTTCGCCATTTTCCAAAAGCTCGGTTTGTCTTTCAATTTCAAAATTGACCGCCTTTTCCACGAAGCGGAAAGAATTGATGTTTTTCACTTCTACCTTCGTACCAGAAAGTTTTTCCTCCCCTTCTTTATGCAAAGAAAGATTCACCTCGCAGCGCATGTGCCCCTTTTCCATGTCCGCGTCGGAAATTTCCAAATAGCGGCAAATTTGTTGCAATTTTTGGCAAAACAAACGCGCCTCGGCTCCAGTTTCAATGTCTGGCTCAGTCACCAATTCCATCAATGGCACTCCGGCTCGATTAAAATCCACCAAAGAATAGTCCGTGCCCTTGGGATGGGTCAATTTTCCAGTATCCTCTTCCAAGTGAATTCGAGTAATTCCAATTTCTTTGCCGTCAATCTGCAAAGAACCTTTGCCGCAAAGCGGCTGATCAAATTGGGAAATCTGGTAACCCTTGGGGATGTCCGGGTAAAAATAGTTCTTGCGATCAAATTTGGAATCGAGATTCAACTTGCAATCCAAAGCCAGACCGGCCAATTGCACAAATTCTACCGCTTTTCGGTTCGGTACCGGCAGCGTTCCGGGCTGCGCAGTACAAACCGGGCAAATATTAGAATTGGGTTCCTTATCCAATCCTAAATCATTTTTACAAGCGCAAAACATCTTTGAGTCCGTCTTGAGCTCAACATGGATTTCCATTCCGATTACTGGGATATATTTAGCCATATTTTTATTTTCAAAATTTAAATTTTAGTGCAATCCAGTACTTCCAAAAGCACCCTCTCCCCGATTAGTATCTTCCAGCTCTTCAACTTCTTCAATTTCCGGTTGTTCAATTTTTTGAAAAAGGGCCTGAGCAATTTTTTGTCCCTTTTTTATTTCATAATCTTCCTGGCCCAAATTTATCAGACCAATAAACCATTCTCCAATATAATTGCTATCAAAAACTCCACCTAATGTTTTTATGCCGAACTTATGAGAAGGACCTCCTTTATCCCAAATCAACCCGGCATATCCAACTGGAATTTTGATGGCAATGCCGCTGCGGCAAGATATTCGCTCGCCCGGTTTGATAACTCGATCCTCGGCTGAAAAAATATCCATTCCAGCATCTCCTTCCAAGGCAAATTTAGGCACGACTGCATCTTTGATAATTTTTTTGATTAAAATTTTCATTTTCCTAAAATTCTATTGTGATTGTTTCAATTTAAATTTACTTTCAATTTCATTTAGCAAATCCTCTTGAACCTGTTCTATCTTCCTGATTGCGTCAACTTTTTGCCAACCATATTTTTCCGCCAAAAGCAGATGAAAATTTTTACAAATCTTGATTCTTTCCGATTCAATTTCATTTCGATGATCTTTTTCTACCGCTGTAGTAAACCTGTCACCATGCAGCAAAATTTCCAAATCAGGTCGCAGCAAGCTTTCATTGATTTCTTCCAGATATTCCAGATCGCCGCCCCAAGTCAAACCCCAAGCCAGCCCAGTTCCCACATAATCTTCCGCAACGATCCATTCCCCATTAGCCAATCTTTTTTTTAGTTCACCCTCAAACCTAAGTCGATTGTCTGCATATTTTTTTTGCAACTTGTGAGTTGAAAGTTCATTTTCACCTCTAAATTTCGTGTCTCGCAAATATTTATAGATAAAAGATCCTTCGGGTTCCAAATCGTAAACCGGATATTTCAAACGACTAATTTTCAAACCGTACTTTTTCCCAAGATTTTCCACCAACAATTCAACTTGGGTAGTTTTTCCAATCCCATTGATTCCATAAATTGCCACGAACTTTCCCTTTTCCATAAAAATCATTTTAGGCTTATGAAGCCATTTTATCATACATTCAGGCAAAATAAAAGAGCCGCCCTTGCCCCTGAATTCAAACCCCGAAGCCCCTTTTTCTGCTATCATATGGTGTTAACTCATTTAACCCATTATGAATATGCCAAAAGGTAAGGAAATAACCTTTTTTGAACGGCAACAAATAGAAACGTATCTGAGAATGAGATGGAAAAAGACTAAAATTGCCAAAAAATTGTGCAGAGACTATTCAGTTATCAAAAGAGAAATCAAAAGGAATTCAGGAGAAGTTATGCCATACTGTGCCATCGATGCTCAAAGCTGCGCTGATCGCAGAAAGAGAAATACCAACAAAAGAAAACTGGAAAAGTATGCCAATAAAAAACTCAAAAAGTATGTGAATGATAGATTAAAAGATGGTTGGAGTCCTGAAGAAATTGCAGGCAGACTCAAAAAACATCACCCTAAGGAAGTAGCAAATTGCAAAGATAAAACGATAAGTTATGAAAGTATTTACAACTACATTTACGAAGGCGAAGGCAGATATGGAGGATTGTATAAATTTTTGCGTAGAAAACAATGCAAGCGTAAGAAAGAAAAAGCCAGGAAACAAGGGACTTTACAGAGAAAGGTTTGGCGATTGGGAAACTGATAGCGTCATATTTTCAGGTAAAAGTATTCTATCAGTGCAGCAAGAAAGAAAAAGTAAGTTATGTAGAATTCATAAATGCAAAGATAAATCCGCCATCGTTTCAGAAGAGGCCTTGAGAGATAGCATTGAGTCATTGCCTGCAGGAATGTGGCTTACAATCACCAGAGACAATGGAAGCGAAAATGCATTGCACCACGAAACAGAAATTCCCTCATATTTCTGTGATCCGTACTCAAGTTGGCAGAAAGGTGGCGTGGAAAACCTAAATGAACTAATTCGAGAATATTTCCCTAAAAAATCTAATCTTGATAACATTACAGAAAGATACGTCTGGGAAATCCAGGAAAAACTTAACAACCGAGCCAGAAAGTGCCTTAATTATCTAACACCTAATGAAGTTCTCGCCAATGCTATGTAAAAAAAGGGGCTTTAAATTCTTGAATTCATCAAAAGAAAAATTTATTTCGCCACAATATCCTGCTGTCCGCGGCGGATGTCGAAACGGTTCGGCTCATCATCCAGATGCAAAACCAAGCCATCTTTAGCAAAAAGTTTTTTCAAGCTAGCAATCATTTTCAACATTTGTGCTACCAGGGTCGGATGCACAAAACGAGTTGATCGCAATTCCGCCAAATAGACCAGCGCCTTAAGATCACCGGAAAATCGACAAGGAATTTGATAGCCCATCGCAATAAAATATTGTTGATCTTCCTTGCTGATATTTAAATTCTTGATCTTATTTTCCTGACTTTGCAAAAATTTTTCGGTCTTTTTTCGCCAATTCTCCGGCAAAGATTCCAAATACCATTTTCCAAATCCGTGCTCAACGGTTAAAAGCGGCATTCTCTGAACAATTGCCCGATGACGCTGAAAATCCCGAAACGACCCGAAATCCAATAAAAATTCATAGGCTACGCTCCCACATTCAGCAATTGCCATGGGCAGTTCCGTTTTTATTGGTCGGGTTTTCAAAAAACGACGGAATTTGGAAAGCATTTTACGATCAACTTGGTCATAAATCAATTTGAAATCCTTAGCCTGAGAATTTTCATAATAATAACCTTTTTTCATCCAATCTTCATTATATTGTTCCGTTTGTGAATACCTTTTATGTCCAAATGAATCTGGATACATTTTTTGTAAAACTTTTTCAGTTTTCTCAGCAATATCGCGAACTTCTTCCAAGCAATGGTGGCGAAGCAACATCAACTCATCAGCAAACTGACGAAAATTCATTCGCCAAGCCAAATTAGTCGTCGCTCCCGCTGGCAAAAAGGCTCTGGCCACATCGAAACTGCGGGCCGCGATAGCTTTTTCATAGATTGTTTCATTTTCATCTTTTTGACGTGGAAATTGTTTTTTCAAGTGATCTCTGACTGGCTCTTGAATTTGCAAATAAAATTTCCGCCAATCTTCCAAAATTTTTTCACCCTTTTTTGTTGCAGTTGGATCCAAAAATTTCTGCCGAGAAAAATCTACATAGCGAGTTGAAGCTTCTTGACCAGAATAAAGCCGCCAATCCTGAATAGCCTTGGCAGCCAACATGGATACCCCCTCTACAAAAACTGTCACGCTCCCACAATCACCAATTGACTTATGACCATAACCAACATAAAATTTTTCCATGAAATTCTCCGCACCCTTTTGAGCTAAAACTTTCAGGTGATTCTTAATTCCTCCAGTTGAACGTGAATGCAAAGCTTGAAGCATTGCCTCGGCCTGACCATCAATTTTAGCTTCAGTGTTCAAAACCAAAACGAAACCACCGTTTTTCAGATTTATCTTCGGATGCTGCTCAAAATTTTCCATAACGAATCAAAAAATTATTTCTTAAAATTCTTACACATCTTAGAAGCCTCGACTTCTTGACTACCATGATATTTACTATTTAAACCTTTGGATCCATATGGCCTTTCGCAAGGTGAAGACAAATATTCAAAAGCCATCTGCGCAATCGGCATTTTGTAATAAAGCTTAATTGGAAGTGGTCCGGCATTGAAAAGCTCCAAAGTCATTTTCAAAGAATTGCCCGGATCCAAATAACCGGCCGTGGTGTGAATAATCAAACCAATTCTACCTAGTGAACTTTTTCCCTCTAGTCGCCCAACCAACTTATCCGAAACTCCGGTTTCTTCCAAAATCAAGCCTAGAGCAAATTGCTTTGGCTGCAAAATAAAAGCTTCGTTTTCGGAAATTGTTACCTTATTCATCAAATTTTCCGCTCGTTTTTTCACATCAATCACGAAATTGTGCACTGTATCAAAAACTAAAAAATCTTTATCCAAATGCAAATCAACACTTGCCGGCTGTACATTCTTTTGATCAAAAGGCTTCAACGTCAAATTCTTGCTTTTTATTTCTTTTACAATATCCCGGTCTGATAAAATCATAATCTATATTTTAATTTTTAGTTAATTTCTTGTTAATAACCTCTTCCACCTGTTGATAAACGTCTTCCAATTCCCCGTCGTTATTGATTTGAAAATCAGCCAATTCTTTCAGCGGCAAAATAGTTTTTTCAGTTTCCAGCTCATGTTCTTTTTGAAATTGCTCAAAAGTTTTCTGACTATCCCCAGTATTTTCACCTCGCGCAACTAACCGCTGATATCTTTTTTCAAGATCAGTCTCCACCCAAACCAAAACAAATCCTGGGATTTGTCGCAAAACCTCAACCTCTGCAGCGCGACGAACTCCATCCAAAACCACAATTTCAGCTTGATCCTTCTCCAATTCCACACAAAGACTCTGGGTTAAAATTTCCTCTCCAAAAGTTTGACGCAAGGCGCCAGAAATAAGACTAATATTTTCTCGACTTTTTTCTACTCCAAGCCTATCCAAAATATCTCGCAAGGCATCGGAAAATTTGTGCGTTGTAGCCGAATAATTTTCAATCAAGTATTTAGCCACCGTTCCCTTGCCACTACCCATCTGACCAACCAAGCCTAAAATCAATTTTGTCATATTTTTCTCTTAAGTCCCTTAATTTTACACTTTTTCAAATAGGCCGTCAAAGACTGATTAGGCCATAAATAAAAGACATCGACAAGGATGTCTTTTGTTTCTATTATCTGAAAATTTGAAAACTATTTTCTTGAAATTTTTACTGCTGGACCCATCGTCGAACAAATCGCGATAGACTTAACAAAAATTCCTTTATGTCCAACTGGTTTAGCCTTTTCAACTGCTTCAATCACGCTCTCCAAATTTTCTTGCAGTTTCTTAGCTTCAAAAGAAACTCTACCAATAACCTGATGCACGTTTCCGCTATTGTCATTCTTGAAAGCCGCCTTACCTTTCTTCAAGCTCTCTACTGCTTCCTTAATTTTATCAGTCACAGTTTCAGTCTTTGGACTAGGCATTAAACCTTTTGGCCCCAAGATTTTAGCCACTTGAGCCAACTTTGGCATCATCTCCGGACTGGCTACCAAGACGTCGAAGTTTAGAGTCTTGCCTGTTTTAATCTTAGTCACCAACTCTTCGCCTCCTATCAAATCTGCACCGGCTTCTTCAGCCTCTTTATTTTTTGTTGAAGTTACCACGGCAATTCTTTTGCTTTTTCCAACTCCATGCGGCAAAACCACACTGCCTCTAACCTGTTCTTTTTTTGAATCAATTCCCAATTTGATATGGATTTCTACTGATTCATCAAATTTAGCTAACTTTACGGATTTTATCAGCTCGAGAGCCTCTTCAACTCCATAAATCTTATTTTTTTCAACTTTCTCTGCTGCCGCAGTGTATTTTTTTCCTCTTTGCATAATTTTTTCGTGGTCGATCACGGAATGAAAAAATCATTCCTGCCACCAAATAAATAATTAATTATTTCAAATTAGTCTTCAACCTTGATTCCCATTGAACGAGCGGTTCCCTTGATGATTTCAGCCGCAGCCTCAACATCATTAGCATTAAGATCTTCCATCTTCTGCTGGGCAATTTCTCGAACCTGGGCTGAAGTTACTGCGCCAACCTTATCTTTCAAAGGATTGCCAGCACCTTTGGAAACCTTGGCCGCTTTTTTCAAAAGCTCAGCAGCCGGTGCGGTCTTCATGATGAAATCAAAGGTTCGATCTTCGAAAACACTGATTTCAACTGGCACCACGTCACCCATCTTATCCTTGGTTGCATCATTGAAACGAGTACAAAATTCCTGGATATTCAATCCATGTTGACCCAAAGCCGGACCAACTGGTGGAGCCGGATTAGCCTTGCCTCCAACAATTTGCAATTTGATAACTGTCTTAATTTTCTTTGCCATTTTTGTCTGTGAGGTACGAGCAGCTACAAAAATGAGCATCCCGCACCAATTTTTACGAATAAATTTTTAAAATATTTTGGCTAAGCCGCAGGCGATTCCGAGAAACCAGTTCTATCTTTTTTTCAAACCAAACTTCGAAATTTGGTGCGGGATAGTAATCTAACCAACATTGAACACTTACATTTTTCTGATCTGCAAAAAGTCCAATTCAACCGGTGTCTCTCTGCCGAAAATCGAAACTAAAACTTTAACCTTGCCTTTAGCTTCATCAATTTCATCCACCTTACCATCAAAATCCTTAAATGGTCCGTCATTGACTTTAACTGAATCACCAATCTTCACATCAATCTTATACTTAGGTTCAGCCACACCCATGCGCCTTTTGAGCATTTCAATTTCTCTTGGATCAACCGGTGTCGGAGTAGTTCCCAATCCAATAAATCCAGTCACGTTCGGCGTGTTACGCACCACATACCAAGAAGCATCGGTCACCATCATGTCCACCAAGACATAGCCAGGATAAATTCTTTCCTCAACCACCGTTCGTTTGCCACCTTTTATTTTTATCTTCTTCTCTTTAGGTACGATCACATCAAAGATCAATTCTTGCATATCCATCGATTCGATTCTTTGCTTGAGATTCCTGGCCACATTTTCCTCATAGCCGGAATAAGTATGAATCACATACCAAGCTCGTCCATGATGTTGTGTTTGCTTTGCCATTTTTTTATAAATTTAAATACTTATTTTTATCAAACTAGATTAGGAATTTTTTCAAAATCACACCAAACAGATAATCCAAACCGCCCAAAAAAGCCGCCACTATCAAACTAACTGCCACTACCAAAATAGTGTAATTTAGAGTCTGATTCCTGGTTGGCCAATCCACTTTCAGCAATTCACCTCGAGCCTCTTTGATGAAATTGATAATTTTTTTCATTGGTGCTTAATATAAATTACTCAACAAATTACGTAAACATTTACTTACATATTTACTTACATAATCTACCGAAAAATTTATGATCAAAATCCTGTTTTTAGCCTTTTTTAAAAAGCCCCCGGAGAGGCTTTTTATTGTACTGCTATACTAACATTCGATTCCTAGTGTTGTCAAGGACTTATTATAAAGAAGGACGCCCAATCAATACAATTGAACCTTTTGTTCCATCTTCATCCAAGACTAGCCTTGCCGTCACGGAAAAGTCTTGCCCAATGGTAATAATAAAACGACGATGAGATTCATTTGCCCAAAAAACATACTCCGCCCTTTTAAAGGGGAAGCTCTTTAAATATTCCGTAAGATTGAGCTGTCTAATGAAAAGCCCGATCCATAGGCCCTCTGCCAGAGTAGGCAAGGGAAATGATTCCTGAGCAGAAACTGCTTCCTTGAACGATACTTCTTCTGATTTAAATTCAGCATAAAATATTCCGGACTGAAGACTACAGAAAGCAGAAATACCATCAACATCCGGTTTGCAAATAAAATTTTCTAATACCCGCTCCACCGAAACTGCTTCGGTAGGTCCCAAGACAGGGAACATGTCCCCACAAAAAGGATCTTCTTCAAATCCATAAAGCAACGCTTGAAGATCATCCAGTTCCTCGCCCATACCACATCCACAAACACCAATTTGATTAAAATCAACTTTTTGATTAGGCATATTATACCTCCCTTTTCTCTTTTCAATATTTCCGTTTCATTTCTTGATCAAAAAACAGCCAAAAAAGACAAGCAACTCTAATGAAAAGCTTTTTTACTTTTTTAAGATTACTGCACGAATTTTAACTTATGTGGGCGATCCAGGACTTGAACCTGGGACCTCGTCATTATCAGTGACGCGCTCTAACCACCTGAGCTAATCGCCCTTATTATTTTTCAAACCTATTAACAGTATCTCATCATTATTAGGAGTGTTGCGAATGAGCAACGCTCCGCTCTAACCAACAGCTCCCACTAATCGCCCGAAATTAAACTTTCAATTAACAACTTATGGCCTTTAACTGTATCTCGTCATTATTAGGAGAGTTGCGGATAAACAAACACTTAGCATTCCTAATTCTACACTCACGCTACGCGCTACAAGATTCACGTTGTGCGTTATGCGTTTTGTGGACCGGACAGGACTTGAACCCGCTACCTCCTCAGTGCAAATGAGGCGCTCTACCAGGTGAGCTACCGGCCCTTGCGAATAAAATATAAACAAAAAAACCGACCTTTGCAAGTCACAAAACAATTATACAGCAAAAATCATCTTTGTCCAGTATCATTTCTTCAAAAATCCTTGGATGTCGGCCACAGCCACCGCTCCCTCGGCAGCCGCCGTAATTATCTGCTTAAACTTATTAGAACCGGTCGTAATGTCTCCAGCCGCCCAAACGCCTTTGACACTGGTTTTTCCATCCGGACCGATTTTTATATAGCCATCCTCATCCAATTCAACTTTCAAATTTTTTAGCAGTTCAATGTTCGGCTCACTACCAATTTCCACGAAAACTCCATCCACTTCCAATTCTTCCTTGTCTTGATAAGGATTGTCCAAGATAAGTTTTTCCAACTTATCTTTTCCAACAATTTCCTTAATGTTTGTGTTAGACAAAACTTCAATTTTAGGATTTTTTTCTATTGATTCGCGCCAAAATCTTTCGCAGCGAATTTGCTCGCCGCGATAAATCACAAAAACTTTCTTGGCAATGTTTCCTAAAAAAACTGCCGCCCCGGCCGCACTGTCATTACCACCAACCACCGCTACCGTTTTTTCCTTATAGAAAAATCCGTCACAAGTTGCGCAATAGGAAACTCCTTTGCCGGCCAGTTCTTTTTCACCCTTCACACCCAAGTGACGATGTTTGCTACCCAAAGCAATCAAAATTGTTCGAGCTTGAATTTTCTCTCCATTGCTCAAAAATATTTGAAAATTCCCTTCTCCCTCTTTTTTGATTTCATCCGCCAAAAAATTTTTGATTTCAACCCCATAACTCTTGGCATGCTCCGTGGCTTTTTGGGCAAATTCCCAACCGGCAATTTTTTGCTCGCCCAACCAGTTGCCGATTTCGTGAGTCTGGGTAGTCAATCCACCGGATATTCCTCCAATTACCACGTTTTTTATTCCGTAGCGCGATGCATAAACCGAAGCGCTAAGCCCGGCCGGCCCAGCTCCAACAATAGCCAAATCGTATTTCATAGTCAAAAATTAATTTATTTCAATTAAATTCCCAGCTGCTTTTGCAATTCTTTCTTTAATTCTTCCTTAGGTCGAAAACCAACCAGCTCACCGATCACCTGACCGTTTTTGAAAAGTTTCATGTTTGGAATGCTCATGATCTGATATTGAGCTGCCAAGGCTTGATTGGCTGGATTTTCTACATCAATTTTAGCAACTTGAACCTGGCCGTCAAATTCTCCAGCCAAATCCTCCAAAACCGGCGCCATCATTCGACATGGTCCACACCAAGGTGCCCAAAAATCCACCAAAACCGGAATTTTGGATTCCAAAACTTCTTTTTGAAAATTTTCACTACTTAAATCAATAACTTTACTCATATTTTTTTCTTTTTAATAATTAACCTTATTTAAACTTAAAAATTTTTTCCAAATATTTTTCTTCTAAACATTTTTGCGGATCCAGCTGACAAATTTGGCCTCGCAAAACTTCCACTCCCAACTTAGCTACCGCTTCGCGAACTGCGCTGATTTGAGTGATTATCTCGGAACAATCCCTTTCATTCTCAATCATTTTGCGAACCCCGCGAAATTGCCCCTCGATCCTTGAAAGACGGGCCAGGACTTTTTTTTGACTCAAATTTTTCTCACTCTCTTTCATTTTTTTAGATTTAAAAAATACCCTCTGGGGGTATCTTAGCATTAGCCTAAATTTATGTCAAATCCCAACAAAAGATCAAGCAAGCATCATCAAAATAATTAGCGCCAATAAAATTCGATAAACCACAAAAGGCGTGAAACTCCGGCTCTGCACAAGCTTCAACAAAAAAGCGATTGCCGCATAGCCGCTGAGAGCGGCTGACAAAACACCAGCCAACAAAAATTTAAATTCCAGCGGACCACCCAAAACTTTTGGTATTTCCAACAAAACCGCCCCCAAAATTATTGGGGCCGAAAGCAAAAAAGAAAACCGAGCCGCTTGGCTGCGAGAAAATCCCTGGAGAAGACCGGCGGTCATAGTTGCACCGGAACGTGAAACTCCCGGAATAATTGCTAAGGCTTGAAAAATTCCCACCGTCCAGGCATTCAAAACCGTCATTTGAGAGATTTTTTTGCGACCGACAAAATATCGATCCGCCAGCGCCAAAAACAAAGCGCCGCTTATTAAAGCTCCAGCCACTACCCAGGGACTGCGCCAAACACCTTCAGCATAATCGTTGAGAAAATATCCGACTGCCACTGCCGGAATCGAACCGATAATCAGCAGTTTCCACAAAAGTCGGCCTTGGATTTTTTCCGAATCGTTTGATTTCTTTTTATTTGAATTAAGAATTTTTTCAGATTGTTTCTGCCAAAAAATTTCCAAGCTTTTAACCAGGCCAAACCAGTCGCGGCGAAAATAAACCAGCAAGGCCAACAAGGTTCCGCCGTGCAGCGCCACGTCAAAAGCCAAACCGGGGTCTTGCCAGCCAAAAAAGTAGGGCGCCAAAATCAAATGCGCCGTGGAAGATATGGGTAAAAACTCACCCAAACCCTGCACTATTCCCAATGTGATCGCTTGACTAAAATCCATATTTGTGCTATATATAGTATAGTTTTTTGAGTGGAAAAAATCAACTGACCCAAAAAAAGGAGAAAACATGAAAGCATTAATTCTGACACTGGTGTTCCTGTCTGCGGCTTCTTTTATAATGGGGGTCTATTTTACCTTCAAGGACCGCAAAAAAACTCATACTGCTCCAGCGGCCGCCTAACGGTCACGAGACCGGAATCGCCACGCGATTCCGGTCTCAATCTTTTTTAGAGAGACTTTTTCAATTCTTCTCCCCAATATAGAGAATATTTCGACCGTTCAAAACCTGACATTTTTTGGTCACAAACCCAGCTTTTTCAAAAAGCCTTTGCATTTCCCTTCGAGTAAACGCATGGTGATAACGCCAAAAAACCCGACCTTGATTGTCGGTAAAAGAAATCTGGCAATCATTCCAATCCAGCTCGGATTTTCCCAAAATTTTGTTTTTCCAATTTTGCCAGATATTTTTCAAATATTTTTTTCGACCAAAACAATTTGAAATTGACCACAAATTCCAGACAGTCACCACAATTTGACTGTTTTTTTGAGCCAGACGAAAAAATTCCTGGGCCAACTTTTGGCGAATTTGACGATCCGGAATATGGTGAAAAACCGCAATCGAATAAATAGCATTGAAAAAATTACTTTCCAGTGGTAGAGTGATTTGAAGCGGATCGGATTGAAGGAAATGAATTTTTGGATTTTCCAATTTCTCTTTGGCAATTTTCAAAAGTTCCTCTGAGACGTCTGTGCCCCAATATTCAACATCCGCTTTGCTTCGCAAAAACTCAGCCAGTCGACCATTGCCGCAACCGAAATCTAAAACCCGTTGACCGGAACGCAGATCACTGCCGATAAATTCCAAATCGCGCCAAAAGTGTTTGCGCGTCTGGGAAAATTTCTGAGCAATCAAATCATAACCGCTCTGGGTTTCCAATAAAATTTTTTGAGCTGTTGGCTTTTCCATAAAAACTTTTTTATGCATTCATCCTACGACAATTACATCCTTCTGGCAATCGAAAAAATTTCGAACGACTTTTCGGATCTTTCAAAATTAAAAAAAGAAATTTCTAAAAAAACCGGTTTGCCAATTCCCACCAATGCTGATCTGCGCGGTCACTACGAAAAAATGATCTCAGCTAAAAAAATTGAACGTTGCCCGGATTTAGAAAAAGCCTTGATCAGTCGAGCGGTTCGCACTCAATCCGGCGTGGCCGTGGTAGCAGTTTTGACCAAATCCTATCCCTGCCCAGGCCAATGCGTCTATTGCCCGAGCGAAAAAGATATGCCGAAGAGTTATCTCTCCAATGAACCGGCTGTGATGCGCGCCATCGACGCTCGTTTTGATCCCTACCGCCAAGTTCAAAACCGTCTGCAATCTTTGAGGCTCAATGGTCACGCCACCGACAAAATAGAATTGATTGTCATGGGTGGTACTTTTTCCTATCTGCCTAAAAATTATCAAAAAAAATTCATTACCGAATGTTTTCGAGCTGCCAATGATTTTGACCAAAAACCAAAAAATAAATCAGTCAAAAAATCTTTGATTGAAGATCTGAACTACGAACAAAAAAGAAATGAAAAAGCTGCCAACCGAATTGTGGGCCTAACCTTGGAAACTCGCCCGGACTATCTGGACGAAAAAGAAATTGCCAATTTTCGCGCCCTTGGCTCCACTCGAGTTGAGTTGGGAGTTCAAAGCATTTTTGATGATGTTTTGGAAATCAATCAACGCGGTCATTTGGTGCAAGAAACCGTTCGAGCTACCGAGCTGCTCAAAACTGCGGGTTTTAAAATCAACTATCACATGATGCCCGGACTTTTGGGATCCAGTCTTGAAAAAGATTTTCAAATGTTCCAACAACTTTTTGCCGATCCGAATTTTCAACCGGACATGCTCAAAATTTATCCAACCGTGGTTATCAAAAACAGCGATTTGTATAATCTGTGGAAAAAAGGAACCTATCAACCGCTTAGCAATTCGGATTTCACTCAGTTAGCCACGAAAATCAAAAATGAAACCATTCCGCCCTATGTTCGCATTGCTCGATTGGTGCGCGACGTGCCGGAAACTTCCATTGAAGCGGGCCCGAAAATTTCCAACTTGCGCCAAATCATCGCACCCCAAGTTCACTGCCAATGTATTCGTTGCCGCGAAGTACGCCAGAATTATCAAATCCAAGAAGAAATGATTTTGGATCGCATCGACTATCCAGCCTCCCATGGCCAAGAAATTTTTCTGCAATATATTTCAGCTGACAAGCAAAAGCTTTTTGCTCTGTTGCGGCTGCGAATCCCCAACCAAGACGCCAGGCAAAAATATTCCCGACTCTACAAATTTTTTCCGGTTTTGCAAAATGCCGCTTTGATTCGCGAAGTGCACACCTATGGCAAGTTGACTGCCCTGAAAGAAAGTGCCAATCAAAATGTTCAGCACATCGGACTGGGCCGCCAGCTTCTGCAAGAGGCCGAAAGAATTGCCCGAGAGGAATTTGGACGAAAAAAAATCGCCGTCATTTCCGGCGTGGGTGTGCGCGACTATTACCGCAAAAACGGCTATCGCTTGCAAGATGGATATATGGTGAAGAAAATTTAAAACCCCACCGAATGTTCCCGGTGAGGTTTTAAACAGAAAATCATAAAGTTTCATATTTGATCCACTTATGAACTGATTCAGGTAAGGGATCAATATTAACTCCCTCCAAAGCTTTCATAAGCAATGTATATCTCAATCCCCTTTGAATAGCCATTGCAAAAAAGAATTCTTTCACGGTTAGGCTAGAAAAAAGAAAAAAATTCTTTAAAAAATCACCTGAAAGACATTCTGTTTCATTGCGCAGTTTTTTATATATAATTCCAATTAACTGCATAAAAACAGACTCCAGTAGATTCAAACTAGTATTATCCAGGTTTCTAAAAAACTCTTCACTAAATTCATTCTGGCCCATAAATTCCTCCTAAAAAAGTAGGTTTAAGAAAAATTTTTCGCTTTTCTATATAAATTATTTTAATGTTCTATTTTAATCAACTTTTAATTATACACATTTTTCAATTTTTGTCAAGTATTTCAGCCTAATTTTGGCTAAAATAAAGCTAAATAATTTTAATTTTAAAAAATCAAAATGGATTTCCAGGCCTATTTGTATTAAAATTAAACTAGCCTAATTTTTTAACTTAAAAATATATGCCAAAAATCATCATCGCTTCCGGTCCGGTTATTGTCGAAGACGGCAAAGTATTACTCAATCAACATGGTGACACGGAATTTTGGAAGTTCTGTGGCGGCAAAGTTGAAGATTTTGATTTTGATTTAATCCATCATGCCCGACGCGAAGTCAAAGAAGAAATGGGCCTGGATATTGAAATTCTTGATTCCACCCCTTTTCTGCTCTATACCTCCAAGGAGAAAGACGGCGAGAAAATTGATGTGATCCTGGCTCATTTTCTAGCCAAGCGCGTTGGCGAGGTTTCCCCAGGCGAAGATATTAGGGAGTGGAAATGGATTCCATTGGCAGAACTGGAAAAAGAAAACTTGGCTCCCAACATCATGCCCACACTCCAACATTTTAAATTTATCTCCTAAAATTTTTCCAAAAAAAACTATTTGAAAAAATATTTTTTATTTGTTTTTAATTAACTTTTCTCGGCGCCAAGAAAAGTTAGGCAAAAAATAAAATTGACAAAAAATCTCAATAATTAACAATTATTAGAAATCCGGCATTAATTATTATTTTCCTGCTGCCAATTGCCCGCAAGCACCCTGAATATCCGAACCCAAACTTTTTCGAACCGTGGCCTTAATTCCGTTTTTTTCTAAAAACTGTTTGAAAATCTGAACTTGTTTTTTAGAAGACGGCGAGAAGTTCTTGAAAGTTTCGTTATAGTTTATCAAATTCACGTGCAAAAGTTGCGAGTTGCCAATTGACTTCAGATAGGCAGCCAATTTTTGCGCATCTTCAATTGAATCGTTCACGCCTTTGAGCATCACATATTCCACAAAAACTTTTCGTCGAGTCAGAGAAAAATATTTCCGCCAAGTCTCGCGCATTTTTTCCAAATTCTCACTGCGGTTAGCCGGCATATATTTTGAACGTTTTTCGTCGTCGGCAAAATGCAGCGACCAAGCCAGATTGACCTGAGGAAATTTCTGAGCCAAATCCAAGATACCGTCCGAAATTCCCACTGTAGAAACAGAAATTGAACGCGAAGCAAAATCAAAAAGATTTTCATCCAACAAAATTTTCAAACTTTTTTGCACGTTCTCCCAATTAGCAAACGGCTCACCCATACCCATATAAACGATATTGAATTTCAATTGCGGATTTTTGGCTGAAAAATTTTCTCGAACATATTGGCGCCAAAAAAGTACTTGATCGGTAATTTCTTCAAAAGTCAGATTGCGTCGAAAACCCAACGAGCCAGTCGCGCAAAATTCACAGCTCATTGGACAACCAACCTGGCAAGAGATGCAAGCCGACCATAAATCAGTTTTGGGTGAAATCAAAACCGTTTCCACCAAAGCGCCATCAGACATTTTGAGCAGCGCCTTGATCGAATCGCCATCCGAAGATTGCAAAATTTTCTCAACTTCGAAAGACAACATTGGAATTTCGTTTTCCAATTTTTGACGCAAGTCTTTGGACAGCGTGCTAACCTCGGAAAAAGTCGCCAAGCCTTTTTGAAAAATGGCTTGGTTAATCTGCTTCAAACGAAAAGAGGGCTGACCGTTTTTTTGCAAAAATTTTTCCAGTTTTTCAGCATCCATAAATCAGATTAAAATAATAGCGATCGCTCCATAGGCCAGACCCAACAAAATTCCCGAAATCACATCACTTGGGTAGTGCATTCCATTGTGAAGCCGAGCAAAACTCATCAAAAAAACAAAAACCAAACCTGGCCAAAAAATCGCCGGCCAAATGGAAAACAGAACAACCAGCATGGCCAAAGTGCTGGCCATGTGCGAAGACGGAAAGGATCCGTCGCTGAATTGATGCCCTAGCGGTTTGATCTTTTGCGGATGAGCCACGAATGGACGGCGGCGAATTCCCCACCAGCGCGAAGACAAATGCTTGATCAATCCTTCCGATATTCCAAAGTGCAAGACCGCCACCACCAAAACTCTCTCAAGCAAAACCATTCGGTCCGCGCCAAAAGCCAGCCAGAAAATTCCCACCAAGACCAACCAAAGCCCGGCCAAAAATTTCACGTCGCTGATCAAAATCATCAGAGGGTCAATTTTCCCCCAGCCTATTTTTTGACAACCCTCAACGATTTTTAGTTCCAGATTTTTCATTTATGCGAATGTGTTAGTAGATTTTAATTTTACAAAATTTTCCTGAGCCAATCAAGCTGATCCAACAAAAGTTCCTTACCCTCGGCAGAAATTTTCTTTTCCGATTGGTTTTGGATGTTTTTTTCCAAACCATCCAAAGTCTTTTGAATTAATTTATCTACCAGTTTTTCTAAATGTTCTTTGTCTTTCTTTTTTAGTTTGGAAGAATCTTGGATCATTTTTTTAATAGCTTGAAGCCTTTGAATCTTTTTCAAGATTTGTTGGATAAATTTAGTTTCTTGGGAACGCAGGAGTTTCAAGTCTTCGTAGTGGTCCAGATTTGAAGTGAAAGTTGGCAGATCAGTGCCAATTTCGAACTCAACCATTTTTTCACCTTGGTTTTGAGCTTCATCTTGAGCGATGATTTTGAATTGATGTCGGCCGAGTTTTTGGAGGGAGAGGTCCGGGATTGCTTCTTCTTGAGTTTCTTTTGCGTCAAGATATTTTTGAATTTGGATGTTTTGAGTTTCAGAGATATTGTCACTTATTTGGAATTCGAATTTTAATTGCCCGCTGTTGAGATAAGTTTGATCTTGCGGACTTTGAATTTCAATCTGAGGAGCTTGCTGGTCTTGTTGATTGATAAGTTGATTGTTTTGAATTTGAAAATTTAAATCTTGAGTTTGATTGAGTTCAGTAGTGCCAGTAAATTCAATTGTTTGTTCTTGGGTTTGACCATCTTGGTCTTGGGAAATTTTAGTTATTTCGATTTTGTAATTTCCTTGGTCGGTGCCAATAGTTTGAAGTTGGTAGTTATTGTTAGCGGGATTGGGCGCAGTTATGAATTCGATTTCTTGCCCGAGGTTATTATTGTTTGGGTCTTGCAGATGATATTTGGCGTAGAAAGTTCCGTCTTCGGTTGGATTGGGTTGATTGGCTCCGATGGTTTGAGTTTGGCCGGATTGGTCTTGGTAAGTAAGATTGATGTCAATTGGAGAGAAAACCAAGATCAGCATAAGGTCATCCGGCATTGGATATGGTTCAAAATCATTTTCGGGACTTTTTCCGGTGATGTATTCGTAGACTGTTTTGGCGGCTTTATTGGGCAGTTTGCCGTGGGAAAAGTTGGTTTGGATTTCTTCGTCGGCTGGAATAAATTTGGCAGAATTCAAAGTGACAGTTTCATCACCTTGCCCATATTCAATTCCATGGTCACCGGGCAAAATTGAGTCGTAATCCTCCGGGTATCCATCCGGCCAACGCGGTTGTTTGTTTTGGGGAGTTTCTTGGACGCGGATTTTTTCAATGGTTGAATCATTATTGGTTTGACCAAAGATATTGATGGTTTCAATTTGCGAAAGTTTTTCAATTTCCTCTTCTTGATTGAGATTTTCTAAAAAAAGATTGCGGGGATAGTTTTCTGGATAATTCCGTATTTCTGCGCTATCCGCATTTTTCAGATAGTCAAAAGTTGGCAAAAGTTGTCGTACTGATTCCATGGGTAAGTTTTGGACATAGTCGAAAATTCCATCGAAATTGTTTTCATGGGCTTCGAGTTTGAAGATTAATTTCATAATAAAAACCATTGGATCAATTCCACCAAAAAAATCTCCACCCTCCCAAATTAAATAATCTTTGGATGATCCCAGGTGCGGAGTCCCCAAAGTTACCAGCTGATCGACATCATCCGCATAATCATTTGATTGAATGTATTGGCGTGCCACCAGACCACCCATCGAGTGAGCCACCACATCAACCTTGGGCCAATTTCGTTTGCTCTTAATTTCTTGGATTTTTTCTTGTAGCAGTTCAGCCGTATATTCATTTCCGGCTCGCCAGTTGTAGCCAAATTCAAAAAGATCTTGATCTTTTTTGTAGCCATTTTCTTCAAAAGTTTTTACCAAATCATCATAGGCATGTAAAATCGGATCTAGTTTCCACTCACCTCCATCGATTATCTGCCAAGATCCGACAATCCCCGGCACAATAATTACCGGGTCATGAAATTCTTCCTTCTCTCGCCAATCGGAAAAATCTGCTTGACCCACAATTTTTGGATAAACCGTGTTACCGTTTGAATCGCTGGTTTTTTCCGGACCATTCTCACTACCCCACCA
>QKEW01000002.1 GCA_003251635.1 bacterium | reverse complement strand
TACCGAGAATCTGGGTTCGATTCCCAGTACTCGCCCAAAAGGCACTGAAATAGAAATGCGCTTTTAGCTCAGCTGGATAGAGCGTCTGGCTTCGGACCAGAAGGTCGGGGGTTCGAATCCCTCAGGGCGCACATCAAAAAAACAAGCTTCTTTCTCGAGGCTTGTTTTTTGATTCACCACCAAGTTCAGTATTTTTTGAAAACGTCTCTAGAAATAAATTTATCCTCTTTGTAAGCTTTTTCTCTGACCTCCAAAAACTCCAGGGTTCTTAAAAATTCATTTTTCTTAAAAGTTACACTTTCATCTTTAATCTGACGATATTCATTCCTCTGCTCCTGGGTCCAAAAATCAGTGTATAAGTTACGATACCAAAAGAAACCCCCAATGGTCAAAACAATTATAAAAAATATGACAAAAAATATCCTAAAATTATTGTTCCAAAAATTAGCCAAAGACTTGCCGATTTCTTTTGGCGCTATCTTTTCAATTTTTTTTTCAGTATTCATAATTAAAAATTTATTTCTAATTTTCCAGATAAAATCTTATTTCAAGCAAGGCACCAATTATGAGCCCTTTGCTTTTAGTGTTTTCATCAAGATTCTCAGAACCTTCACTTTCAACATCCTTGTTCTCATCAACTAAATTTTGTGAAATCATATCAGAAACCGAATTAAAGATTGGGGAACTTGTGGTTGCACGATTATTGCCTGATTTTTCATCCTCTTGTGAGCTTATCTTTAAGGAAACCAGATCCGAAAAATAATCAATATTTTCAATTCGCCCAATAAATTTCATGATATTGATAAAGTTGCCTTGCAGATTTATTTGCATAGTTAAAAAATCAGCTTGAAAAAAATTTTTCTCAAAATCAGATTGTTCAACCTTCTTGCTTTTGCTGTCCTTGGTTAAGCCGCTACTATTTTCCGAAACTATCTTAATTTCAATTTCATTGCCAGTCTCATTCGCCAATGACTCAATTTTTTCAATCAAAACAACTGCTTGATCAGGCTGAAAAAAAACTGTTGAAAAATTTTCCTGACTCTCGATCAAATCGGAATCTTTCTTAAACTCAGACAAATGCTCCACCTTACTTTCTATTATTTCCCTCTCGACTTTCTTCTGCTCTGCATAAACCCTTTTTTCCGCTATCCTAGTATTCAATGGTCTGAATATGAAATAAAAAATGCCCACTAAAAAAAGCAAGAAAATAATAACTAACCAAACTTCTTTATATTTTTCCCAAATATTTTTCATTTATTTTTCTTGTTTTAGACAATCATTTTTAATATAAAAATCCATCTGAAAATCTATATCAGCCTTTTCCACCAAATTGGAAATAGGGATATTGATTTGTTCAAAACAGGAAACATTTTCCAATTTGTTTTGAAAATCAATCAGGGCTGCTCTGTCCTTGGCGCATCCCAGCAACAAAACCTGGTTTTCTTTAGTTGAAAATTCTTTTAAATAAATATCTTGGGGAATCAGATCAAAAAAATCCTCTATAGCCCCAAACCAACTCAAATGATGTTTTTGAAAGTCATCCAGACGAGATACTTTTTGATTGACTTCAGAAAATATTTCTTCGTAGCTTTTAAGCATTTGGCGACTAGATTGCGAATCTTCCAATAAATAAGATTTGTCACTGGAATCATTTTGTATCAATAGAATAAAATCGATAGCTAATAAAATTCCAACCAACATGAAAATCGGCAACAAAAAAAGAGTTTGCTGTTGGATAATCTTTCTAATTCTTTTTTGACGCCGGATTTTTTCTTTTCTTGTTTCCGGCAAAAGATCAATAGTTATTTTCATAATTTACACCTTTTAAAGCCAGGCCTATGGCCGTAGCATATTCAACCGACTTATGCCTTTCAATTTCCGGCAGTTTATTGCCTAAATTAACATTAACCCAGGGATCGCCCAATATGACATTGCGTCCCAGACGTTTAGAAATAAACGGGATAACACCTTTAGTGTTAGCTTCTTTTCCGCAAAGAATTATCTTTTCAACATTGTCGGAGTACTTTAATTCTGAAAGAAAAAAATTGAGAGACCTTTCAACCTCTGAAACTAAATTTTCTAAAATCGGCTTAACCGCTGAAAAAATATTGCTATTTTTAAAATCCGAACCTATCCCGTAAGTGCTTTTTATTTTTTCAGCTTCCTCTATTGAAACTTCCAATTCTTTAGAAATAGCGTCATTAATTGACTGGCTGGATACGGGAATACTGGAAGTAAAACAAGGAACTCCTTTACTAGAAATAAAAAAACCTGTTTTTCTTTCATTGAAATCCACAATCAAGACAGCTTTATGGGAAACTTTTTCACTAAGTAAACTTCTAGCCTGAGCAATTGATTCAATTTCAAGTCCGACAACCTCCAAGCCAGCTTCCTCTACTGTTTCAATCAGATTATCAACCACTTTTTGAGAAATCGCCACCACCAAAACATCCATTTTCTCCTTATCTGAAGAAATATTTTCATTCAAAATCTGCCAATCATAATAAACCTGACTCAATTTCAGGGGGATGTTGGCCTCTATCTCCCATTTGATAGCTTCCTTGGCTTCCTCCAGGCTCATTTTTGGCAAAGAAATTATCCGAAGAAAGGCTTTGTTTTCAGAAATTGAACAAATAACCTTTTTCGATTTTAATTTTTTTGGCTGAGCGGTCCTCAGAGCATTCTTAATAGCCAAAACGATTTGATCTTTTTTTATAATTTCTCCATCATAAACACTGCCTGGAGCAACCGGCGCAAAACCAAAACCCAAAAAATGATCCTGACTCCCCTCTCTGTCAAATTGACAAACCCTAACCGCCAGATCATTTATATCCAAACCTAGAGCAGACCCATTAAAATCAAAAATTTTTTTATTCAAAAAGCTCATTTTTTATTTTTGTTTTATTTCAAAAGTTTATCTCTTTTTCATTATAGCTCTTCCCATAAATCTAGGGAATACTTTGAACCCACGGGAAAATAAGGCGGCGGATAATAAAGCAAATTATTATCATAAATCAAATTGCGATTAAGATACCCCGTATTTCTTATTCCATCCCACCAAGAAAAACCATAGCGACCATTAGTGGCTATAGCACCATAAATAGTAATCGTGTCTTTTATATCCAGACATTTTGTTTCATCTTCAGGACAAAAATACCAACCCGGACCACCATTGCAATATTCCCTATAATCATAAAAAACCCCATCCTCTATCTTGAACGCGCAGGCGCTTTTACTGCTGTAAAAAGCTGAGTAATAATCTCGACCAACTCTCCCGTTTTGAGCAATAATGGCCGCATCAATTCGCAAATCATCCTCACTATCTCTTATAACTTCAAAATCGCTTTGAGCAATCAGGCCAACCACATCACTGGCATCAAAATTAGTGTAGGTTATGTCATTTGCAACATAAAGACTGGAACCACTTCCGCCAACAATATCAGCTGCTGCAATAGTGACCCGACTTCCATCAATTGAACCTTCAACCCAAGCATTATTTTCCACAAAAATTACTCCTTCCTCAGGAATATCGTAAGTTTCCCAAGCATTTCCATAATTTTTTATCTCATGAGTAAATGGATCAAAGGTATTAACCTGTCGAGCCGAAAAAGTTCCGTTAGTTTTTAAAATTATGTGCTGACCCTTACCTGAATGACCAAAATAAACTCCATGAGTCCCATCCAAAGCTACTTGCTTAATCAAGGCTAAGTCTGCCGAAACACCGTTAAAATCTTTGGTTGCAACCGGAAATTCTTTGCCAGCCAAAAAAACATCACTTTCCATATCATCGTTATATTCATCTTCATAGGAAGTCCAAACACAATCAACCAAGATATTTTCATCCGGATCAATATAAGTTTCTTGCGAGCTAGAAACAATATTATGAGCCACTCCGTCAAAATGAACTCCACCATTAGAATGAATTGGACCAAAAACTTCCGTACCACTACCAAAACGAATATTAGCATTGCACAAAACTTCATATTCACTCCAAGACGGCCTTCGAAAACGCACTCTCAAAGTTCTGGCCGCCCCTGGCCTTCTATAGGTCCAACCGGTCGATTCAATAATAACAATGGTTGAATTGGAAGCTGGTGGCTCAACTTTTATTGAATATTTTCCAATAACATTTCCAGTTTGGTCTTCAAACTCTCTTTCGTAATTAGAGCTAACCCCCAAAGGGTTTTCGTTTTGCCAAAAATCACTAACTTGAGAAGCGGTTTTTCCTTCAACTTCATGCGCCAAATACCAGCGATAAAAATAAATTCCAGCTTCGGCAATTTGTAAAGATTGCTCTTTGTCTGCTTGATAATTACTATAATTTATCCGTGAGATTACAAAATGAATCATCGAAGTTAGAATAATCATAACCACCGCCATGATAACCAACATATAACCTAAAACACTGCCACGATTTTTTTTATTTTTGATCTTAACCATTTTATTTTTAACAACTAATTAGCCCTGTCATATTCATTAAGATTGCGAATAGCCGCAAAGGATTGAATGTTTATATAATCTGGAGCATTGTCCGGATCAATATTAATCATCAGATGAATCTTAACCATCCGAACTTCATTTATATCAGCCGGGACTTCCAATGGATTATTGATTTCATCAGCTGGATAGTCCTGATTGAAATAGGCAAAGATTGGTTTATCCTCACTATTAGCTACATAATTAACCAAGGTATAACTTTCACTATATTCAGCTGGATATTCATAAGGCGTTCCAGTTGGACGAGAAATTCCCATTTTCAATTTATTATCTTCGACATAATACCTCACCCTTTCAGCAATATTGTCATTGTCAATGTCGTTATACATAATAAATTCATCCTCGTCTGCCAAAACTATAGGATAAGACCCATTGTCAGCCTGACGTGCTCGTCGAATGCTATCAACTATCTCTTGAACGCCGCGAGAAGCAATAACAGAAGCTTCACCCATTTCAATAACAAATGCGTTGGTTTTCAAGCTTCGAATATAGAGAACCGCGAAACCTTCAATTCCAATGATAAAAATGGCAATCGCTACCATAAGCTCAACCAAAGTCATACCCTTCTTTCTTTTTTTCAAAAAATAAGCCATCTATTTAATTTAAATTTCACTTAACACAACTCCGATGCTTTGCAGTCCTGAAATATTGATAGTTTGCAAGTTAGTCTCGAAGCCAACCATGTTGACCTCTAACTCATAATCAGCAACTGGCAACGGACTGGCTTCGTCTTGCGGAAAAAAAACTCGCCCAAATTCGTCTGTCAGCAAAGTTTCCTCGAATCCTATAAGACTATTTTTCAAGGTCACTTCCGCACCGCTAATGACTGAACCGCCTTCCAATTCAGAAACGGAGACAAGGACTGAATTGACGGTCTTGTCCAAAAGAACAGCCCCAACTTCTTGGGAAACTCCCAAGTCCAAAACGAACTCATCACTCTTATTGGAGTTATTGGGGGCTAATTTAAAAAATTCATAATCGCCAGCCGACTCATCAGAAAGTGCAAACTTATACACACCCGGACTAACATCCAAAATTTCAACTCCATCACTTGAATTAATTTCTAAATCAGATTGGTTATAGTTATAGGCCGGGGTTGGATTACTGGAGTCAGAAACATCAATCCCAATCAAACGACCGCCTGACAAATCGAATTTAATATTTTCAATAGAATTTCCATAAGGATCCTGAGCAACAATCTTAATGTCAGACAATAAATTTATAATGATGGATTTCATATTCAATTGCCCAGAAATTACCGTTGCATTTTGATCAATCACTGGGTCATAATTTGATTCAGGACTAATCGGCAGCGTAGTTACTGTCTCATAATCAGATTTCGAAACAGTAATAACATAATCATCCCCGGCTGGCATTCCAGGACGCAGCAAAGATCCGCTGGAATCCGTGAATGTTGAAATATTTATTCCATTATCCGCACTGGAAATATTAACACCGACATTAGCCAGGCCATTGGCTGGCGTATCAATTACATTAATTCTAAGTGTTCCGCCTCCACTATCCGTCTCGACGCCATAAGGAACAAAATTAGAAACTAAACTGACCCGTTGATGATCTCCTTCTTCTCCCCAAGAGACGGTTATCTTAACCGATTTATAATCTTGCGGAATGGAATCCGAAGAATCATCAATAGTTCCGTCATATGGATCATCAATATAAAAAATATCCGTTTTTACATGAAAATTAGCACCGCTAGCAATCTCATAATAGTCCGGATCAATAGCCCCGCTCGGCACCCCGCCTTCTGTCCCTACATTTTCATATCTAATATTTCGGATAATTTCCATCTTTTGATTGGCCAAGGAAACAGCTCCAAGACGATTTTTTGAATCAGACATAATCCTGGTTCCATTCGCAAATGTCGCATAAAATGAAGTTATAATAATAACAAAAACAGCCAAGGCCACCAGAGACTCGATCAAAGTAAATCCGCGCTTGTTATAGCTAAATTTAAAATTCATCTTTCTTGTAGAAAATTACTGAATATTTTCCATCAAACTATACATCGGTTGCAACATAGCAATAGCAAAAAATCCAACCGCCCCTCCAATCACAACCATCAAAACTGGTTCAATTATGGATGACATGTTTTTAGTGATTTGATTTATTTCTTCCTCGTAAAATTCAGCTAACTGCAATAAAACAGTTTCCGTCTTTCCGGTTTCCTCGCCAACCTCAACTATTTGATAAACTAGGGGTGGAAAAAGCCTGTAATCACGAGCGAGAATCTTACTTAAAGCTATTCCCTTTTGAATATCTTTAATACCTTGATCCAAGGCCTGTTTGTAATAATAGTTAGACAGAGTATTAGAAATGATTGTCAAGGCATCAATCACGGTAATTCCGCTTTTTAATAATGAGCTATATATTCGAGCAAAACGGGCACAGTTAACTTTTATGATTATATTTTTGATAATTGGAATTCGAACAACGCTGTAACTAACGAATTTTTTACCTTGAAAACTAGAAAGAAAAATTTTCGCCCCAACCAAAACCAAAACTGTTCCAACCAATGCTATTATACTATGATTCCTCAAAGCATCGCTCATGTTAACAACAAATTGAGTTGCCGCTGGCAGCTCAACGTCCATATCTTTAAAAACTTCCATCATTTGCGGCAAAATATAAGTTAACATCAAAATCCCAATTCCAATCATTACAAAAATAATGACAGCTGGATAAATCATAGCCCCCCGAACCTTACTAATCAAATCATGCTCTTTTTCCAATTGAATAGCTATAATTACCAAAACCTCATCCAAATTACCTCCAGCCTCTCCAACCCTAACCATGTTAACAAAAAGTTCATTAAAAATATTTGGATATTTAGCTAGGGATTCACTTAAAGTTTTTCCGGCCTGCAATTCAGAAATGATATTACCAAGGACTAATTTGAAAGTCTTGTTTTCAGTTTGGATTGTCAGATTTTCCAGAGATTTAGAAATCGGCAGACCAGAAGCAACCATCACGCTTAAATTTCTGGCAAAAACCATCTTTTCTTTCAGTGGAACACTCTTGAATCTATCCCAAAATTTTACTTGGATTTCCGAACTGTCATCTTTTAATTTTTTAATTGAGGTTGGCAAAAAACCTTCAGCTTTAAGCTGAGCTACCACAGAATCTTCGTCTTTGGCTACAATTTCACCGCCTTTCTTCTGGCCCTGATAATTTTTAGCTGTATAAATAAATTTAGGCATAATCTCTCAAAACAAAATTATTCTTTAGTAACCCTTAAAACTTCTTCGACCGAAGTAGCACCTTCAATTATCTTCATGAAACCATCTTCGCTCATGGTTATCATTCCTTGTTCCTTGGCCTTCTTTTCAATTTCAAAAGTTGAAGCATTAGCAGTAATCAATTTGCCAATCTCGTCATTAACTTCCAAAACTTCATATATACCGACTCGACCCTTGTATCCTTCTTTGTGGCATTGCTCACATCCTTTGGATTTAAAAAACGGGATGTCTTTCCAGGTTGCTGTCTTTTTTATTTTTTTAGAAAATTCCAGATCATTTTTCAAGGTCTTCAAGATTTCATCCAAATCAAAAGTATCTTTCAGAAGTTCAATTTCCTTTTCGGTCAATTTATATTCCGCTCGACAATCTGGGCAAAGCTTACGCACCAGACGCTGAGCAACAATAACATTAACAGTTGAAGCCACCAAAAAAGGTTCGGCTCCCATGTCAGTTAAGCGTGGCAAGGCTCCAGCCGCACTATTAGTATGCAAAGTTGAAAGAACCAAGTGTCCAGTCATAGCGGCATGCAAAGCAATTTCCATGGTTTCACTGTCACGAATCTCTCCGACCATAATAATATCCGGATCCTGACGCAAAAGAGATCGAAGGGCCGCCGCAAAAGTCATTCCGATTTTGGAATTAA
>QKEW01000016.1 GCA_003251635.1 bacterium | reverse complement strand
TATACTAATAGTTATTTTTATTGGAATAATTTTAATTATATGGGGATTTTTTAAATTTTTAGATTTTGTTTCGCGCTATATTTTTAAAACAAAAGAGCGATTATTTGAAAAAGAGAGATTTTTAAAATTTAATAAAAAAAAGATAATATTATTGATAATTATATCAACATTTGTTCCAACATATATATATCTTATGTTGTGTGGTGGATTTAAACCTGTCTTGCTATATATTTTTGAGGAATTTTTTATTAAAGGAGATGGTTTTTCTGTTTCAAATACAATTGCCTTCTTGTTTGCACTTATTTTTTGGATTCCATATTTTTTTATAAACTATATTTATGCCTGTTTTATATATAAAATTCTTACTTATTTTCGTAAAGATAGAGAAGTTTATTGGGCATCAATACTTGTTGTGCTAATAATATCAGTAATAATATTCTTACTCACTATGAGTTCCCAGGATATTTCTTGTTGATAATTCATAAATATTTCAGTTCGAACTTCCAGTATTATCTCGTGTTGATGAAATTCGAACCAACTAAGAGGCTTACAAAAGCCTCTTTTTTGGTTCTGATTTTTTGTGCTTTTCGGTACGGGAAGTAGGAATTTAGAACTCGTGGTATAATATTGGTATAATTTTCTTCAAAAATAAAATGAATAAAAAAATAGCTTCAGAAATTGCGATTGGAATATTTGTATTGGTTGCAGTATTGATAGGTAGCTCTATTTGGTTTGCTGGAAAGGAGAACAATGTTGAAAAAATAGAAACGGGCAAAATAACATCAGTTGAAGATGTAAAAAATGATATAGATATAATTGATGATACATCAATTCCTAATGATAGAGGCATCTCGCCAGGATCATCCATTAATGAAAATGCCGAATGGCAAACCTATAGAAATGAAGTTTATGGGTTCGAATTTAATTATCCTTCTGTGTTAATAGTAAAGGCAGATGGAGGTGGATATTTTCGTTTAGGAAAAACAAAAGAAACAAATGAAACCTACCTTGAAATAATTTTTGGAGAGGAAAGTAGTGATTTTGATAATACGCAAGCTGGGTATGTAGACTCGATTCTTATAGGTGGCATTCCCGCGAGAAAGTTCAGTGATTCAGAAGGTCTTTGTGATGGTCCAGACCTTTGTTTACCTGCATATGTTCAAATCAATGTAGCTTATAAAACAAAGAAGTATGCTCTAATTTTTTATGGTTCCGCTGACCTATCGGAAGAACAACAGCAAATTCTTTCAACTTTTAAATTTATAGACTAATTTCACACAAAACAATTCCTTGGTCGCCATCGCTAGCGCGAAGAGCTTGCGGGCAGGCTAATGTCATTCACTAGCCCGTGCAAATCAAAATCTCCCATTTGGGAGTTTTTTGATTTTATTGAAGGTTGAGGAATCGAACCGACTTTTCCCTTGAATATGGGGTAAATCAGTGCTACTATTCATATATTAGAGCTTTTTTGAATAAATATATGAAAAACGAAATTGAACGAAAATTTTTTATAAAAGAATTTCCAAGTCTGGAAGGATTAGAGCCCTTGCATTACGAGAGGTATTTTTTGGAAAGGGAAAATGGAACAGAAACTCGTATTCAGAAAGTTGATGATAAATATTTTTATGAACATAAAACTGAAATATCTGGACTTGAGCGAACACGAGAAAAGAAGAGATATCAAAAGAAGAGTTTGATTTGTTAAAGGCAAGGGCTTCAGATGCGATTATACGTGATAAGTATGTAATTTCTGAAATGCCAAATATTGCTATACAGATTTATCATGGAAAATTTGAAGGCCTGATTCGTGTAGAGGTTGAATTTGATTCTGAAAAAGAAGCAAATGAATTTGTTCCATTGGGATGGATGGGTAAGGAGATGACAAATTTGCCAATAGCTAGAGACGGAAAATTACTTGATTTAACCAGTGAAAAATTTGAAGAAAATTTAAATAAGCGATAATTTTATGGAAAGTAAAAATGTAAAACTTGTTGTTTTTGTTCCAATTTCTCATGTGGATGTTGTAAGGAAAGCACTTGGCGAAGCTGGTGCGGGAAAAATTGGTAATTATGATTTTTGCTCATTTTCATCACGTGGCATTGGAAGATTCCGTGGCAATGAGAATTCAAATCCAACAATTGGCAAAGCTGGTAAGCTTGAAGAAGTTGAAGAGGAACGAATTGAAGTTGTGGTGCCAAGAAAAATTCTCAAAGATGTTGTTGAAAAAATGAAAACGCTTCACCCCTATGAAGAAGTGGCTTTTGATATTTATCCATTGGAAAATTAAATTTATGGAAAAGTTAGCAATAAAAAATAGAAAGGATCAAAATATTGTTTTTTTACTGAAAACGGAGTCAAACCGGGGACCGTCCTTGGGAATTTTTTTATGTTTTTGTTTAATATCATAATTTGTTAAGATGATATTGTATTATAAAATATCAAATAAGACTTTATAATGTATGAACATAATAATAGATAAACCTAGGAAAGAAGATGTTAGAGGCATACAAGATGTTTTTTTTAAGACATGGCTTTCTACATATCCAAATAGGGAAGTAGGAATTACATTGGGAGATATTGAAGAAAAATTCAAAAACAGGCATTCTGAGAACTCTATTCAAAAAAGAATTTTGGAAATCGAGAGCAATTTTGAAAATAGAATTTTCTTAGTAGCAAAAGACAGCGAGAAGGTTATTGGTTTATGCAAGGCTATAATAAATGATGATTTTAACCAACTAGAGGCCATTTATGTTTTGCCGGATTATCAGCGGCATGGAACAGGGAAGATGTTTTGGGCGAGATGCTTGGAATTTTTTAATAATAAGAAAGAGATTATAATTCATGTAGCTGATTACAATAAGCAGGCTATAAATTTTTATGAAAAACTTGGTTTTGTTTATTCTGGTAAAAGGTTTTCTGATGAGAAATATAAAATGCCAATAAGCGGCAAGATTATTCCAGAAATTGAAATGATTATGAAGATAAAAAAAGTTAATTAACCAAATCTGACGCTGCAATAAGTGAGTCGAGGACTTTTCTTGGCTAAGCAAACTATTGCATGAGGATAAAAACAAATTTAACTCAAATCTTGTTTTTGCGTGGGGACAAGGCTAAATCGAACTTTTGTGGTAAAATTGAAATATAATTTTAATCTTTGAGATATGAACTTGTTCGTAACTAAATTTACTATTTTCTTTTTAAGTATTTTTTTTCCTATTCTTATTGTTATACTTATACCTTTTTCCTTTACTTATAATGCATCCAAGCTTTTACCGGGAATAATTATTCTGGGAATTACATCCATACTTTCATTTATCGTAGCTAATATATTATTAAGAAAATATGATTCGGGCAGCTTTTCTCCACTAAAAACATCCCTATCTTTAGTGAGTGTTTTTGGAATAATGCCTATTATTTCTTTTGTTCCGTTAATTATAATTCAAGGAAGCGAAAGCTTTTTAAAAATAATTTCAATAATTGGTTGGCTTTTCATGGTAGTTTTTCCTGTTTATATAATTTTACGAGTAAAAAACTCAAATAAATCTAAAGTGGATTAGCAATTCCAGTTCGAACTTTCCATATTATCTCGTGCTGATGAAATTCGAACCAACTAAGAGGCTTACAAAAGCCTCTTAGTTGGTTGTGATTTTTTTGAGTACAGTATTGAATCAAGGACCATATATCTAGTCGGATTTATTTTTATGCTATAATTAAATAGAAAATTATTTAAAAATAAAATATGGAGAAAATAAAAAAGTTTTTTTCTGATCGCCCGTCTTTTAAAGTGGGGGTGATAATAGCCTTAGTATCCGAGATATTTTTGTTTGTGATTAGCTATGGCGTGTGTCCAATGTTTTTTTCTGATCTAGATGGAATTTTTTGTCTTGTGCCTATTTTGCCTGCAAGTATTATAGCTTTCCCGTTGTTTTACGTGTTTAGTTTTTTGGGATGGTTTGGCGTAATCTTTGTGTCTGTGTTTACATTCATCCTGAACGCTTTATTTTTTGGTTTTTTAATATCTATTTTTATAAATTTATTTAAAAAGAGATTAAATTGAGGATAGTTTTCAGCCGAGTTTTTTGCAAGAATCTGTTTGAATTGGATGTAGTATAGTCAGGATTTAACTTTATAAATAAAAACTATGAAAAACGAGGGATTTTTTGATCGAGGGATCAGATTGGTTTTAGCGAGCATACTTTTTGTGCTGGCGTTTTTTTGGCTACCCACCGCTTGGAGTATCGTTTTTTATGTCTTGGCTTTAATTTCTTTGGTAACAGCCCTGACAGGATTTTGTCTTTTGTATAAGCCGTTCAAAGTAAGTACGGTCGGAAAGGGTGTTGCTAGTGGCAAATGGACTAAGCTCTTTTTCTTGTTATTGATCTTGATAATATTGATAGGCGGATCCTGGGCTAGTATTTTTTTCAGCAAGAAGTTTTTCCTTGAAGATTTCAACGCCATGAACAGCCATTACAAGCAAACACTTTTTAATACTGGCCAAGAAAAAAGAGCTGAATCGATTGAAAATTATGAAAATTTGGTGAAAAGTTACGCTGTCTTTGAAAAAAAATATTCAAGCTATCGACCGTTTTCTTTTCGATTTGATGGTGGTTTTGAAAGTGATTTGAAGAAAATAGAAAGCATAATCAATGGAGCCAAAGACAATGTTTACTCGGGCGACCTCAAGGAAGCTCATTTGGATTTTGAAAAAGTGCGTCCCATTACTCAAGAACTTTTTAAGCGCAATGGATTTTCCATGCTGGCATTAGCTTTGGTGGATTTTCACGATTCAATGGAAAAAGTTTTGGAAGAAGCTGACGCTAAAAATCCAGCCGGAGTCGTGAAGACCTATGCCGAGGCTAATGATAAACTGTTGATCGTGGAAAGCGAGGCCAATGATCCCCAAATACAAGCCATCAGAAAAAATCTTGAAGATTTGCTCAAATTGGCGCAAGAAAAGGATGCCGAGGCCCTACCGGACAAAGGCGCTGAATTGAAAAGCAGTTTTGTTAAGGTTTATTTGAATAGGGGGTAGCAATATTCATTTGGCTGCTGGATAATTATGGGGTTTTTTAACCCCATTTTTTTTGTGCTATATTTAGAATACGGTCTTGCTTATCCCAATGAAAGAGCAAAGGGTGTGATGGTTTTTGGGATGGAGTAAGAAATAATACGTATTATAATCATTACCAATATGGATAAGGCAAATTTGCAAAATAAAAAAATAAATCAAGGCATTGATGAATTGCAGGCCACGTTGGTTCCTTTGGTGCAGGAAATGTTTCGAAGCGGAGAAATCTGTTTCACTTCGGATTTTTATCAAGCAACGGAAAGCGGTCACAATTGGATCTTGAAGGAAAAAATCCCAGGAAATTTTTTAGTTGAAAGTTACGAGAAAAATCCGGAGCGCTATTTTCAAATTAGTCAGAAAATTGCCCAAGATTATCAAAAAGTCATCCGTCGTTATTTTGAAAAATATGAACAATCGACAGAGGATCTTTTGGAATCAGGAAAACGTAAACTTTTTGGAAATTTTTTTAAGTGGAGCGGGTTGATTGTTGAGGCGGGATTATTGCAACATGAAGAGGTCTTGATATTGGCCGAAGAGTTTGAAAAACTTATCGCCAAAAAGGGCGCGGATTTTTTTGGCTATACTCATGGCAATGTTATCGGCGATCACGTTTTCGTCGCCAATCAAAATGAGCAAGAAACTTTCTATCTTTTGGGAATGCGGTTCACCCCAAGTCCTGTTCCGGATTGCTATGACTTTTTACGCTCGTTGGATTGGATTTTCTTGAAAAGTTTTAGTGACGAAAAAAACTTTCAAGCAATCGTAGGGAATTTGAAAAAATGCAGCGCTGAATTTGGTCAGGCAGAAATTTCGCTGATCTTTGCTTTGCGAGCCATTGGAATTTTGGGCTGGGATATGCTGCAAAGAGGTGATTGGGGAGTTGGCGACAAAGATGAAAAAATCAAATATTTGCTGAAGTTTATCAGGCGGGAATGGTGATTGAAAAAATCTTTCGAAAAGGGGTTTGATTGGAAAAATCAACCCCCTTTTCTTTTTTTGAATCAATTTTCATGCTAAAATTCAATTAAAGAAATAATACGTATTATAATTATTACCAAAAATTCACCCTGTTAGATAAATTTTGAATTTCACAAATAATGCTAAATCAAAATTATTAAAAACAGAAGTTGGAGGCGATGAGGATCAAAATGTTCTTTGCGACAGCGATTGCTTGTCTTTTTTTGAGGACAAAGCTTTGCGAAGAGTGAAAAGATGGAAGGATCAAGGCAAAACCAAGGAAGAAATGCACCAAAACATGGATTATTATTTTTCCCGGATCATAACGCCTGAAGCCAGAGAATTGGCGCGAAGTTTTTATGACGAAGCTAAGGAAGAGATTGAAAAATAAATTTAGTTGATTATATTTTTATGATAAAATTATCTCATGGATAATCTCTGGGAAAAATTCGATATCAAAATAGCCCTCATGATTTTCTCAGCATATTTTGCGATTGATGCCATGTATGCTCTTTATACCTTTTCAGTGGTTAAGAAAAAGCCGCTCACCTCATCATCCATTGGAGCTTTAATGCATTTCCTCTTGGCATTTGGTGTTATTAATTATGTTCAGAATTATCTTTACATTATTCCCTTGGCAATGGGATCATGGGTGGGAACTTTTATCATTGTTTCGAGAGAAAAGCGTAAAGAAAAATATTCTTAAATTTTAATGTTTGCGAATATGGAAAACTTTTCTTCCTTTAGTCGGGTGGTTGGAAAAATAAGTGAAAAAGAGAAACGGGATATTTTGAAAGAAAAGAGTAAACAGTTTAATAATCAATATTTTGAGGAATCGGTTAGTAAAGAAAAGGAAAAAACAAATGAGGAGTTGCAAATTATTGGTTTGGCAAATCGGCTTACAAATGATGTTAGAAAAAAATATGGTCTGGATGATTTTGATATACCGCCTGAAAATATACACATAATAAAAGAAAGTGAATGGCCGACAGAAAAAGAGGAACAAAGCGCTTTTTATTCCCCAATATATCAGGCTGTGGCAATACGTGAACAATATGCCAATGTTGTTTTTATGGAAAAAATAGTGCATGAAATGTTGCATTTCAAGTCTTATAATTCATTGCAACTGACAAATGTTGAAGATGCTGATTTTCATTCTTTCAGAGTTGGATTAGTTATTACTACGAGAGATGGGGAAAATATGTATCTTGGAAATTTAAATGAGGCTGTTACTGAAGAGATTGTTAAGAATATTTTAAAAGGTTTGATTGGTAACCCATTGTTTATTGAAGATATTTTACAGACCAATGAAATCATTGATAAATATCCGGATGCTAAAACAAATAAAGGGGCAGATCTTTTCAGTGAGGATACTTTTTATGCCAAAATGGGAAAAGAACCAAATGAAATAATTGTTGAAAATTTTACCTTTAAAAGAGAGCGAGAAATTCTGGAAATCTTGATCAATAAATTATTCGAGCGTAATAAGGGTAAATTTAAGAGTCGGGAAGATATTTTTGAGATTTTCTCAAGGGCCATGATGACTGGAAAAATAATTTTTTTCGCAAAATTGATTGATGGAACTTTTGGCAAAGGAACGCTTCGCAAGATCGGAGAGCTGGATGGGGATTTAGCGAGGCAGGAAAAATTTGTGCTTTCTTTGTAATTAAAATTCGGAATAATTTTTATGAACAAGGATTATAAAAATAAATATAACAAAAATTGGTTTATTGACAGAGCCTTCTTGAGTCTTGAAAAGATATCTGACAATACCTGGGATTATTCAGATTCTTTGTTGCTTTACTTCTCTCAAGGTCAGGAAGTTTATTCATCAGCGCATGATCGGAACTCTTCTTATTTTAAGTTAGTTACAGAACCTGAACATTTATTTTTAAAATCAATTGTAAAAGATCTTGCTAAAAAGCTGCCAGATAAATTTGATTACTTTGATTTGGGAGTTGGAGTGGAAAACAAAGAAAAATATTTTTTTGAAGCATTTTATGAAAAAAAATTTGAATATCTGCCTGTTGATATTAGCAAATATTTTTTACTCTTGGCGTTTAAAAATGCTCAAAAAAGTGGAATCAGCGCCAAATGTATAAACAGTTCTTTTGAGGAGCTGCCGGCTTTGTTTGAAGATGATGGCAGAGTTAGATTTGTAACATTGTTGGGCTTAACTTTTTCGAATTATGATGCTTTAAAATTTTTGAAACTTTTAAAGGACATTGTTGGCGGGGGTGGTTATATTTTTTTCGATGTTCAATTAAGGGAAAGAATCAATGTAAAAAAGCTTGTTGAAATATATGAAGAGTATATGATCCCAGTCTGTTCCCAGAAAATAGCTTTATTAGGGCTAGATCCTTCTAGGGATATTTTGAATTTTTTTGTTAAGGACGATATATCAGTTTGGTGTAAAATAGCCAGTGTTAATAGTGGGCTTCAAGAGAAAGGATTGCAAGTTGGTGATAATCTTAAGGTTTTTCAATCTTTACGTCCGACGCTTAAATCACTGAAAAAACAATTGAAAGGATTTGATTATGAAGTTCTTGACATAGGGAATTCATTTGTTGGTATTTTGATTAGAGTTTGATTTAAATAATACGCATTATAATACTTCATTGAAAAATATGACCAAAGGAAAAAATAAGGAAAGTAATCTGACGAAATTTGATAAAGAATGTTTGAATCAGGCTATTGAAATTGCCAGAGAAACTTGTCAAAAGGGAGTCAATTATCCAGTTGGGGCTATTTTGGCTATTGATGGTAAGATTATTGGTTCGGCTGGCAATGAAATTAATAAGCAAAAATCCTTCGTCAATCATGCTGAAAATTTGCTAATTATACGAAATGGAGAAAAACTCTATGATGCGGCAAAAGAGAAAAAAATAAAGACGATTTATTCAACATTGGAACCTTGCTTGCAATGTCTCGGAGCTTGTGTTGCCAATAATGTCGATAGGATTGTCTATATTCAAAAGGATCCCAATGGAGGAGCTTGTGATGTTGCACATGACAATATCGGGAATCGTTACAGAGAATTTTGGCCGGAAATAATTCATGTTCCTATTTCAGATGAACCCAAAAATTTTATGATTTCTTTTTTTCGTGATGAAATAAAAAGAGGAAATATTGAATGGCCAACCAAGATGCTGGGCTATTTTGGTGAGAAGAAATAATTTTTTAATATCTGCAAAAATGATCAAGGAAAAAGAAATGGAAATTGAACAGGTAAAAATGGAAACTTTGGAAAAATCTCAAGCTTGGTTTGAGAGTTTGTTTGAAAAAAGTGAAGACAAAAATGATATCAAGCATTCGCGACAAACGGTGGCTTGGGTCAAAAAAATAAAACCCGAAGCAGATGAGGCTTTGTTGGTGGCGGCCGCTTTGCACGATGTGGAGCGTGCCATCCATGGCGACTGGAAAGCCGGATCGGACGATCCGGAAGCTTTGCGAAAGCATCAGGATTTGAGTGTTCAGGAAGCTGAAAAATTTTTGCTAAGTCATGGAGCTGACGAGGAATTTATTGCAAGAGTCAAACATCTGATTGCCAGTCATGAAACTGGAGGCGATGAGGATCAAAATGTTCTTTGCGACAGCGATTGCTTGTCTTTTTTTGAAGACAAAGCTTTGCGAAGAGTGAAAAGATGGAAGGATCAAGGCAAAACCAAGGAAGAAATGCATAAAAACATGGATTATTATTTTTCCCGGATCATAACGCCCGAAGCCAAAGAATTGGCCCGAAGTTTTTATGATGAAGCTAAGGAGGAGATTGAAAGTGAAAAATAATTTTTATGAAAGTTGATATGGAAAATAAAAAGATATTCAAGGGGGCATTGATAATTTTTTATCAAAAAGTTGATGGAAAAACTTTGTTTTTAGTGGTTGAAAATGCCAAAACCGGAAATGTTAGTTTTGTTGGCGGAGCGCAAGAAGGTGATGAATCTATGGAAAATTGTGCTAAAAGAGAAATAAAAGAAGAGTTGAATTTGGATGCGAATCAATATGGATTGAAAGTTACTGATTTGAAGCATGAGTTTGTTTTCAATAAAAAAAAAGTTGAAAGAGTTGGATGCAGGGGATCATATCAAATATTTCTGGCAGAGTTTTTGGAAAGAGGAAAAATTGAATATACCAACGAATTGAAAAAAATTGAGTGGATGGGTAAAGAAAAAGTTCTGAACTCACTTACTTTTCCTGAATTAAAAGAACTTTTCGAACAAGTTATTAAGCATAATAAATTTTAGAAAAATAATACGTATTATAATACTTACCAATTCCTGCAATTTATTACCAATAAATGACGTACTAAACTCGAAATAATAAGCAAATAATTTTTCAAAATAGCATGGATAAGGCGAAAAAAATTTGGGCGGGGTTGATTGCGGTTTTGACCTTGGGCGGAGCCGGTTTTTTGTGGTCCAATGGCCAAAATGATGAAACAATTCCAGAGCTTGATGAAAACAGTTCAAGTTCAAACATAAAAGAAAATACTTCAGTTACCAGCTCAAGCACAACTTCAGAAAATTCCAATGTGAGCGGAGCGGACAATTCTCAAGTTTCTGATAACATACAAACAGTGGAAAGAAAGTTAGCGGTCGATCCGCAAAGATGTCGGGGTTGTGGACGCTGTGTGCGTTTGGCGCCGGATAATTTTCAAATGAGTCTGACGACCCGCAAGGCCCAGGTTATTTCGCAGGAAAATTTGGGCGGAGCTGAAGTGCAAGAAGCCATTTCTTCCTGCCCGGCCAGTGCTATTTCAATTTCTTAAAAAATAAAAAATATGGAGTTCAATGTGTTTTTTGCTGAGCTTAGTTGGTGGCTTTTGATTGTCATCTTGTATTCGCGCCCTTTGGCGGATATTTTTCAAAAAAAATTTTTCATATATATCGTTTGCAAGAGAAAAATTCTGGGAATTTTGTGTGGCTTGAGTGCACTTTTACATGTTTTGATTTTTTTGACAGCCAGTGGGCATTTGGCTGACTTTTTGCTGGATTCATCATTTTGGAGCCCTAACAGTTTCTTTGGTTGGGGAAGCTTGGCTTTGGTAGCCATGCTTTTTCCATTTCTGACCTCCAATCGTTTTTCGCAAAAATTTCTGAAAGGAAAATGGAAAAATTTTCAACGTTTAGCCTACGTCGCTTTTATTTTCACGGGAATCCACCTCTCAATGTTGAAAGGTAGCTGGTTGGTGGGATTTTTGCCAGTTTTAATTTGGGCGGGGCTTTGGTTTTGGGCAGAGAAAAGAAGCGATGGTGAAATTGATCGCAAATGTTCAACCTAGATTTGTTTTGAAGATGGGGCAAATTTTCAATGAATCTTTTTGATTTCTATTTTTTTTAAATTTGCCTAAGTTTTAAAATTTACTATAATTAAGCTATGAGTTATCAAAAGCACAAAAAGAAAATCAAAATTGCCTGGATTTTTATTTCAATCCTGGTGGTTTTGTCCATGATTGGTTTTTCTTTGGCACCGATGTTTTAATCGAAAAATAATTAGAGATTAAGAGTTTTTGGAGGCATGAAGAAAAAAGCTTATTTAGCAATCACAATTTTTGTTTTAGGCAGCTTTTTGGCTGGTTGGGTGGTTTATGCTGCCAGTAAACAATCCTATCGGGGGCGTCAAATTGAAAAAGAAATTGAAGACTTGAGAGCCCAAGCGGATAAGATCAGAATGGAAAATACTACTTTGCAGGAAAAAATTGCCTATTTTGACAGCGATGAATTTCGGGAGAAAATCGCCAAGGAAAAATTAAATTTAAAGAAGGAGGATGAAAAGGTAGTGGAAATCCGACCGACCGTTCATTCTGGGCAAAGCGATTTGGAAATCGAAAAAAATCAGGGCAGTCAGCTTGCAGACAATTCAAAAGCTGGATCGACTCAGAATTTGAAAAATTATCAGAAATGGTGGAGGCAGTTTTTTCGACTCTAATTTAGTGTGAGCAATATTTGAAATATGAAAAATCAACAGGATAAAAAAGAGGAAAAAAGAGAAAAGCAAGAAAAGAAATTCAGACTCAAAACAGTCTTGATTGCTTTTTCTGTTTTGATTTTGATTTTGGTGGTCAGTTTTTTAGGCAGTTTTTATTTGACCGATTTTGATCAGGAAAGTTGGCTGGGTCGCCTATCTCAAAAAATTGCCTATCCGGCGGTGGTTGTTAATGATCAAAAAATTATCTATAACCATGATTTGCAGGAAAACTTGAAGGCATTGGAACATTTCTATGAGAATCAGAATTTTTCCGATGTTGGCATTCGAATTGATTTTTCTACGGCTGATGGCCGCAAGCGTTTGAAGATAAAAGAAAAAGATATTTTGAACAAATTGGTTGAAGATGCAGGAATTGAGATTTTGGCCAAAGAAAAAGGCATTGAAATTTCTTCATTGGAAATTGATTCTTTGATTGGGCAACAGGTTTTGGAAAATGGCACCGATCAGCAGGTTACTCAAAATTTGCAAGATCTTTATGGCTGGGATTTGGACAAATTCAAACAAAGAATCGCTTTGCCGGATATTTATGGTCAAAAACTGAAAGAAGCCGTGATGAGTGAAAATGAATACAATAAAGAAGCTCTGGGAAAAATTGAAAAAGCCCGGGCTGAATTGTTGGAAGGGAAAGATTTTGTCCAGGTTGTGCGTACTTATTCAGAGGGTCAGTCTGTGGATGAGGGTGGAGAAATTGGTTGGATCGCTAAAGATCAGGTAATTCCAGAGGTAGCCGAGAAAATCTTTTCCGAGGAATCAGATACTGATCAATTAAAAAGAGAAATCATTGAAAGCGAATTGGGTTATCATATAGTTGAAGTTGAAGAAAGCAAAAAGGAGAATGAGGTTGATACGGTGCGCTTGAGACAGATTTTTGTGCGAAAGGAAAGTTTTGCTGATTGGCTTAAGACCCAGATGCAAAAAATGAATGTGAAAGTTTTGCTTCCCGGATATGTTTGGAACAATGAAGAAGCATTGATAGAATTTGAATCTCAGGATATGAAGGTGTTTGAAAAGCAAATGTATGATAATATAGACGGGGATGCGTCATTGTTTTTTTGAGACGCTGTGAATTAATAATTAATTTATTCCAAAGAAAGTTTCAGTGGAGGCTGAAGATTTTGGCGGAGAAAAATTATGGCAAAGGCAGTAGTAAACAAAGATTTGTGCATCGGTTGTGGAACTTGTTCATCTCTTTGTCCAGAAGTTTTTAAAATTGAAGATGGGAAATCTCATGTAGCAAAAGAAAATTGTGAAGGTTGTGATTGTCAGGCGGCAGTTGACGCTTGCCCGGTAAATGCAATTTCATTGGAGGAATAGAATCGGTTTATTATTTTATTGTTTTTCAGTCAAGACTCGACTTTCATAATTTTGAAGTTGGGTTTTGATTTTTAAAGGCTATGGAAAATGAAAATAGTTCAGAAAGCATCAATTATGAAGAAAATGTGGTTGATCAAGCTAATTTAGATCATCCCGAAAGCGATCAAGCTGAAATTTATAAAAATAAAAGCCAGACGAGCTTGATTGTTGGAGTTATAATTATTTCTAGTTTTTTTGGTTCAGTTTTTGGTTTTATGGCTAGCCGAGTTTTTCTGAATAATTTTCCGGACTCGGTTATTGATGGAAAAAATGAATCCGGCCGAGAGGCTTTGGGTGGAAATGTGGATTTGCTGGGTGAAGACTCGAAAATTGTTCAAATGGTGGAAAAAGCTTCTCCAGCCGTGGTTAGCATCAGTGCCACTAAACAGGTGAAGGTTTTGAATCAACAATTTGATTGGTTTAATTTTAACTGGAACATACCGGAAGAATATACCCAGCAACAAGTTAGCGGTGGTAGTGGATTTTTAGTTTCAAGTGACGGGATGATTGTGACTAACAAGCACGTAGTTGAAGATGAGCAAGCTGATTATTCGGTGACAACCAATGATGGACAAGAATATTCAGCGCATGTTTTAGCCCGTGATCCGGTCCGGGACATTGCCATAATTAAGATTGAGGGCAGTGATTTTCCGGTTTTGGAATTAGGATCCGAGCAGGATATTCATTTGGGCCAGACAGTGATTGCCATTGGAAACTCTTTGGGTGAATTTTCCAATACGATCAGTAAAGGAATTGTTTCCGGTTTAGGTCGAACGGTTATGGCTGGAGATCAAACCGGCACGGGATTGGAGCGATTGACTGACATCATTCAAACTGACGCAGCCATTAATCCAGGAAATTCCGGTGGCCCCTTGATTAACTTGGAAGGAAAAGTCGTTGGGGTAAATGTGGCGATGGCAGTAGATGCTCAAAATATCGGATTTGCCTTGCCGATAGACCAAATTGAAAAGGTGGTTTCCCAGGTTAAGCAAACGGGAAAAATTTCCACACCTTTTCTGGGAGTGCGATATTTGGAAATGAGCGCCGAGCTTCAAAAAGAAAACAATTTACCCTATACCTATGGTGTTTTGGTTCAAAGGGGAGCAAAAGTTTCTGAGTTGGCTGTGATTCCGGGTTCGCCGGCGGATAAGGCGGGTATCATGGAAAATGACATTATTTTGGAATTTGATGGTATTAAGATAGACAAGGATAATCCCTTGGAAGGTTTGATTTCGAGTAAAAATGTGGGCGATCGGGTTAATTTGAAAGTCTGGAGCAAAGGCAAGGAAAAAGAAGTCGGAGTTGTTCTGGAAGAGCGAATTCAATAAAAACTCGAAAATTTGAGACTCGAAAAAGTTTACCCAATTTGTCCAATTAATTTATTTTTATTTCAAATAAACATATGAATATTGGAAAATTTACTACTAAGAGTCAGGAGGTCTTGCAAAAGACTCAGGAAGTGGCTGTTTCATTTGGTCAATCCCAGGTGGATGTTTTTCACTTCCTTGCTGCCATGATCGATCAGGAAGGCTCGATCGTGAAAGTTATTTTGGAAAAATTTGATGTGAATCTTGAAAAAATCAAACAGGATTTGCGTGAAAATATAGAAAAATATCCAAAAGCTAAACAAGTTCAAGTCGGTCAGATTTTTATCACCCCACTGTTAGCCCAAATTTTGAATCAAGCCGAAGCTGAGATGGGCAAGATGGGCGACGAATTTGTCTCGACTGAACATTTACTCTTGGGTTCTTTGAGTTCCAACACGCCCGGCAAGAAGTTTTTGGAGGGCTTTGGGTTGGAATACGAAAAAGCTTTGAAAATCATTTCTCAGCTTCGCGGTTCACAAAAAGTTGATTCGCCTCAACCGGAGGGTAAGTTTCAGGTTATTGAAAAATATACACTCAACCTGACCGATCTGGCTCGTCAGGAAAAAATTGATCCGGTAATCGGTCGGGACGAGGAAATTCGCAGATTAATGCAGGTGCTAAGTCGCCGAACTAAAAATAATCCCGTTTTGATTGGTGAGGCTGGAACTGGTAAAACGGCGATTGCGGAAGGTTTAGCCCAGCGAATTGTTGGCGGAGATGTGCCGGAAAATTTGAAAGACAAGGAAATTATTTCTTTGGATTTGGGAGCACTTTTGGCTGGAGCTAAATTTCGGGGAGAATTTGAAGATCGCCTCAAAGCCATTTTGAAAGAAGTTGAAAAATCGAGCGGCCGATATATTTTATTTATCGATGAATTGCACACATTGGTTGGAGCTGGAGCTAGTGAGGGATCACTTGATGCTTCCAATATGCTCAAGCCTGCTTTGGCTCGAGGAAAACTCAGGACAATCGGAGCGACAACCACTAAGGAATATCAAAAATATATTGAAAAAGATGCGGCCTTGGAACGCCGTTTCCAGCCGGTTTATGTCAATGAACCTTCGGTTGAAGATGCGATAGCGATATTGCGCGGAATTAAAGAAAAATACGAATTGCACCACGGAGTGAAAATTACCGATGAGGCGATTTTAGCGGCGGTTAATCTTTCCCATCGCTATATTTCCGACCGTTTCTTGCCAGACAAAGCGGTGGATTTGATTGATGAGGCTGCTTCGGCTCGGCGTATGGAAATCGATTCTATGCCAATTGAAATCGACCAATTTCAAAGAAATATCCGACGACTGGAAATTGAGAAAAAGGGTTTGCAAAAAGAAAAGGATCCAAAATCTAAAAAAAGGATAGCTCAAATAAATAAGGAGCTAGCTGAGTTAAAAGAGAAATCAAATTCTTTGACCTTGAAATGGAAAACCGAAAAAGAATTGATCACTAAGAGTCGACAATTTAAAAAGCAACTTGATCAATTGAGGTCGGAGGCTGAAGTGGCTGAGAGAAATGGACAGCTGGATTTGGTGGCGGAAATACGTTATGGGAAAATTCCTCAGTTGGAAAAAATGAAACTTGAAGATGAGAAAAAATTGAATCAAATCCAAAAAAGCGGTTCAATCTTGAAGGAAGAAATTTTGCCGGAAGACATTGCCAAGGTGGTTGCACGTTGGACTGGGATTCCTTTGGCTAAAATGCTTCAAGGTGAAATGGAAAAATTGGCTCAAATGGAAAAGCAGTTGCAAAGAAAAGTTGTTGGACAAAACGAGGCGATCAAGACTGTGAGCAATGCCATTCGTCGATCACGAGCCGGGATTTCAGAGGAAAACAGGCCGATCGGATCTTTCATTTTTTTGGGTCCGACTGGGGTGGGAAAAACTCAGTTGGCCAAAACTTTAGCGGAATTTCTTTTCAATGACACCAAATCTTTGGTGCGTTTGGATATGAGTGAATATATGGAGGCTCATTCAACTGCCAAAATTATTGGTTCGCCGCCAGGCTATGTCGGATATGAAGAAGGTGGTCAATTGACGGAAATCGTGCGAAAAAAACCGTATAGTATAATTTTGTTTGATGAAATTGAAAAAGCTCATCCGCAGGTTTTCAATGTCTTGTTGCAAATTATGGATGACGGGCGCCTGACTGATGCCAAGGGTCGGGTGGTCAATTTTAAAAATACGATCATCATCATGACTTCCAATATTGGTTCGGAGATTATTTATCGATCCAGGTCATTAGGTTTTGATGGTGAAAAAACCGAAAACAAAATCAGTGAAAAAGAAATGCGCGAAAGGGTTTTAGGCAGCTTGCGTGAAAGTTTCAAGCCTGAGTTTTTAAATAGGATTGATGAAATCATTATTTTTCACCCTTTGACTAAAGAAGATTTAGCCAAAATTGTTAAACTGCAACTTGAAGTTGTTCAAGCTAGGTTGGCTAAAAAAGATATCAGTCTAAAAATTCCAGGGATTGTTGAGCACTATCTTTCCAAAAAAGGTTTTGATCCGCTCTTTGGCGCACGTCCGTTGAAACGGGTTATCCAAAATGAAATTCTGGACGAGCTTGCCTTAAAAATTATAGAGGGTAAAATAACAGAAGGAGATGAAATTTCTCTCACCGTAAAAAAGAATAAAATCGAGTTTGTTGGTTAGTCAAAATTTTTCTTTTCAAATTATGTTTTTTCATTGGCGGGTTTTTTTTCACAGTTTGATTTTTGTTTTGATATTGGAAGCGGTCATTCGCAAAACAGTGAGCGGTTTTTTAGTTTCTCTGATCGCCGGAAAATTGATAGTTGTGATCATCTTGCTTTTAGTTTTTCTTTTTATCGTGGCGAGTAGCTCCTTGAAGATTAGTCGTCGTTTTGGTGCGTTGCCGATTCCTTTGACTTTGACTTTTTCAGCTTTGGGACTTTTGGCTTTTATAGATTCTGATTCAAAAAAGTTTTTCTTTATCATCTTATCTTGGGCGACTTATTACTTCTGTTTGTTGGGACTCTATCGTTTGCGGGTTTTTGTCAAAGATCAGACAGCTCGCGCCATTTTGGCGGCGGTGGCGGTGGCTTCAATTTTCCTTTTCTATTCTCTGCTGTATGGATTTTATTTGAACTTTTCAGTTTCCTTATGGATAGTCATGTTTTTGTTTATGGTGCCGACTGTTGCAGTCAGTCATCAGTATTTGCGATTGATGGAAGCTGAAAAAGGAAAGGTCTGGCTCTATAGTTTGGTTTTGGGTTTTTGCATGACGGAGATTGCTTGGATTCTAAATTTTTGGCCTTTTGGATATTTGACCAATGGAGTGGTAATGTTGATTTTTTATTTCATGCTTTGGAATTTGGCGCAGAGTCATTTCCTTAATATTGTTTCAAAGCGTGGTTTTGTTTGGAATATTGTCTTTTTTGGCATTCTTGCTATCATGGTTCTGGCAAGCTCAAAGTGGTTGCCGGTAGTTTGATTAATTTCAATAAATTTAGATTTTCAAAAAATATGGAAAAAGGCCTAAATAAGGGAGCTTTAGCAGCAAAAATAATCGCTTGGACTGTGCTTATTTTTATCTTGGGCGGAATTGGCGGGATTTTTATGAATAATTATCTTTTTCCACGCCTAAGCCATCAGGCTTTTTTCGAGAAGATTCCTTTTCTTAAAAAAGCTTCGGAGAATATCACCATAATTAACAAAACCGAACAAGTGACAGTCAAGGAGGATGATTCAGTCAATCAGATCGCTTCACGGGCGGCTACGGCAGTTGTTAATATAATTTCAATTGATTCGACCAGCAGTCTTTCTGGCAGAAGCGGCAGTGGAATTTTAGTGACTGGAGATGGGGTTATCGTGACTTATCGTGATGTGATTTTGGAAAAAAATGCCACCTATGACGTTATTCTCTATGATAATCAGGAATATCCAGCCAAGCTTTTGGCAATTGATGAGTTTACTAATCTGGCTTATTTGAAAATAGAGACTACCAATTTACCAGCTATTGAATTTGCCAATTCAAATGATTTTAAACCGGGCAAAAAATTGGTTTCCATTGGCAATTCTCTTAATGAATATCAAAATCGTTTTTCGGCCGGTCTCTTGAGCAATATTAACAGTACTTTTAATTTGAGCGGCCAGACAGTGGCTTCTTCGGAAAAAATGGAAGGTGTTTTTGAAACTGATTTTGATAATCAACAAAGTTATTTAGGCGGACCGGTTATTAGCTATGGGGGAGCTTTGGTTGGAATTATAGGAAAAGTTTCCTTGGACAATCAGGATATATTTTTCCAAATTCCTTCCAATGCAGTCAAAGAATCTCTGGATAAAATGTTGAATGGCGAATTGGACAATTCAGCTTCTTTGGGTGTTTATTACATCACCCTAACAAAGGAATATGCTTTGACTCATAAATTTGAAAAGCAGCAAGGAGCCCTGATTTATTCAGCTTCAGGACTTTCATCTTTGGCAATTATTGATGGATCACCGGCGCAAAAAGCTCATTTGAAAATTGGCGATGTGATTTTGGCAGTTGGCGATCAAAAAATTGATTTGAACAATCCGCTTTCCAATTTGATCGGTTCGCATCACAAAGGAGATTTGGTTGAACTGACCATTTGGCGCGCTAAGGAGGAATTGAAAGTTTCTGTTCAGCTCTAGAAAACAAGCGCTTGACATAATTCGGATTTGCGCTAAAATGAATTCATTGAGATTATTGCTATGCAAAAACATTACCAAAAATTTTATTTTTTCTTCTTTTGGTTTACCGCCGCGCTGGCAGGTAAGTTTGTTTTTGCGAATAACAACTAAAACAAGTTGTTCGAAAAAATAAGCCGACCTGCTAGGGTCGGTTTTTTGGTTTTTAGAGTTGTTTAACAAAACATGACTGAAAGGGGAAGAGGAACATGGAACGAGTTAATTTGGGTCAAGGCGATGTTAGATTTACTGAAAAATGGTTTGGTGAATCTGAAGATGTATTGGAATTGGTCGGGGCTAATTTAACAGGTTTGTCGAAGACTGGCATTGAGGCTATTAGAGAGGTGATTGAGGCTTGCCAGGATATAATAACTTCAGTTACTTATCGCTATAATGATGGAAGAATAATTTTAACCCTGAAATATTCTGAAAAGGAATTTTGCATAGATGTACCTTCTGAATATGTTCAGCTCAAGCAGTTGCTTGAGGAGTTTGTGTTTTTGATATCAAGAAGTGAAGACTCGATTAATTTTTTGATAACAATAACTCGTTGTTCTAAAAAAAACCATGAGGAGTTGGTGGCATGAAAAAAAGAAAACCGAGAAAAAAAGGTGGCTTTTTTGTCCCAACTAATTTCTAACTTTTTCCAGCTCGGTGCAATGCACTGAGTCACTTACCAAACCCTAAAAAAGAAAAAAGAAAGAGGCATTTTGTCAAACGACATTATGCCTTTTTTAATTTTTCCAAAATCCGAAGATTAATCAAAAAATAGTTTTTATTTAGCAATTGGAAAATCTTGTTCAAATTTTTCTTGATTGAAAGAAAATTGATCGCCGAAAAATCCTAAAACTTTTTTGGCGGTTTTTTCTCCGTTTTGCAGACAAACGGTGGCGCCAGGTGAAGGGGAAATGTGAAAAATGATGTTATCGCCGACAATTTCAGCTTCACCCATAACCAATTTTCTCTCCGGATTGTCAATCAGTTGCGGACGGATTCCGGCCTTGAATTTACCCTTGGAAAAATCTTTCATTTGGAGAGTTGGCACGATTTTACGACAGAGTTTCAAATAGAAATATTTTCCCAGAAATGGAATTTCATAAGCCAGGTTTTGTGCCAAAAATAAGAAAAGTTTTCTTTCAAAAATGACACTCAAAAAGGCTCTGACTGATTGAAAGTTGGAAAAAGATGATTGGAAAAATTGGCGCAAAGTTTTCCAGTTTTTTCTCTCCAGTAGAAAAGTCAAAGTGGCGGTTGGTCCAAAGCGAGTTTCAACTTGGCGTCCTAAAACCGGATCGCCATGAACTCCGGCAAATGGCATTTTTGGACTTTGCATAGTATAGACTTTTTCCCGCAGAATTTCATTTTGGCAGGCATAAAAATTTCCCCCGATTGGCAAAATGGAAAAGTTGTGTCCATATCCCAATTTTTTGGCAAAAAACAAACTCTGGGAACACATTGAGACGACTAAGGTCTGGGCGTTGAATGTTTCATTGTTAGTGATAACTTGGAAACCTCTGGATGTTTTCTTAATGTCTAAAACCTCTTGATTGAGGAAAATTTTGGAATTTTGAGGATCAGCATCGCTGGCCATTTTTTGAGCCAGTTTTCCAAAATCAACCACGAAACCGTTTTCGCTGCGAAGCGCCAAAATTTTTTCTTGCGGATCACGCCCTTTGATTAAATTGGGTTCCAGACGAAAAATTTCAGAGTATTCCAATTTTCTCAAATCTGGAAAAAGTTTGGAAAAATCTTGAAATCTTTTTTCCAAAATTTCAACTTCCGTCTGACCGACCGCCAACAGCATCTTGGGCTGTTTGGAATAAATAGTTTGATTTTTATCAGTCAGTTTTTTTAAGTAAGTCACGACCATCTCCGAAGCCTGCTTGGTTTTGTGGGCTTTTTCCAGAGAATAATTTGATTCGATGTCTCCAAAATGCAAAGTTTGGCTGTTGTTATTAGCGTGGGAATTGATTTGGCCTAATTCGGATTGTTTTTCCAAAAGTCCGATTGATTTAAGGCTGGTATATTTTGATAGGATGTGAAAAACGGCGCTGCCGGTTATTCCGCCGCCCAAAATCAGGACTTCAAATTCATTAGCTTTTTTTTCTGGCATATTTTTGGTAAGTATTATAATACGTATTATTTTTAAATTTGGAATTGATCAATCCATTCAACAAAAAACCGACCAGTCTGGTCGGTTTTTGCATTCGTTTTTGACAAAGCGCTAAACCGACGACAATCAATCGCGATCATCGTCATTGTTTAGAAGATTGAATTTTTGATCAAAGCTGTGCATGAATGGATTTTAGCATTTATTAGCGAACTGTCCAGGGGGGTATTGTCGAAATTCAAATTTGCCTGATATATTTAATCTAGATAAAAATTAAGTTTAAATCCATGCGTTTTTCAAAGCGTTCAGATTTTCTGGTTTCTTCGCCGCTCTATGCTTTTTCCAAAAAAGTCAAAGAAATGGAGGGTCGAGGTGTTGAGGTTTTTTCCCTGGGCTTGGGCGAACCTTTCTATGATACGCCCGAAGCTATTAAAAAAGCCGGCATTGAGGCAATTGAAAAAAATCAAACGCATTATAATCCGGCGGCTGGTTCCATGAAATTGCGCCAAGCTTTGGCTGAAAAATATCAAGCGGAAGCTGCAAATGTGGCAGTGTCTTCCGGCGCTAAGCCGATTTTGGGCGCGGTTTTTTGGTCGCTTTTGAATGAAGGCGATCAGGTTTTTTTGGCTGCGCCTTTCTATCCGCCATTTTTGCAAATCATTCAGTCTTGCGGAGGCCAGACAATTTTGATTGATACTAAGCCCTCTGGTTTTAAGATGACTGTGGAATCTTTGCGCAGCGCTTTTGAAAATTCTTATCAAGAAAATCCGGATTTTGCCGGGCAGAAATATTTGTTAGTAAATTCACCTAACAATCCAACTGGAACTGTTTATGACAAAAACGAATTGAAAAAAATCGTGGAATTTTGCCGCGAAAATAAAATTACGGTCATTTCAGACGAATGTTACAATCAGTTTAGTGCGGAGAAGGGTTTCACGCTCCGGGGGTTTTCCCAAGATGTGATCGTGATCAACTCGCTTTCCAAATCTCACGCCATGACTGGCTGGCGGATTGGTTTTGTGATTGCACCTAAAGAGCTTGTTGGGGTGATTGAAAAATTTTTGGAAAACTATCTGGGTTGTCCTTGTTCGATTTCGGATGCGGCAGCTTTGGTTGCTTTGCAAACTCCGGCACTTCCGGATTTAACCAAACAGCGCCAAGTTATTCACGCTTGGTTGGAAAAAATGCAGATTCCTTTTGCGTCTTCTGAAGGTGGAATTTTTATTTTTCCGGATTTTGCTGATTTTATGCGCAGCAAAAAGTTGAAAACTTCCACAGAGTTGGCGACCTATTTTTTGGAAAAAGTTCAGGTAGCCACCACCCCAGGCATTTCTTTTGGAGAAAATTATGACACTCATTTGCGTTTGTCTTATTGTTTGCAGGGTGAAAAATTACGAGAAGTTCTGCAAAAACTAGAAAAGGCTTTTTAGCTTCATTTTAAACTTGATTTTGCAATTAAATTTGCTCTGGGTTGTACTAAATTCGAGATGAATTACAAATTATCGCTTGTTTTTTGTGTTTTTTATTCTTTGAAAATGGAGAGAAATCATGAACTTAGGAGAGGCAATGAGAAAGATTCTTGCCAACGGAATTACTTTTGGCAAAGAATTGGGTGTTAGGTTTATTTGGAATGACCTAGAACTTCGCGGAAAACTGGAAGGTTTTGATTTGATCAAGGATTCCGTGGGCGAGTTTGTTTTTGGCCAGGTCGAGATTAAAGCCCAGAGGGGTAATTGGAGTGAAGTGCCTAATTTTACGGGAAAAGTTTGGGCTCCTATTTATGAGTCCATTGAGTCGATTGATGAAAATAAACTCGTTTTCATTTTTTCCGATCAATTGCGGGAAAATAATCGCAATCGACTCATTTTAACTTTATAGCCATTTGAAATAAATGCATTTTTTACCTTGAAATAATTTTCAAGGGATTTTTTTTAAATTTTTTTTATGGTATACTTTGCATATGGAAAAAGAATCTTTTGGAATAATTTTTTTGGCACGAGGTGGGCAGGGAGCTAAGACGGCTTCCGAGCTTTTGGCGCACTCGGCCGTGGAAGAGGGAAAGTTTGTGAAAGCTTTTCCGTTTTTTGGACCGGAGCGTAGCGGAGCCCCAACCAAGATGTTTTTGCGTATTTCTGAAAAGGAGATTCGAACTCAAGAGCCGATCATCAAGCCGGACATTGTGATTGTGATGGATGAAACTGTTATGGGTGGGAGTGAGGTCATTGAGAATTTAAATGAAAATGGATTTTTAATCATCAATTCAAAGCTTTCCAAAGAAGAAATGAAAAAGAAGTTGCCGAATTTCAATGGCAGTTTTCATTTGATCGATGCAACAGCTATCGCTTTGGATTTAACTGGTAATGCTAATCCTAATGCGGTGTTGTTGGGTAAGCTAATAAAAGTCATGGAAGTGGTTTCCATGGAAACTTTGACTGGAATTTTTCGTCATTACTTTACTTCAAAACTTGGTCAGGATTTGACAGAGAAAAATATTGCAGCTATTTGGGCTGGGCATGATGCCTTGTGATTTATTTTTAAAAACAAAAAAATGGAAGAAGGCGCAATAATTAAAAATGATCTGAAAAAAGCTCCAAAGACGGGCGACTGGGGTTATTTGAAACCGGAAGTTGATCCGGCTAAATGTATTGGTTGCGAAACTTGCGTGAGATTTTGTCCGGATGCTTGTATTGAGATGAAGAAGCGAGCTGCTGAGGAAAAAGAAGTTTCACAGGAAAATTTTCGGGAAAAAGAATTAGCTCACGTTGATTTGGAATTTTGCAAAGGCTGTGGGGTTTGTGCTGAGGTTTGTCCGGTTAAGGCTATCAGTATGAAAAAATAAATTATGTTAAATAAATTATATTCAAAATCAAAACAGGAGAAGCATTTAGTCAGGGCTCTGACTGGCGGAGCGGCTGCGGCTGAGGCTTTGCGACAAATTCAACCGGACGTTATGGCAGTTTACCCGATCACTCCCCAGACTCCGATTATTGAGACTTTTGCTAAAATGAAAGCTGACGGTAAAGTCAACGCGGAAATTATTCAAGTTGAGTCAGAACACAGCGCCATGAGTGCGGTGGTTGGGGCTCAAGCGGCTGGAGCACGAACAGTCACAGCCACCAGTTCCCAAGGCCTGGCTTTGATGCACGAAATTCTCTACATCGCCAGCGGACTCCGTCTGCCGTCGCTGATGTATGTAAGTGCCCGGGCGCTTTCGGCCCCAATTAATATTCATGGAGAACATGGGGATGTAATGGCGGTGCGCGACAGTGGCTGGATTCAGATTTTTGCGCAAAATGCTCAAGAAGTTTATGATTTGGGTTTTATCGGTCTAAAGTTGGCGGAAGAAACTCGTTTTCCGGTTATGGTAGTTATGGATGGATTTCAAACTTCGCACACCACTGAGAGAGTTGAACTTTTGCCGGATGATGAAATTGAGGATTTTGTCGGCGTTTATCAGCCTCAAAACTTCTTGCTCAATTTGAAAAACCCAGTTAGTTTTGGACCATTGGCTTTGCAAGACAGTTATTTTGATTTCCGTGTCGATCAGCAAAAAGATTTTCTCAAGACAAAAAATGAATTCCAGCGAATTTGTCGGGATTTTGGTCGGGAATTTCAAAGACACTATGATTTTTTTGAAGAATACGAAACTAAGGATGCCAAAGAAGTTATCGTGATTATGGGTTCAGTGGCTGGTACTGTTAAAGAGGTGGTTGATCGGCTTCGAGAAAAAGGCAAAAAGGTCGGCGTGCTTGCCGTTACTCTTTTTCGGCCATTTGATTATCAAAAAATTGGAGAAAAATTGGCGCATGCTAAAAGGATTGCTGTTTTGGATCGGGCGATGTCAGTAGGAGCCTATCCGCCGCTTTACACTGAAGTGGTTAATGGAGTCTACCACGCCACTGGGCGTAAAATCGAAGTGGCCAGTTACACTTATGGCTTAGGCGGACGGGATACTTTTCAAAAACAGATTGAGAAAGTTTTTGCCGATTTGGAAAAGGGAAATATTTCTGACAGAGTTAAATATTTGAAATAACTTTTTGCTTTATGAATAAAAAACTAACTGAAAAATTAGCCCCAGGGCACAGCACATGCGCAGGATGTGGGATTCCGGCCATTGTGCGAACCGTTTTGGGGGCAACTGAAGATCCAATAATTGTGGCCAGTGCAACCGGTTGTCTTGAAGTAACCACTACGATCTATCCCTACACAGCTTGGAAGGTTCCTTTTATTCATAATGCTTTTGAAAATGCAGCAGCTACAATGTCTGGAGTAGAAGCGGCTCAAAAAATTCTTTTAAAAAAAGGCAAAATCAAAAAGAAAGCTAAATTGGTGGTTTTTGGTGGAGATGGTGGAACCACGGATATCGGATTACAATCGCTTTCCGGCGCACTTGAGCGCGGCCATGATTTTCTTTATGTTTGTTATGACAATGGCGGTTATATGAATACTGGCGGGCAGCGGTCGGGTGCAACCCCTTATGGTGCGGATACGGAAACTGAGCCAGCTGGTAAAGAATCTTTTGGTAAAGTTCGTCAAAGAAAAGATCTGATGGAAATCATCAATGGACATGGTTTGAAATATTTAGCCCAGGCTTCGGTTGGAAATTTGGCAGACCTAGAAAAAAAAGCTCGAAAGGCTTTGGAAATTGAAGGGCCGACATTTCTTTTAGTTTTGCAACCTTGCACCCAGGTTTGGAAATATCCAACTTCGCAATATGTCAACGTGGCCAAGTTAGCTGTGGAGACTAATTTTTGGCCGCTCTATGAAATTGAAGATGGAAAATATAAGATTAACTATATCAACGAAAATCCCAAGCCGATTGAAGAATTTTTAAAAACTCAAGGCCGCTTCAAGCATCTTTTCAAAAATCCGGACAATCAGCACGTAATCGGTGAAATTCAAAGAGCGGTAGAGGAGAATGTGGCCCGGCTTGTCAAAAAATCGCAAATTAGCTAAACTGACGGGACGTTTGCTGATGTAGCTCAGTTTCCGCCCAAGGCGGACAGGCCTGCCTGCCGGTAGGCAGGGTCCGAGCAATGCACAAGCCACCTTAGCTCAGTTGGTAGAGCAATGCACTCGTAACGCATAGGTCATCAGTTCAATCCTGATAGGTGGCTCATTGAATAAGTTCTAATAATTAAAATAAAAAACTATGCAGACGTTTATTTGTGAAATTTGTGGAGATGCCTATATTGGCGAAGCTAAGCCGCATAATTGTCCATTTTGTGGGGCGCGAATGAGTTTTATCAAAGACGGAAATGAAGCTAACCCAATTGTGAATCAGCAAGTTGAAGTTAGTGAGGTTTCGCGCAAAAACTTGCTGGAAACTTTGGATTTGGAAATCAAAGCTAATGCGATTTATCTTTGCATGGCCAATCAGGCCTCAACCTATGAAATCAAAGCCATGTACAAACGCTTGGCTAAGATTGAATTGGAACACGCAGTCATTGTGACCAAAATCTTAAAGATCGAAATGCCTGCTTCGGGAGAGGAAGCTTGCTCAACTGAAGATGTGGAGAATTTCAAAAAGACTTTGGAATTGGAAGATCATGCACAAAAACTCTATGTTGATTTTGCCAAACAAGCTATTGAACAACCAATCAAAATTTTCTTCACAGCCTTGACCCAAGTTGAAGGCGATCACGGAATTTTGATTGAGAAGTATTTGAAATAGGTTGATATGCTTTGGTTTTATATTTTTCTTAGTGTTTTATTGATTAGTCTAGCTTCCTTGGTTGGAGTCGTGACTTTGACTTTGGGCGAAAAACGTCTTGAGCGGATTTTGATTTTGTTGGTTAGCTTTTCGGCGGGCACGCTTTTGGGCGACGCTTTCATCCATTTAATCCCGGGAAGCTTGGATCATGGAAGTTCTTGGGTTTCCATTTTCATCTTGAGTGGAATCCTCTCTTTTTTTGTTTTGGAAAAAATAATTTATTGGCGACACTGCCACGAAGTTGATTGCCCAGAGCATTCACATATTTTGTCTTACATGATTTTGATTGGTGACGGTTTTCATAATTTTCTCGATGGCATGATTATTGCGGCTAGTTTCTTGATTAGTGTCCCGGTCGGAGTTGCGACTACTTTGGCGGTTTTCTTCCATGAGGTTCCGCAAGAGATTGGGGATTTTGGGGTACTGCTCCATGACGGATTTTCCAAAGGCAAGGCCTTGCTCTACAATTTTTTCAGCGCTCTGACTGCTTTTTTGGGTGCTGGTTTGGTTTTATTGGTCAGTTTGGCTCAAGATAGAGTCACTCTATTTTTAGTGCCTTTTGCGGCTGGCGGCTTTATCTATATCGCCATGGCTGACATGATTCCGGAACTTCACAAGAAAAAAACTCAAACTTTCGCCCAATCCTTCAATCAAGTGGCTTTTTTTGTTTTGGGAATTTTTGTGATGTGGACAATGCTTTTTCTAGAATAAAATTTGTGGTATAATAAAAATATCAAAATAATAAAATATAAAAGCATTGGAAAATTAAGGCAAGGTTGCAATGAAAGAAGTTAAACAAGAATTGAAAGATTTGCAAGATAAGATCCCGCCGCTGCGGGAATGTCTTTGACTTGGAAGAAAAGAAGCGAGAAGTTTTGGATTTGGAAAAAGTCTCAATCAGGGAAGGTTTTTGGAATGATCCGCAGGAGGCTGGAAAGTTAATGAAAAAACTGGAGTCCTTACAAAAAGAGATTAATGATTTTGAAAAGTTGGAAAAACAAATTTCGGATCTGGCGGAATATGTGGATTTGCTTGAAAGTCTGGATGATTCAGAAAAGGAGGAAATTGAAAATCAAATAGAAAAAATTAGAGAGGATTTGGATAAATTGGAATTTCAATTGTTGCTTGGTGGCAAATATGATCGCGCTGGTGTGATTTTAGCCATTCATGCAGGGGCTGGCGGGGTTGATGCTCAGGATTGGACCGAAATGTTGCTCAGAATGTATTTGCGCTGGGCAGAGAATAAAGGTTATTCAGCCAGGATCATTGATGAATCACGAGGTACGGAAGCTGGAATTAAAAGTGTGACGATGGAAATAGAAGGCGAGTGGGCCTACGGTTATTTGCAAAGTGAAGCAGGTGTGCATCGTTTGGTGAGGCTTTCGCCTTTCAATTCAGATAACTTGCGCCAAACTTCATTTGCGCTAGTAGAAGTTTTGCCGGTAATTGGAGAAATTGAAGAAGTTGAGATAAATCCGCAGGATTTGATAATTGATACCTATCGTTCTTCCGGAGCTGGGGGGCAGCATGTAAATACGACCGATAGCGCAGTCAGAATTACTCACAAGCCAACGGGGGTTGTGGTGACTTGTCAGAGTGAAAGATCACAAATTCAAAATAAGGAGCGGGCCATGAAAGTTTTGAAGGCGCGGATTCATCAGAAATTCCTAGAAAAACAAGAGGAGGAAAAAAGAAAGTTGCGGGGAGATTTTCAAAGTGCTGAGTGGGGAAGCCAGATTCGATCCTATGTCCTGCATCCTTATCAGATGGTTAAGGATCATCGAACTAAAACAGAAAGTGTTGAAACTGAAAAGGTTCTATCTGGAGATCTGGATGATTTTATGGAGAGTTATCTTAAATGGCAAGCTGGTCAAAACAAAAAATAAAAATATAAATTGGATTCGAAATAAATCTTATGATCAAGTTTGAAAATGTTTCTAAAGTTTATCCGGAAAATTTTGTAGCTTTGGACAATGTCAATTTAACCATCGAAAGTGGCGAGTTTGTTTCAGTTGTAGGTCAGAGCGGTGCCGGCAAGTCAACCTTATTAAAATTAATTTCAGCTGAAGAGCAGCCATCGGAAGGTGTGGTTTATTTCAACGAAAGGCCTCTCAGTTCAATCAAAAAAAGACTCTTGCCTTATTTCCGTCGCAATATTGGTACGGTTTTTCAGGATTTCAAACTTCTTCCAAAAAAAACGGTTTTTGAAAATGTAGCTTATGCTCTTGAAGTTTTCGGTGAGACTAATGAAAATATTGCTGAAAAGGTTCCTGAAATTTTGGACATAGTTGGAATGACGGATAAAATGGAAAAATACCCGCATCAATTAAGCGGAGGAGAGAAACAAAAAATTTCTTTGGCTCGAGCTTTGGTTTGTAATCCGCAAGTTATTTTGGCAGATGAACCGTCTGGTAATTTGGATCCGGACTCAACCTGGGATATCACTCAATTGCTTCTAAAAATCAATGGCCTGGGAACAACTATAGTTTTGGCAACTCACAACAAAGAAATGGTGGATAAAATTGAAAAAAGAGTTATTCGATTGGAGAATGGCAAGATAGTCAGCGATGAAATTAAGGGGAGGTATTGAACTTAAAAAAATACTAAAAAATAAATTACAAAAACAAACTAGGATTTAAATATATGAAGTGGCTAAAATTAGTGCGAACATTTAAAGAGGGGATGACCAATTTTTATCGAAATGGTTGGTTGACTTTTGCTACGGTGAGTATTTTAGCGACATCTCTCTATATTATCAGCGTTACGGTAGTACTGGGCCTTACGGCTAATTTGATCATTGTTAGCTTGCAAGATAAGATCAATGTCAGCGTATATTTTAATCCTGGAGTAGAAGAGTCTAAAATTATTGAGATTAAGGATAAATTAGCGGATTATGAAGAAATAAAATCAGTTGATTATATTTCTAAAGACAAAGCTTTGGAGGATTTGTTGGCTCTTAGTTCTAATACTGAAATGATCAATAAGGCCCTGGAAGAAATTGGTGAAAATCCTTTGCCAGCCTCTATCGTGATTAGGGCTAATAATCCGGAACAATATGAACAGATCGTGAGATCAGTCGAGGATTCTTATTTTAAAGAAGATATCAGTAGTGTTAACTATATTGAAAATAAAAAGACAATTGATCGCTTGTCTGAAATAGTTTTAATGTCGCGTAAAATTGGCTTGATTTTTGGCCTGGCTTTTGTAGTTATTGGAATTTTGATAACCTTTAACGCTATCAGGATTACGATGTATTCGCATAAACAAGAATTTGAAGTTATGCGCTTGGTTGGGGCCTCAAATTTGTACATCCGCATGCCTTTTGTTTTTGAAGGAGTTTTCTATGGATTGGTGGCGGGAGTTTTGACGATGATTTTGCTTTTTGGTACCTCCTATTTTATTTCACCGTTAACCAATGGCAGTATTCCTCAGGGAAATTTGTTGAGTTTTTATTTTAGTAATTTTTTCTGGATTTTAGGTGCTACCATGTTGACCGGAGTTCTGCTAGGAGTAATCAGTGGTTTTATAGCTATAAAAAGATATCTAAAAATTTAAAATATCAACGATCTATGATAGTTGAAGACGTAATGACAAAAGAAGTTTTTTCGGTTCACTCCGATCAACAAATTTCAAAAGTGGCAAGTTTGTTGGCAGAAAAAAAATTGCATGCTTTGCCGGTTGTGGATGATGAAAACAAAATAATCGGCATAGTTTCGGAAACGGATTTTTTCTCGAAGGAAAATGCTAATATTTATTTACCGTCTTTCATAGATTTTATCCGCAGTGAGAGCTTAGAGAAGGTTTCTCAAAAAAATCCGACAATTAGCTATGTTGCAAATTCAACCGTTGAGGACATTATGACCAAAGAGTGTTTTTATGTTGATCCAAAACTGAAATTAGAGGATTTGATAAAAATTTTTCAGGAATCTGGTTTCAAGACAATTCCGGTTGGGGATGAAAAAGGTATTCTCAGAGGGATTGTGACGGTTTCGGATATGATAAAATTAATTTAAAAATTAAATATAAATAATAAATAAAAAAATGAAAAAAACAAAAAGGCCGATCGACAAGGCCGTGAAAAAAAGTCGAAGTTGGATTTGGAAAAAAACGGCCCTGATGCAGAAAAAACAAATCAGCACCTTGAAAGGCTTTGTTATTGTAGCCTTTGTAGCCGGAATAATCGTTTCTTTGGTTTGGATGGTGAATATGAATTTGCAAAACAGCTCTTGGGCTGATTCTGGCTCAAAAAGTTCTAAGTTAGTTGAAGACGAGCTTTTGGTGAAATTTAAAGATGGTGTTTCCAAGGATAAAAAAGACAAAATTTTAAAAGACAATGAGCTTAAAGAAAAGAAAGAAATTGATAAGATTAAAGTAAAAGTCGTTTCAGTTTCAAAAGAAAAAAGGGAAAAAGTCTTGGAAAAACTTTCCAAGGACAGTGACGTTGAATATGCTGAACCAAACTATCTCGCTGAACCAATGGAAGTTCCCAACGACCCAATCTATTCTTCTCAATGGCATTTGCCAAAAATCTCAGCTCCAGCTGGCTGGGACATCTCCAAGGGAATCGAATCTAGCCCGGTAACTATTTGTGATACTGGAGTTGATTCGGATCATCCGGATTTGGCTAGCAAATTTGTGGATGGATATAATTTCTATGATGGCAATACCAATTTTGAAGACGTTAATGGTCATGGAACTGCGGTAGCTGGTAGTGCAGCGGCTATCACTGGCAATTCTTTAGGAGTAGCGGGTGTGGCTTGGAATAATAAGATTATTCCGGTTAGAATCGCTGATGCTAACGCGATTGCAAGTTATTCAAATATGGCTAATTGCATAATGTATGGAGTTAGTCATGGTTCTCGAGTTGTAAATTTGAGTTACGGCGGCTCTAGCTATTCCTCAACTTTGCAAAGTGCTATTGATTACGCCTATGGTAAGGATGTTTTGGTTATCGCTTCAGCCGGAAATTATAACACCAGTACCCCGGTTTATCCGGCAGCTATAGAAAATGCCATTGCTGTTTCTGCCACAACTTCTACCGATGCCAAATCTAGTTTCTCCAGTTATGGCAGTTGGGTAGACATAGCAGCTCCTGGATCTTACATTTATTCAACTAATAGAGGTGGTGGTTATGGTGCTTGGAATGGAACCAGTTTTTCAGCTCCAATAACAGCCGGTCTCGTCGCCTTGATGGCTTCAGTCAATCCAAATCTTTCAGCTGCAGAGATGGAAAAAATTCTTAAAGAAAACTCAGATGACTTGGGAGATGTCGGTTTTGATCAATACTTCGGTTATGGACGCATCAATGTTGAAAAAAGC
>QKEW01000015.1 GCA_003251635.1 bacterium | reverse complement strand
AATTTACCGAACTGTTTGGAAATACAACAACACTAGAATTCATACTGCCCTGAAAATGCCACCTCAGCAGTTTGCTCTAAATGCCCAAATTCAATACAATTTAGATAACAAGGTTAGTGTCTAAAGAAATGGGGGAAGTACAATTTAAGCCGAAGCATCTTGAGTGGCTACAAGAACTCAGAGGAGTACGACCAGATTGTAAAATTGGAATAATTGACAATGGTTCGTATGTGCAATATATGGATTGTATTGAAAGTTCAGGCTTTAAGTTCGATTGGTTGGATATTTCCATTGATGGGCCAAAAGAGACGCATAACAAGCAAAGAGCGAGTGGGGCTTCCTTTGATATCGCAAATAGTGGAATTCAAAATGCACATAGAATTCTAACTACAGAAGGGAAGGTAAATTCGTTATTTACGCTCACTAAGATAAATTTTAATTCTTTGCTTGAAACCAGTCGTATACTTCCTAGGGAAATTTTCCAGTGGCACGTGACAACAATAACTCCATTGCGGGCAGAACTTGCATGCTTATCTGTTTCTGAAGAAGAATTCGCAGAAAGTTGGAGACAGCTTATGGTGGCAAATAAGACCAGGTCAGTTCATTTACGCATTTATGTCGTTGATGATCTACTGAAGCTCGCTAGGGTTGTTGGTAAAGACAATTTTCTCAAAGCTTTTAGCAGTGCGTATGTTGATTTAGCATCAATAAGCTTCGATATCGAAGGATTAAGGGTTATTTATTATCCGCAATCAGTGGCTCCTAGTGAAACATGGGTTATTGATGCGGATGGTTCTTATCATGTTCCATATTCTATCGGGTTTACTCTTGAAGAGCTACGGAGAGGAATTTCGGTGTCTGGCGAGGATATTAGAAAATACACCGTGCAGGAAGGAGGTGAAGTAAATTTTCAAATGCTGTATGCGAAAGCTGTCGAGCAATGGAAAAGAGAATTCGGCCTGATGTACTTGGAGCAAGAAAAATCTGTTTTCGATCAAATTCGTAATTTTTGAAGGAAGGGAGGTGATTTTCATGACAGGTGCCAATACTGGTTCGGTGGGTTGCCCTCAGAGCCCTAAAGAGGTTATGGGCATGAGTGGGGCAAATACAGGTACTGCTGGTGGTCAGCAGAAACCCAAACCGGCAAATCCACCCAAAGGCAAATAAGGTTACACTTCGATGAAATGAAGGCACGCCCCGAAATCGGGAAACGGCCTTTTTCTTTTGTGGGGTTCTAACATTATCTAATTCAGGTCTCATTTTTCAATGAAAGAAGTTCCCTCCAAAGGCGGACAGGCGAGCTTCCTCCAGGGGTCGGAGCCGCAATTGATTCGAGGACTGTCCTCGACCTGGGTCTATTTTTGGCAAAACACACATAATCTAGGAGCGGTTTTTGATTGGTCTTATTTGATCGTCAGTTTTTATCTGATTGTAAGTTTTGATTTTTTTGTTTTTTATTTTAAACTTGAAAATAGGAAGTAATAATTTTTTGTTTTTCAAATTTCATCATGTTCAAAAAAATATTTTTAGTAATTGTAATATTTAGCATCTTTTTAGGGATGCTTATTTTTTTTGAGATGAATGGCTCAAGGAGACAAGAAGGGCGAAGCGAGCGAACAACAGAAAGTCAAAAGCAACAATCAATTGATCAGCAAAATCAGCAAGCAGCTCAGCAACAAAACCAAGTTTACACACAAGAAGAAAGAGGAGAATCTTATTTGAAAAAATATGCCGGTCGATTCATTCTTGCTTATCCGGATGATTGGCATTGGGTTGATGCCAATATTCAGCACGATGGATTTGTGACGAACAGCGATGACATCACCTATCCGTGGATGAATAATCCCAGGGCGGAAATGGATGACGATGACATCGTGTTGACTGCTGTCAGTGCTCCACTTGATGCATCTGCCGGTAGCATTGCCGAAAGCATTGAGCAATTGGAACATGAAATTATCAAAAACAATGAGCTTGATGCGGAAAAATATTCAAACACATCGTGTGCCAAAAACCAAGCATCTCAATTTGATGTAGAATATGACTGTTATTATGAAAAAGATGGTCTGCACTATCGTAAAATTGCATTTGGAATCATAAACAAAGACTCACAATTCGATCCCTCAAAACATTTTGTTGTTGCGCTATCGAAGGACGCGGATTTGATTGAGAAATTTTCGGTCAGGAGAAGTGATTAGCTACTTCAGTGGTTCTGAGAATGAATTGTTTTCGGAATTTTTATGTGAGTCGACTGGATTTGATAATGCTAAAATCCAATCGACGACTGTCTTTGACCCAGAATTTGGTGTTAGCTGGGTGTGGTATAATTGCAATCAAGATGAACTATCAAAAAATAAAAAGAAAAAGACTAATAATTTCTGCTACGTTGCTTATTTGTTCCATAGCCTTGACTTTGTATTGTCGTTTTTTTCTTGGTATAGAGGTTGTTTTCACTCACTTTTTTTACATTCCGATAATATTGGTTAGTATCTGGTGGGGCTATTGGGGTTTGGTGACTTCTTTGGGATTAGGATTGGTTCTTGTCATTTCTCATTTTTTTACAGGGTCAAGCAATTTTGTGGAAGATTTAATGAGAGCATTTTTTCTTATTGTCGTTTCATATCTCTCTGCTCTTGTCAGCACCGGAGAAAAACGATTGATTGGTAATCTTCAAGAAAGCGAAAAGATAATTCAAATAAGAGAAAGCGTGATTCATTTGTTAAGCCATCAACTCCTGTCTCCTTTGACGAGCATCAGATGGACATCTGAATTGTTGCAAAAAACAAAAGAAGGAGAAACTTCTAAAAAAAATGAACTGCTAAAACAGATAAATGTTTTGACAAAAAAAGCAATTGATTTGATTAATGATTTTCTCAGTTTGAATCGGATTGAACTTGGCAAAGTGAAATTATCCATCAAAAAAACTGATGTGGTAGCGCTGCTGGATAAAATTATTTCAGAAAAAGAAGAGGAGCTAAAAAATAAAAAGCAGAATTTGTCTTTTAGAAAAAGTGCTCCGGTTATCGACATGGAATCGGATATTGTTTTGCTGAGACAAATTTTTGAAAATATGTTATCCAACGCTATAAAGTATACTCCGGAAGGAGGAAACATATCGATTACTATCAAGGAGCTAAAAAAAGAAGTTCAATTTGAAATTTCGGATACGGGCTATGGAATTCCAAAAGCTGAGCAAAATAAAATATTTGAAATTTTCTTCAGAGCAAGTAATATTCGCAAACTTGAAATTGCAGGAACAGGTTTGGGACTTTCGATAGTGAAATCTTTGACTGAATTTTGTGGTGGCAGAGTCTGGCTTAAATCAAAGGAGGGGAAAGGAACCACTTTTTTTCTGGTTTTGCCAATCTAACCCCAGTCTTCAAGGAAGAGACGGTTTAAAAAACTTTAGCATTGTTCACGATTCAGATTTATTGAGGCAGTTTTTATTTTAAGGGCTGTTTTTTATTATCTTGAATTTGAATCACTGTGCTATACTATTAGGGGTAAATTTTTAGGGTGTTTAAAATTCCAGAACAAACAATATGAAAATAACCATCATTGAAACCAAATCTGAAAAGGCGAATTTTCTCAAAGACAGACTTGGGAACGAGCATGAAATACATATTATATCGGAATTAAAATCCGAAGATATTGAAAAAATAAAAAACAGTGAAATAATGCTGGTTTCGGCTTGGACAAAAATAGACGCTACCTTATTTGAACAACTCCCGGGACTTAAGTATATAATAACTCTTTCGACCGGATATGATCACATAAACTTGGATGACTGCCAAAAATTTTGTGTTCAAGTATCCAATATCCCAGCCTATGGAGAAAGAGCGGTGGCGGAGTTTTCCATGGGGCTGTTGTTTGCGCTGACTAGAAATATCCATCTTGCCTACGGCAGGTCAAAAGAAAATAATTTTTTTGTAGGTGATCTTGAGGGCAGCGATGTTTTCGGGAAAACCCTGGGCATTGTTGGTTTGGGTAAAACCGGAAAAGAGTTGGCGCTTTTGGCAGGTTCTGTGGGTATGAAGGTGGTTGCTCATGATTTGGTTGAAGATGAGCAATTTGCCGCCAAAAATAATGTTTCTTATCTGTCCTTGGAGGAACTTGTCGCAACGGCCGATTTTATAACCATCCTGATTTCACATACCCAAAAGACACACCATCTCTTTGATAGACAACTTTTTCAGCTCATGAAAAAAGGAGTGAAGATTATTAACACTGCCAGAGGCGGAGTTGTTAATACGCCAGATCTGATAGCAGCTTTGCAAAGCGGCCTGGTTGGAGGGGCGGCGCTGGATGTGCTTGAAGATGAAAAAAATCTCATTGCCAATAACAAGGAATCTCAGGCATATCAATGGCATGCGCAGCTTATGAAACTTAACGTCTTGCACACCGGTCACATTGCCGCTTTCTCAAAAGAAGCGCAGGACCGGGCCAAGCAGATCATGTTGGAGAACGTGGAGAGCTGTATTAAGGGCAATCCAATCAATCTGGTTCAATGATATTTCGGGAGGGGAATATTGTTAATTGGCATGGTTTTGAATATTTAAAATAAGTTTTTTTGACGTCGTTTTTTGTTTCGATGTTGTTGCACTAAATTTTTTTCAAACCGTGTCGGCACTGTGGCATCATTGACTTACTTTTGATTCCAGCGTATTGTTAATCGGCAAGTAAGCTTCTTGTTTTCATCTTTTTCCTTACATACGACCTATGTATTCAAGAGAGATCATGAATAAGATCGGTCGACTTACTCGATAAATTATGTAAGGAAAAAAGAATGGAAAAAAAATTATACGTAGGTGGTCTAGCTTATAGCACCAACGAAGATTCTCTTCGTGAATTGTTTTCTCAAGCAGGAACGGTTGAAACCGCAATCATTATCATGGATAGGGAAAGCGGTCGCTCCAAAGGATTTGGATTTGTGGAGATGTCATTGGGAGAAGAAGCTAAAAAAGCCATTGAAATGTTTGATGGCAAGGAGTTGGATGGCCGTGAAATCTCGGTTAATGAAGCTCGTCCTCAAGAAAAACGTTCCCCTCAAGGGGGAGGTTTTGGTGGAAGACGCAATGATAGAAGACGCGATGACAACAGAAGAAAGCAATACTAAATTGCTCGACGCTAAAAATAAAAATCCCCAGTCTGGGGATTTTTATTTTTCCTGATTAAAATTACCTGGCTATTAGTGATTTTATTTGGGATGAGAGGAACATAAATGCTCCGTCCACCTCGCTGCTTTTTGAAGTGATGCCAGGGAGGCGGTTTACCTCTAAAACGGAATAATTTCCCGTTCTTTTATCAATAAGAATATCCGCCCTGGACCAAGACAGTCCAAGTGTCAAACTTGATTTTATGGCCATATCTTTTATATGCTTGGGTATTTTTGTCAGATCAATGAAAACTTCGTTTGCTCCGTTGCAGGCGTTGTTTCGGAATTCTCCTTTGCAGGGGTAACTTTTTTCTCCGGAAACAACTTTTCCGTTGGCAACCATTATGCCCCAATCATATTCATTGGGAATGTATTGTTGAAAAAGGTATTTTTTATGCTTGGGTAATTCCTGTAGCTTTGCCAACAGTTGTGTCTCATTGGTTATTTTCATCGTGTCTGTTCCGCGAGAACCTTTGATATCCTTTATTATTAAAGGATAACCGCAAATATCCTTGATTCGATTGAGAAATTTATCCACTCTTTTGGTTGCTAAAAAAAGTGTGTTTGGCATGGGAATGTTATCTAGGGAAAAAGACATGTGGTCAGTCAGTTTGGAAGTTCCTTGTTCAACCGGCGTGTGGGGAATTTTATGATGCTCCAGGTATAGTTTTATGGCATAGGCCAGGTCACGTGTTCTCCAAGAAGAACAAAGCCAAACGAAAGAAAATTTTCGAATGTCAATTCCTTTGTAGAGAATGGTTGTTTTTTTATTTTGAAAAATTATTTCGATATCTTTGAACTGACCTTTCGTCAGTTCAATTGAAAAAGGAAAGCGATCGATTACTTGTTGCATATTGCCAACGGAAGGCAATACTAACAAATTCAAGATTTTTTTGGCCATAATTTTGTGATATTGATTAGGTAACTCTCTAAGACAGGAAGTGATTATCGCTGCAAATAGAGCAAAAAATACCACAAGAAGCCAAAGGCAGTCCCTTCAGTATAGGTTATTAGGCGGAGAAAGTAAAGAATCGTAATTTTAACAGTCTTGTCTAATAAGGATGGAGGTGTTTAAGTCGGTAGCGTCTGGGCTATTTCTTAAGTCATCCGGGGTCGTTTAGCTATATAAGTTATAAACCGTTTTGAAAATTGTACTAGTCTCATCTTGGATTTTGTGCACAGATAGAATGTTGAGGTTTTTTGGTGTAAAATTATCATATATGGAAAAGTTTATAAAAGCACAAGAAAAGAAAATTTATCTGGCTTTTGAAATAAGCATTGTTTTAAAGGGGATTCACTCGGTAATAGAAATTGTCAGCGGTCTGGCTCTTTTGTTTGTTTCCCAACAATTCATTACAAAGATAATTTATTATCTTATTCAAAAGGAGATAGTTGAAGATCCGAGTGATTTTATCGCGACCCATCTTTATGTTTTAGCTCAGGATTTAACCATAAGCAGTCAGTATTTTGCTGCTTATTATCTGCTTAGTCATGGGGTTGTTAAATTTTTCCTGATTATTAATCTGCTAAAAAAGAAGCTCTGGGCTTACCCATTGGCGCTGGTGGTTTTTGGTTTGTTCATTGTTTACCAAGCCTATCGTTATAGCATAACCGGTTCGATTTTTTTGATATTTCTGACAATTCTTGATTTGATTGTCATGGTTCTTACTTTTCACGAATACAGGTATTTGAAAAAAATGAGCAGTGAAAGATTGCCTTGACCAAATAAAATAAGCCACTATTTTATTTATTTGGAAATATTTGATGGTATTTGGGATGTATTAAATCAGCGATCAGGAGATTGCCACTAAATGAAAATGTATGCAAAAGTTGAAAAAATATTTAATTTTATTTTTAGTTTCGATAATTTTTTTAGTCGGGGCGGTTTTTGTGTTTCGAGACAAAAAGGTTGAAAATCCAGTTTCGTTGCCGGCTCCGGTTGCCTATGACCAAGTTTCTAGATTGCCGGAATCTTTGGAAACTCCCAATGACTTTTCTGAAAACGAAACTGTGAAAGAGGAAGAAACCGAGCAGGCTGAAATTTTACCAACGCAAATCAATTTGAACATCCCCTTTACTTCCCAAGCGCCGCACGCCAACTGGGAAGATCCCTATAGTGAGTTTTGTGAAGAAGCTTCAACTTTGATGGCTTCCAGTTATATAAAAAACGAAAGTATTGGTGGGCCGGATGACGCTGATCGTAAACTTTTGGCAATTAAAGATTTTGAAGAAAAAAGATTTGGTTATTATAAAGACACGACTATTGAAGAAACAGCGGATATTTTGCGTGAATATTTTCAGTTGGAAAAGGTCGAAGTTGTTTCTGACCCAACTGTTTCTGAAATCAAAAGTGCCTTGGCAGCTGGCAGGGCGGTGATTTTGCCGTTGGCTGGTCGGGAAATTGGCAATCCCTTTTTTACCGCGCCAGGCCCAATCTTTCATATGTTGGTGGTAAAAGGCTATACAAAAGATGGAAAATTCATCACCAATGATCCCGGAACCAGAAGAGGAGCTGACTATGTTTATGATCAGGATGTCTTGATGAAAGCCATTGGCGATTGGAATGGTGAGGGTGCTGACAAGGAAAATAAATTAATGATAGTTGTGGGCTAGGTGAAAAAATCAGTCGAGAGATTTTTTCAAATAAATCGGAAGTAAGACCAGAAGAATTATTAGCTCCAAGACACTTCCTAAAAAGAAAGTGAAGGGAAGAGCGGATAGCCCGTAGGAAGCGCTGAGGAAAAATCCGCCGGGAATGGCGATCAATATTCCTAAAATGCTGACACTCACCGGAATCAAGGTGTTTTTGGTGGCATAGAAGGCTCTGGCTAGCAGATGAACCAATGATTCAGTCGGAATGCTCAAACAGAAAATCGCCAAAATCGTAGCGGTGCGGTGAATGTCATTTGAATCAAACGATCCTCCCCCAAGAAATATACTAATAAGAGGTTGGCGGATCAAAAAAATGAATATTGCTGAAAAAGTGCTGAGGGAAAAAATTAATAAAAAAGATCGTTGAAGAGTTTTGAAGAAGTCTTCTTTTTTCTTTTGGCTAACTGCGCCAGATAGAAGAGGGAAACTGGTGGTGGCGATGGTTATGCCAATTAAACTGATCGGAACGCTTTGAAAGTTGCGAGCAAAGTTGATCACGGCTACCGAACCGGGGATTAGGGTGGAGGCGATGGCGGTAAACCCCCAAAAAGTAGCTAATTCAATGGGATGGCCAAACATTTTGGGAAGCATGAGTTTGAGGGTTTTCTTGAATTGGGGATTTTTGAAATCATACTTGGGCTTAAATCGAAAGCCTTGCTGCCAAGCATCCCAAAGTCGGGAAAGAAAATGTAAGGCGGCTCCAAACAAGGTTCCGATGGCTACTCCCATAACTCCCCAATGCGGAACCAAAAAAACAGTACCCAAAATTATACCCAAGTTGTAGAGAATGGGAGAGAGTCCATAGAAAAAGAAACGCCCTCTGGTGATCAAGATCGCCCCCAAGGCATTGGAGGCGGCAAACAGAATTGGAGAAAAGGCTAAAAGGCGCAAAATCTTGGCAACCAATAATCTGTCTTGAGCTTCAAACCCAGGGGCCACTAAAACAGTTATTGAATCGGAAAAAATAAATACGACAATAGCTGTAAGTGTCATTACAGTGGTAGCAGCAGTTAAAATTGTATTTATATATTCGCGGGCTTTTTTTTGATCAGAATGAAAAAGATCAGTGAGGATTGGAATGAAAGCGGCGGATATGCCTCCGGCGATCAGGATGTTGAATAGGAGATCGGGAAAAAGGAAGGCGGCATTATAGGCATCTAGAGTTCGGGAAGCTCCGAATGTCTGAGCGAAAAAATGATCTCTAGCCAGACCAAGAATATATGAGGCGAAAGAAGTGATGGATAGGACAATGCTTCCTCGCGGAATAATTTTTTTCAATCTTTTCATATTTTCGTGTTTATCTATATATAAATTTTAGGTCGATTGCGGTTTTTTGTCTATTTTATTGAGCCTTTATTTTTGAATTGAAATTTTTTGGAAAATTTCAAGAAAAAAACTATACACAAAAAAATATTTTGTGCTATAATAATATTGTTAGTCAACAAACTTAATAAAAAGTAAAAAAACAAAAAAATGCACAAATCAATGAAGAGCATGTTTGCGGTTTTGGTCCTGGCCTTTGCCGTAGCGAGTGTGGGAATAATCATGTCAACAACCGGTGTTTCGTTGGCAAAAAGCGACAAAGCTTCTGACAAATCAGTAAAAACTGACAAAGTCGCTAAAAATGACAAGGTTAATGTTAAACAGGAAGCTAAGAATTTTGAGAAGCCTGTTACAAAAAGCACTAAAAAAACTACCGGAGATGTTGTTTCGCAAAAAACCAATGCTAGCTTGCACAAAGAAAAAGTTGCCAGCATGGGCGAGAGCCTTGAAGATGTCGTTGAGCAAGAAGAAGTGATAAATGAAGATGTAGCTGAAGAAATTGAAGAAGTTATTAATGAAAGCGAAGAAACTGCAGATGAAGTTTCCGATGCTATTGAAGAAGTTGAAAGCGGTAATAAATTCAAAAAGTTTCTTATCGGAACTGATTATAAGAATTTAGGTCAACTTCGCAGCAGTCTCGCAAAAAATGAAAATCAAATTCGAAAATTGACTCGCACTATGGGGTCTTTGGATGAGACTAATCAAGCAATAGTTCAGGAACAACTTTTGACACTTACTCAAGAACGAGAAAGAATCAAAGCTGTTATCACTGAAAATGAAGGTGGATTTAGTCTTTTGGGTTGGGTGTTTAGATTTTTGAATGGTTACCCAAGTGAGCCAGTTGATGATGATTCCGAGGAAGATCTTATAGATGAAGTTCAGGATTCTATTGACTCTGAAGATGGAACAACTGATGATGGTGCAGTTGATGACGGAACAACTGATGATGGAACTGTTGACGATGGGACAGTTGATGACGGTACGGTTGACGATGGAACTGTTGATGATGGAACAACTGATGATGGAACAACTGATGATGGAACTGTTGATGATGGAACCGAAGAAACTGTTGAAGCGACTTTATAGATTTCTTGCATAGAGCTTATCTTGTGCGATACAATCCCCTTGGCCGTGATGGTTTCAGGGGGTTGTTTTATATGGCTTGTCGTCTTATTTTTATTTTATTTAAATTCAAGTTTGGGTGTTTTGTGTTGACAAAAACTGATTTTTGGACTATAATCGAATAGAAGAATGGTTTTTGGGAAGTTCGCTGGCGAAGCGGGCTTTTTTCTTTAGATAATTTTAAAATCGAAAGAAACTATTTCTCGATGCGTATTAAAAAGTGGCGTGAATTAATTTAATAAAACTAATTGATAAAATCAAAATGATTTTTTGAACCAAAATCATTTTGAGGTTAAATGAAATATGACTAAAATCAAAAATCAAGATCAGGATAATCAATCTTTCAGCGGCCGTTTGGGTGAATTCGGTAGCGCAATTATGCAAATTGCCGATGAAAAGGGAATAGCTCGGGATAAGGTTATTGAAATTATCGAAGCGGCTTTGGCAGCAGCTTATAAAAAGGATTACGGGAAACGTGGTCAGAAGATTCGTGCGGAGTTTGACAGTGTTTCAGGTCAAACCAAATTTTTTCTAATGAAGGACGTGGTGGATGAAACATTGCGAGAATTTGTCAGTGAAGATGAATTAGCTGAAGATTCCGAAGTTGAAGAAGATCCTAAAAAAGTTTCCAGAGAGGAGCAAATGTCAGAGAGTGAAGAGGATGTTGATGGAGATGAAAAATTACCTCGTTATAATATGGAGCGGGATATTACCTTGGAAGATGCCCAGAAAATCAAAAAAGATTCGAAAATTGGTGATGTGATTGAGATTGAATTGGAATCCAAGGAAGATTATGGCCGAGTTGCAGCTCAAACCGCTAAACAGGTTATCATTCAAAGGGTTCGTGAGGCTGAAAGAGAATCAATGTTTGCCGAGTACAAAGAAAAAGAAGGCGAAGTGATAAGCGGAACGGTTCAACGGATTGAAGGAAATAATGTCTATATTGATTTGGGAAAATCAACTGGAGTTTTGTTTCCGTCTGAGCAGGTGCGAGGGGAGTCTTATCGAATTGGCCAAAGAGTAAAGGTTTATTTGAATAAGGTAGAATCTGATCCTAAAGGACCGGGTATAACTTTGAGTCGAACCAGTGGTGAAATGGTTAAGAAACTTTTTGAATTGGAAGTTCCGGAAATCTTTGCCAAGACTGTCGAGATCAAATCAGTGGCGCGCGAAGCTGGTTCTCGAACTAAGATCGCAGTTTCTTCCAATGAAGAAGGAATTGATCCGATCGGTTCTTGTGTTGGACAAAAAGGGACTCGAGTTCAGGCCATTATCGATGAATTAGGTGGTGAAAAGATTGATATTATTGAATGGAGCAGTGATCCGGAAAAATTTATCGCCGCAGCTATTAGTCCAGCTAAGGTTTTATTGGTGGAAATTAATGAGGCTGAGAAAAAGGCTCAAGTTAAGGTTCCAGCTGAGCAGTTATCATTGGCTATCGGTAAAAAAGGTCAGAACGTGCGTTTGGCTGCCAAATTGACCGGTTGGAGAATTGATGTTTTGAGTGATGAGGATGAACCCAAAACGGCTAAGGCTGAATCTGGTGAGTCAGTTGAAGAAAGTGAAACTGAAGATAATAAATAAAAAAGCGCAGATAATTTTTTAAAAATTAAATTTATTTAACTTTTTCTTGTAATTAAGCGTAATTGTTAATTGCAAAATCAAGTTGTCATCAATCAATATGAATTTATGGCATGAAGTTTCAGTCGGGGAAGAAGCTCCCAAGGTTGTTAATGTTATCGTGGAAATTCCTAAAGGATCTAAAAATAAATATGAGATCGATAAGGAAACCGGTTTGATTAAGTTGGATCGAGCCATGAAAACTGCTCAGGACTATCCTTTCGATTATGGATTTGTGCCCCAAACTCTTTGGGATGACAATGACGCTTTAGACGTGGTTATTCTAACAACCTATCCACTGGCAGTGGGCGTTTTGGTGGAAGCTCGACCGGTTGGAATTATGAAAATGATTGATGGTGGAGAAGGCGATGACAAGTTGATTGCGGTGCCAGCCAGTGATCCGCGTTGGGATGAAGTCAAAGATCTCAAGGATGTGAATCAATACACACTTAAAGAAATCAAGCATTTTTTTGAGACCTATAAGACTATCGAGGGTAAGAGCGTTGAAATTAAAGGATTTGGCAACAAAGAGAAGGCTTGGGCAGCAGTTGCCAAGGGACAGAAGCTTTATCAAAAGAAAATGGCTAAATAAGAATTTTGCTAATAAGTCATGTGCAATAGGAAATAAGGAATTTTGTTTCAGGTTGTGTATGTCACAAAGAAAATATGATTAAATCGGAAATTAAAAAATTACCTAAATCAAAAATAGAATTGAGCATCAGTGTTTCTTGGGATGGTTGGAAGGAAAATATTGATGAAGCAGTTAAGAAAATTTCCCAGGAAATCAAAATTCCGGGTTTTCGTTCTGGCAAGGCGCCGCGAAAGTTAATTGAAGAAAAAGTTGGATCAAATGTAGTATTGGACGAAGCAGCTCAGCTAACCATAGCAAAAACTTATCCTGAGGTTTTGAAAAAAGATAAAATTGAAGCTATTGGTCAACCTAAGGCTGAGATTTTGAAAGTTGCTCCGGAAAATGACTTTGAATACAAGATTGTAACGGCAGTTATGCCCGAAGCTGAGGTAAAGAATTGGCGGGACAAGATAAAAAAAGTAAACAAAGCTGGCGCTAAAGAAAAAATCGAAGTTGATCAAGAGGAAATCCAAAAAGAATTGGAGCAATTGGCTCAAAGTCGGGTGCAGTTGGTAGTGGTAAGTAGGGAAGCTAAAAAAGAGGATAGTGTCACGGTGGATTTTCAAGTAAAAAGAGAAGGCGTGCCAATTGAGGGTGGTTCCAGTAAGAATCATTCATTGATCTTGGGTCGCGGAGTTTTTATTCCAGGCTTTGAGGAAAATTTGATTGGAATGAAGGCAGGAGAAGAAAAAAGTTTCGAGTTAAAGTTCCCAGACCAATATCACGAGAAAAGTTTGGCGGGAAAACCGGCTCAGTTCGAAGTTAAACTGATTGAGGTTCAGGAACGAAAAAAACCTGAGATCAACGATGCTTTTGCTGCTTCTTTGGGTAAATTTGAAAATTTAGACAAACTCAAAGAGAGTTTGGAAGAAGGAATCAAGAAGGAAAAAGAAAAGGAAGTTAAAGAGAAGAAAAAGGCTCAGCAAGTTGAAAAATTGATTGAATCAACCAAGGCCGAATTGCCGGAAATTTTGGTTGAAGAGGAGTTGCAAAGGATGTTGGGAGAATTTGAAATGCAACTTTCACCGATGGGAGTCAATTTGGAAACTTATTTGGATCAATTGAAGAAAACCAAAGAAGATTTGGAAAAAGATTGGCGACCGCAGGCTGAAAAGAGAATTTTGGCAGCCTTGGCCTTGGAAGAGGTAGCTAAGGAGTTGGAAATAAAGATTGACTCAAAATTGATTGAGGCTGAGATGAACAAAACTTTGGCTCAATACAAAAATGTCAAAGATATTGAAAAGAAACTTGATTTGGCCAAAGTGTATGATTTTGTTAAGGGAAATCTACAAAATGAAGAAGTTTTTGTAAAATTGGCAGAATTGGTTTAATTTTTTAAAAATTAATTTTCACACATATGGAAAAAAATATTTCCAATCAATATTTGATTCCAACGGTCATTGAAAAGACTCACTTTGGCGAGCGGGCTTATGACATTTATTCGAGGCTTTTGAAAGATCGAATAATTTTTCTGGGAAGTCCAATTGAGGACGGCGTGGCTAATAATATTATTGCTCAACTGCTTTTTTTGGAACAACAAAATTCCAAGGAAGACATCAAGCTTTATATTAATTCTCCGGGCGGAGTAGTTTCCAGTGCATTGGCTATTTATGACACTATGCAATATGTTAAGCCGGATGTGCAGACCATTTGTTTGGGGTTGGCAGCTTCCGGAGCAGCTTTGCTGCTTTCGGCTGGTAAAAAAGGCAAGCGCATGATTTTACCTAACGCTGAAGTTATGATTCATCAGGTTTTGGGCGGAGCTCAAGGTCAAGCTAGCGATATTGATATTCACGCTCGCCATATCTTGAAGACTAAAAACAGATTGAATCAAATTTTAGCCAAAAATACCAATCAAAAATTAGCCAAGGTGGAAAGGGACACGGATCGAGATTATTTTATGTCAGCCGAAGAGGCAATTGATTACGGAATCGTCGATAAAATTATCAAATAGGCGCATTGGTTTCATTGATTTGATATTTAAAAATCCCCGAAAGGGGATTTTTAGTTTGAACTCAGCAGAAGTTTGTTTTTTTATTGCAAGACATCCAAAAGACTTTCCCCGGTCATTTTATCTGTCTTTTTTATTCCCATAAGATCAAGGATGGTTGGGGCCAGATCGCTAAGAAGTCCGCCGATTTCATTTTTTTGGCGAGCTATTTCAGAGGCATCTTTTTCGCGGTGATTTTCAGCGGTAACAAACCAGAGGGGCACCGGATTGGTAGTGTGTTCAGTATCTTTTCTCCCAGTGGTAAAATTGACGATTTGTTCGATGTTGCCATGGTCGGCTGTGATTAGAAGACAGCCACCAACTTTCAAAACAGCTGGAATCAATTCAGAAAGACATTCGTCAACGGTCTTGACCGCTTCAACGCAAGCATCATGATTGGCTGTGTGTCCAACCATATCCGGATTGGCAAAATTGACCAAGGTGAAATCATATTTTTTTGTCTTGATGGCCTCAATTAATTTTTTGTTGATTTTGGCAGCGCTCATTTCAGGTTTTTCATCGAATTTGGAAACTGATGGAGATGGAACCAAAAGGCGATCTTCTCCAGGCCAAGGTTCTTCTTTGCCTAAATTGAAAAAATAGGTAACGTGAGCGTATTTTTCTGTTTCGGCAATCCTTAATTGTTTGAGATGATTTTTACTCAGAACCTCACCCAAACCTCCAACGGGTAATTCTGGTGGAAAGGCAATTTTTACCGGTAAATCTTTTTCATACTCAACCATGGTTACAAAGTCGGTTTCCAGTGGCTCTTTCTTAAATTTGTCAAAACTGGGCAGAACAAAAGCTTTGGTTATTTGACGGGCTCGATCTTCGCGAAAGTTAAAGAATATGATCGAGTCTTTATTTTTGATAGTGGCGACAGGTTGACCCTTTTCTTCGATAACGCAAGGTTCCAGATACTCATCGGTTATATCTTTTTCATAGGAAGCTTTTAGGGCTTTGATTGGATCATCGAATTTGTCGCCTTTTCCTTCTGTCAGGAGTCGATAGGCTTTTTCAATTCGATCCCAATTGTTGTTTCGATCCATGGCCCAGTTACGTCCGCAAAGACTGGCAATTTTTCCAACCCCTATTGATTTCATCTTGCTTTGTAGTTTGGCAATCGTTTGAGCCCCGGAGGTTTCCGGAGAATCTCGACCATCGGTAAAGGCATGGATAAAAACTTTTTTTAGACCATTTTGTTTCACCATTTCCAAGAGGGAAAAGAGGTGCTCAACATATGAATGAACACTACCATCGCCAATCAAGCCCATCAGGTGAAGGGAGCTTTTGTTATCTTTTGCATTTTTGATAGCTGAAAGCAGGGCTTCATTGGAAAAAAAAGTTCCATCTTGAGTAGCTAGGGTGATTCGAGGTAAATTTTGATAAATAATACGTCCTGAGCCTAGAGCCATGTGACCAACTTCGCTGTTGCCAGGTTCGCCCCAAAAAAGACCGACGGAAATACCGCTGGCTTGTAAGGTTGTCATCGGATAAAATTTTTCCAATTTTTCTATGGTTGGCAAGGGGGTTTCTTCCAGTACATTACCGCGTGGATTACTGCTGATTCCCCAACCATCTAAAATTGCCAAAACAACTGGCTTGTACATAAGTTTAGCTAAGAGTTAGCTCTCCTATTTTATAACACTTTTGAGCTTTTGACAAAAACCATTAAAACCTGTATGATGGGAGCGTTATAAGTAACAGAAGGATTTTTAATCGGACAAGACTTGATTTGGTTTAAAATAGACAAAAAATAAGATGCAATCAAAAAATACTTTGGAAAAAATGCTAAATCTTGGTTCCATAAAGCCGTCTTTATTTTAGTCGGGCCGATTTTGTTCGCTTGAAAATTGAAAAAATATGGGAATAGGTTTAATCGTAACCGCTTTGCTCTCGATTTCAGCAGGAGCTCTCGGTGGTTATTTCGTTAGGCAATCGATTGCTAAAAAGCAGCTGAATACGGCCGAAGGTCGGGTTGAAAAGATAATCGAAGAGGCTGAAAAAAAATCTCAGGAGACTATCTTGGATGCTAAGAACAAGGCTGTGGAGATTTTGGAGGAAGCTAAGCAAAAAGAGAAAGCTCGGGAAGATCAGATCATGCGTTTGGAGCAGCGTTTGGAAAAAAGAGAAGAAGTTTTGGACAAGAAATTGGATGAATTGGAGGTCGGAAAAAACAATTTGGAGAGAAAAATTGAGGAAATTCGTCGAATTAAAAAGGAGACCGAGTTGGCTCGAAAAAAAGAATTGGAAAGATTGGAAAAGATCGCTGGACTTTCCAAGGTTCAAGCTAAGAAAATTTTGTTGCAGTTAACTGAAGAGGAAACTCGGGATTTGATTGCGGACAAAATTGCTAAATTGGAAAAGACTGGCATGGTTGAGTTGGAGAAAAAGGCTAAAAATATCATGACCGGAGTTATTCAAAAATATGCCGGATCACATGCATCGGAAGTCATGACAACTACAGTTTCGATTCCGTCGGATGAAGTTAAGGGTCGAATTATTGGTCGCGAGGGTCGCAACATAAAATCTCTGGAAAAAATGACCGGAGTGGAGATTATTGTGGATGATACGCCGGAGGCGGTTGTAATTTCTGGTTTTGATCCAGTGCGCCGAGAAACTGCTCGAATTGCTTTGGAAAAACTTTTGGGAGATGGACGAATTCATCCAACCAAAATTGAGGAGGCGGTCGAATTTGCTAAAAAGGAAATCAATAATAAGATTCGTGAAGCTGGGGAGGCGGCTGCCTATGACGTTGGAGTAGCAGGAGTTGATCCGAAACTTATCCATGTTTTGGGAAGACTCCGATATCGTACCAGTTTTGGACAAAATGCTTTGTTGCATTCTTTGGAGGTGGCTCATCTTTCCGGTGCGCTGGCGGCTGAATTGGGGGCAGATGTGAGTGTAGCTAAGAAAGCCGGACTTTTTCATGACATTGGCAAAGCGGTTGACCACGACATTCAAGGAACTCACGTGGAAATCGGAATTAAGATTCTTAACAAATTTTCCATGCCCAAGAGTGTTATTGACGCGGTCAAATCGCATCATGAAGATTATCCATTTGAAACCCAAGAGGCTTTCATTATAGCGGCGGCCGATGCTATTTCGGCCAGTCGACCAGGAGCCCGCAAGGATTCTTTGGAAAATTATCTGAAACGTTTGGAGGAGTTGGAAAGTGTGGCAACTTCTTTTGAGGGAATTGAAAAGGCTTATGCGATTCAAGCTGGTCGGGAAATCCGAGTTTTTGTTAAGCCAGAAGAAGTGGATGACTTGGGAGCTATCAAATTGGCGCGTGAAATTGCCGATAAAATTGAGGGTGAGTTGAAATATCCGGGCGAGATCAAGGTTAATGTTCTGCGCGAAACTCGCAGCGTGGAATTTGCTCGCTAGGAGGTAATTGAATAAAAATTTGCTTTATTTCTCTGAAAAAAGTAAAATAGACAAAGTAGGAGGTAAATATTAAAAATAAAACTGGATTGGAGGTGTCTTATGGCTAACGTAAACAAAGATGCATTAGTTGATTCAATTTCCAACAAAACCGATCTTTCCAAGAAGGATATCATGGCGGTTTTGGAGGCTTTTGAAGAAGTGATTACCGAAGAGATTCGACAGGGAAACAAAGTAACTATGACTGGTTTTGGAACTTTCCGAATTTCTGATAGAGCGGCTCGCGAAGGAATTAATCCTCAAACTAAGGAAAAAATCCAAATCCCAGCAATGAGAGTGCCGAAATTTACAGCTGGAAAGGCTTTGAAAGAAGCTGTAAAATAGTTTTTTTGATGAATGGGTGAATTCATTGGAAAAATATCAATAAAGTCCCGCTTAGTGCGGGATTTTGTTGTCAACTAACTCTTGATTTATTTTTTAAAAGGTAGTAGGATTGGGTTTAGTTGGAGAAGAGAAATTCTTTCGGGGCCTGCCCCGTTAGAAATTTCTGAAGTAAGTTATGAGGCAGTAATAATTTTTGGAGCACTATCAATAATTTAGTTGATTATTGTAAAGTGAAAATTCTAACGGGGCGTGGTGTCAACGGCTAGCACGAGTGGTTTGGGACCATTTAGACAGGGTTCGAATCCCTGCGCCCCGACAGCAATCAAAACAAGCATCCATTCGGGTGCTTGTTTTGATTTTTATTAGGATGTATGGGGATTCGAAGGGCGCGAGTAGAAAGCGAGCAAGTGCGAGCTTTCTGTGTGTAGCGCCCAGGGTCCGAGTCGGAGTGAGGACGAATCCCTGCTTGTCTTGTTGGAGCTTTAGCGAAGGCAGACGCCCCGACAACAATAAACTAAAAACACCCTATGGGGTGTTTTAGTTTTGCAAACAAATTTTGAGGTCGTCGTACTAAAAAAGTAATTAATTTAAAATAAAAAATGATGAAGAAAAAAATCGCGGTTCTAGGCTCTTTTGTAGCAGCCACGTTGTTTTTGTCCGGTTGTAGTCAAGCGGCCAATAACGGCGACGTGCTTGATCTTGAAACTCGAAATTCTAATCAAGAACAAAATCAAGAGCAAAATCGACAGGGAACAGGCAGTGGCGTGGGTTCTCGCAATCAAAACAGCAATCAGAACAATTCTCAAGAAAGAAATGGAATGGGGCCGGAAGGTGGAATGGGAAGCTCTGAGGAGGCAATCGCAGCTTGTGCTGATAAGGCCGAAGGTGACAGTTGTGAATTTTCTTTCACTGACACTAATCTAGGTGAAGAAAGGACTTTAACTGGAACTTGTCAAAATGGACCGCAAACTGATGATAATGAGACGTTGTCTTGTCGTGTGCAAATGCAAAATGGCAATGGACCGCAACAGCCGATTCAACAGTAAGATTTCAAATTCAAACAAAATATATTTATTATTTTGCTTGTGCTAAAATAAAAATAAAGCAACGCTTGAAATAAGCATAAAAAGGAGGCGTTTGGCAAAGTGTAAATTTTATTATCATAATCATGGAAGAAAAAACAGGATTTTTCAGAAAGATTTTCGGATTTATCTGGAAACATAAAATCGTAAGTTTAATTGTGGTTGGTTTGATTGTCGGAGGAGTCTATTATTGGAATTCGAAAAATTCCACAAGTGATGAGACTGCTACGACTTACAAGACGCAAACCGTAGAAAAAGGCGACATCGCTGTTTCAGTAACTGGCAGTGGACAAGTCAATCCTAAAAGTCAGGTCGATCTCAAACCGGTAGTGGCTGGCGATGCGATCGAAGTCATGGCAGTTTATGTTAAAAATGATCAAGAAGTTAAGAAAGATCAAATAATCGCTTTATTGGATTCGGAAGATGCGGAAAAATCAATCCGCGACGCCGAGATCAATTTGCGTTCGGCCCAGATTCAGATGAAGCAGACGGAAAATCAGTACACAACTGAAACTATTGAGGATAAATGGGTTCGTCAGTTGCAAGAAATTTCACTTCAACAGAGAGCTAATTCTTTGGCAGACGCTAAAGAGAAATTACAGGATTACTATATTAAAGCCCCATTTGACGGAGTGGTGACTGATTTGAGTGTGGAGGCTGGCGATTCAATTTCCCAAAGCGATGTTTTGGCTTCGGTGATTACCCAGGAAATGGTAGCCAACATAACTTTGAATGAAGTTGATGCAGCCATGGTTAAGGAAGGCAATGACGTTGAGTTAACTTTTGACGCGCTTTCTGATGTAACTATGCAAGGTAAGGTTTCTAAAGTTGAAACAATCGGAACGGTTGAATCAGGTGTGGTTAGCTATCAAGTTGAGATTGCTTTTGAATCAACTAGCGAATATCTTAAGCCTGGCATGAGTGTTGATGCTGAAATCATGATTCAACACAAGGAAGACGTGGTAGTTGTTCCAAGCAGCGCCATCAAGACAGTCAACGGTGAAAATTATATTTTAGTGCAAGATACGAGCGGTTCTGTTCAGGGCGGTTCTTCCACTCAGACAACCATGGATCAATTTCAAATGCAAAGAAAAAAGGTTGAGCTGGGAATTTCCAATGATACCAGCGTGGAGATTGTTAGTGGCTTAAATGAGGGTGATGTGATCGTAGTTAGTTCTACTGGCACTGGTAGTGGCACTGGCAGTGGTAGTGGCAGCCAAAAAAACTCATCTTCTTCTTCATCTAGCAGTATTTTGCCAACCATGGGCAGTGGTCCTGGGGGAGGTGGCGGTCTTCATTAAATCAACTTAAAGGATATATATGATCGAATGTAAGAATTTGGTAAAAATTTATAGAACCGGTGATAATGAAACTAGAGCTCTGGACGACGTGTCATTTTCAATCGCTGATGGAGAGTTCGTGGCCATCATGGGACCATCGGGGAGTGGAAAATCGACCTTGATGCACATGTTGGGGGCTTTGGATACTCCGACTAGCGGGAAATATTTTTTGGATGGTAAGGATGTTTCCAAATTGAGCGATGATGCTTTGGCGACGATTCGAATGAAAAAAATTGGTTTTGTCTTTCAGTCCTTCAATCTTTTACCAAGAACTTCGGTGTTGCGCAACGTGATGTTGCCGCTTATCTATGAAAAGGTTCCGCGCCATGAAAGGGAAGTTCGCGCTGGAAAATCTCTGGAAGCGGTTGGTTTGCCAAAAAATCGTTGGCACCATCTTTCCAATCAGATTTCTGGTGGACAAATGCAAAGAGTGGCAATTGCTAGAGCGCTAGTCAATGAGCCAAGTCTAATTTTAGCTGATGAGCCGACTGGAAATCTGGACACCAAGACTGGAGAGTTTGTCTTGCAAACTTTCCGCAAACTTAACGAAGAAAAAAAACATACGATTGTTTTGATTACTCATGAAGAAGAAGTGGCTGCTTGGGCGCAAAGAACTATTTTTATTCGAGACGGGAAAATTATCAGTGATAAGAAAAATAGTTAATAATTATTGAGAAAACCAAAATGCTTTTGCAAGATACTATTTTTGAAACTTATTCTGCTATTGTTTCCAATAAGGTCCGTACCGGCCTAACGATTTTGGGAATTGTGATTGGAATTGCTTCGGTTATCGTAATGGTGGCGATTGGTAATGGAGCTAAACAACAAATTGAGGAAAATATTCAATCAATCGGTTCCAATCTTTTAATGGTGCGAGGTGGCGCGCAAAGAAGTCCCGGATCTTTTGTGCGTGGTGCGGCCGGTAGTGATGAGTCATTGGTCATGTCGGATGTTGAAGCTATTGAAGGTTTGGATAGTGTAGCTTCAGTGGCACCTCTTTCCTCGGGTAATTATCAAGTGATTGGTAATGGCAATAACACCCGTACTTCCATCAATGGAGTAACCCAGGAATACTCAGAGGTTCGCAATGTTGAAGTGGAACAAGGATCTTTCATAACCGAGCAGCAGCAGGATCGTTTGGCAAAAGTGGCGGTGTTGGGTCCGGATGTTATTGAAGCTTTGTATGGAGAAGGAACTGATGCTGGTGAGGTAGTTGGAAACAAGGTTAGGATTAACGGAATTGATTTCACGGTGATTGGTACTACGGTTTCTAAGGGAGGAACCGGATTTAATAGTAGTGATGATGTGGTTTATATTCCGCTTTCAACTTATCAACAATATTTTCAAGGCGATAAGTATCTTTCCATGATTAATATTAAGATTGCTGATCAAGACGAGATGGAATCAGCTGAGACTGAAATTGAAAACTTGTTGTTGGCCGAGCATGGAATTGCCAATGCCAGTAGCGCTGATTTTAGCATCATGAACCAAGGGGATATCGTGGAAACGGCGTCATCGGTGACGGATACTCTAACTATTTTGCTTGGAGCGGTGGCTGGAATTTCTTTGGTAGTGGGTGGCATTGGAATTATGAATATGATGCTGACAACAGTAACCGAAAGAACGCGAGAAATTGGACTGAGAAAAGCTATTGGAGCCAAGGGAGCGGACATCAGTGCTCAGTTTCTGTTTGAATCAGCAACGCTGACCTTTATTGGTGGAATAGTTGGAATTGTTTTAGGGGTGGTGGTCTCTTGGGTGGTGGAGAATTTTTTTGGCACTACGACCATGGTTTCCAATTTTTCCATTTTGCTTTCTTTTGGAGTTTCCGCTCTGATTGGAATCGTCTTTGGTTATTATCCAGCCAGACGCGCCTCCAAACTTAATCCGATTCAGGCCTTGCGCTATGAATAGGATTGTTTAGGTAAATTTTTCTTATTTTTAAAAAACGCGCTTTGGCGCGTTTTTATTTTTGTTTGGGTCGCAAATCTAAAAATATTTTTTTCTTGAAAAATTAGGCCAATTCGTGTTAGGATTATGGGATTTTAGAGCGGCTTTTGTTGTATTGATTAAACAGGTCTAAATTTAATCTGCCATGAAAAAAACAGCAAAAAAATCAAATTGGCACAGAAGGTCTTTTCGATTTGTCGCAAAGGGCTTGTTTGGGCGTGCCAATTTGGAGCGCGATCTGATTTTTATTTTGATAGCTGTCTTGTTTTTGGTTTGGTTGGCTAATATTGATAAATCAAAGAACGAAAAAAAATCTTTTGAGGAGCTGCCGTCGGAATTTATCCTTCCAATTTTAAATGAGGGTGAGATTGAAAATTTTTTAAACACAAACGAACCAGAAGTCGAGAATGATAGCTGGAAAGAAATTGATACGACTGATTGGTTAACCTATAAAAATAATTGGTATGGTTTTTCCTTGAAATACCCAGCTACTTGGTCAACACCAGCCAGCCAAGCCGCACCTAGTGGTTCCACTTGGCAGTATCGGTGGCAATTTCGGCAGCCGGCCTCTGAAGTTGGCGGGGATAGTTTTGTTGGGTTTGATGTTTTGGTCTATAGCATTACCAAGGCCAAGGATTTTTCTGCTACTGATGAATTTGTTTATAAGGACTTAGGACAAGTAAGAAGTGAATCAAGTTGTCAGCAACTAGAAAAATATTTGATTGAAAGTGAAGATTGGGAAATGCATCAAGTTTATGTTTCCCCGACGGATGATTGTTATGAAACAACTTTCTTCTTTAGTTTGAACAGGGATGAATACGTGTATAATTTGGTGCCGGTATTTTTAAATCAGGAAGATAGTTCGGACGATCGAAAATTAATTGAGCAGAACTCACCTCAATTTTTGGCAACGGCTGCAACCTTTAATTTGACAGAGATAGTCAGACCGAAAGTTCCAGTCAAGCCAAAAATAACCGCTCCCAAGCCGGTTTCTTACAGGATTGATTCGCAAGGTCGAATGGTGTGCGCCAAGAAAAATGACAAACCTTCCAAAAGCAAAAAAGATAAAGGCAAGCACTTGGACATGGAGTGCTGCTTGGATCCGGATGAATATCCTAACCCCTGGTGTTATTACCCAGTGGATAAGTATGGGAAATATTTGAAGTAATTAATTTAAATTTTGGCAGCAGATTATTTTCCCAAAACCCTCTTCCAAACCCCCCAAGCCAAGAGTCCGCCGGTGAGGGCGGTGAAGAGTTGGGCCCAGCTGAGCATATTGGTAGCAACTTTGAGGATTGGCGTTGATCCAATCAAGTTAGCAATAGAAAATCCTAAGGCAGTCAAAAAAGCGAATTTAACTAAGCTGGCACTGATCATAGCCAAGAAATAATTTTTTCTTTTAAGCCAAGCAAAAATCGCGATCAATACCATGTTGCTGACCATTATGGCTGGCAATAGAGGTGCGGCAATAGCCGGTAGAGTTCCAACTGAAATAGCAATAAGGCTTGGAATTATTGCAATTGAAAAAGCGGCTGGTAAACTCAGAAAGAGAGCGGCCAAAAACAAAGTAGCATTGATAATTGGACCGGTAATTGGTTGATAGTGAAAAAATGGAGCAAGACAGGCGACGGAAATTAGAGCCAGAGACCAGGCCAAGCTTTTGGCTCGAGCTCCCGTTAAAACTGTCTCCGAGATGTTTTGATTTTTATTGTTGGCAGTCATAGTTTTCTTTTGAATTTTTTAGTGTTTGAATTATTGATTTTTTTCTTGGGTGAAAATGAGTGTGTAAAATGTTGCGGCGATTTTCAATTTTAGAGAAAAATTCCTGATAAACTTGCTTGACTGCCATATTTTCATGGGCGCGACGTATTTCTTTCTTCTCATCGATGTTATAGAGTCCGGCGGCTCGCTTGGCGATGATTTCGCGACTAGTTGGAACTGGTTGTCCACCGCCACCAACGCAACCGCCAGGACAAGCCATGACCTCGATCGCGTCATAGAGACCTGGATTTTCTTTCACTCGCTCCAAAACCTCTCGAGCGTTTTTGAGTCCATTGACTACACAAACTTTCAAGGTTTTATCGTCGATTTGAAAATGTTTTTCCTTGATGTTGGCTGATCCGCGAATTTCTTTAGCAGCTTCGTCCGGTAAATCCTCATTTTTTAATTTGAAATAAGCGGTTCTAAGGGCCGACTCGAAAACCCCGCCACTGGCGCCATAGATTACGCCAGCCCCAGAAGAATCTCCTAGGGGATTATCCGGCTGAGCTTCCTCAATTTCTTTGAGGTCAATTTTTTTCTTGCGAAAAAGTCGAGCCAATTCGCGAGTGGTTAAAACCATGTCAACCGGATATTGGTCGTCAATTTTGAGCTCTTCTCTTTTGATTTCGAATTTTTTAGCCACACAGGGCATAATGGAAACCATGAAAATATTTTCGGGTTTCAAGTTATTTTTGGCTGACCAATATTTTTTGACGATGCCGCCCAGCATGATTTGTGGGGAACGGGAAGTGCAAAGGTTGGGCACGAATTCTGGATAGTAGAATTCTAAAAATTTGACCCAGGCCGGACAGCAAGATGACATGGCTGGCAATTTTTCGCCAGTGGTCATTTTTTCAATGATTTCTTCGGATTCTTCCATGGTGGTGAAGTCGGCACCGGCAGCGGTGTCAAAAACAAAATTGAAGCCGACTTTTTTTAGTGCCGTGATGAGCTTACCGGTGGCAATCGAACCGTGCTCCAAGCCAAATTCTTCGCCGATGCTGGTGCGGATGGAAGGCGCAAATTGAACCACTACAGTTTTTTCGCTGTCTTGAAAAAGTTTTTCCAATTCTTCGAACTCGCCGATTCCTTCGATGGCGCCAACCGGACAGTGAACAATACATTGGCCGCAATTAATGCAATCCTTGGTGTCGTCGGTGGAAGGACAAACTTTGTCGTGTTCATTGAGATCTAAAAATTTGGTTGGACAAACCGCGGTGCAATTGGCGCAACCAATGCATTTGGTTTGGTCAAAAACTACAGTCCCGACTTGTAAAACTTGATCGGATTCTTTTTTTTCTAAAATTGGTTTAGCTTTAAATCTTTTCACCAATTCCAAGAGACGACAGTTGCCCAGCCAAACACAATCATCACATTCCATTAGATGTTTGTCTAAAATTTTGTCCAGATTTTTCTGGCGTTCGCTTTGGATTTCGGGTGACTCAGTCAAAATCTCCATGCCTTCGTGGACAGGCGTCCCGCAAGCTCGGCGCAAATTTTCTTCGCCTTGAATTTGAACCAAGCAAAGATTGCAATGATTTTTAGTTTCCAGATCGGCGTGAAAACAGAGCGAGGGAATATCAATCCCGTTTTCTTGAGCGGCCTGCAAAACCGTTTGCCCAGCTCTAGCTGAAATTTCTTGGCCGTCAATTTTTATTTTTATTTCATCCATGTTGATTTTTCTTAAAAATTTATCCGAAACCTTTTTAATTTTAGCATATTTTACTTCAAAATAGAATTTTGATAATATAATTTTTTTGAATCCCTATATGTTTTATTTATTTGACTATTTATGCTATCTATATAAAAATATACAATCGTTTCTTGATTAATTGTGCGAAGAAGTATTTGTCCAAACTTTTCTGCAGAAAGGATAATCATGGTTATGATGACCAAAGCGAAGAGACGGTGCGGATTTTTATTGGGAACGATGGCGCCATTTTTGGCACTCGGATTAGTCTTGTTGATTGAGCCAATCCCAACTTACATTTTCAGGTTTTTTTTAATTTTTGCAGGAGTGACATCTTTTCTGTTAGCTGTGATGTTTTATTTTTTAGAAAAAGTGTTACAGCAACAAGAAGAAAAAACTGAATGAGCCCACTGAGACGGAAAACCTGCCTCGGTGGGTTTTTTGTTTTCTCGTGATTTTTTATTGACAAAATGACCATTTTATGCTAGAATGGAAAGAATGTTAATTTGTGAGCTTAAACTGTAATTGAAAATAATATGTCGGAAAAAAACGGAAAAAATTGGAAAAAGATTGTAATTGGACTTATCTTGGTCTTGGTTTGTTTTGGTTTGGTTTTGAGAAAGGTTAATCAGAAAACTACCCAAGAAACAGCTCCGCCTGACAAGAAAATTTCGGTTGAGGCGCAAAAAGTTACTGATTTGAAAGAATTAAAAACCACCTTGCAATATCCAGCCTTGATTGTTGGTGACCAACAAATCAAGGTTGTTAGTTTGACTGGGGGAATTGCTACGGCGGTTAATTTTGATTTGGGCCGGTGGGTTGGACAAAATCAACTCTTGGTCAAAGTTGACGATCAAGGGGGATCTTTTGGTGTGAATAATGATTTTGCCAGCAGCCAGCTTAAGCAATTGGAAAATGCTTTGGAGCAAGCGGATGAAAATTATGATGCAGCCAAGCGCGCCTATGAAAAGGACGACTCCAAAGCTAATAAAACTGCCAAAGATATTGCCAAACTGCAAAAAGAAAATGCCCAAATTGCTTTGGAAGCGGCTCGAAACAATCATCTGATCAAAGCTCCGATCAGCGGTTTTGTGATTTCCAAAAACGTATCCTTGGGAGACGCGGTTAGTGCTGGCCAAACTTTGGCTACCATCTCTCAAAGCAATCAAATCAAGATTAATTTTTATGTGAGCTTGGACGAGCTTGATGGCGTGAAAGTTGGTAATTTGATTGAAGTTGGAGATGAATCAGAAAAATTTTCAGCTAAGATTGTCAGTGTAGCTTCTCAAGCCGATGAGACTACTCGAAAGTTTTTAGTGGAAGCGCTACCAGTTGGTAATCAGGATTTCCTAATCGAAACAGTCACAAATGTCTTCATTCCTGTTATTTATCGAGCAGATTCGAATGATTCGATCATAGTTCCGCTTAGCGCCATTACTTTTGCGCAAAACGAAAATTATATTTTTTTAGTTAGTGATTCCAGGGTTTTCAAAAAAACCGTTGAGGTTGAAGAAATTTTTGGTGAAAACGCGCGGATCAAAGCGGATTTTTCAATGGAAGACCTGGTGGTTATTGAAGGAAATCGTTTGGTTGGCGACGGTCAAACTGTCGAATTGAAATAAGAGCAATAACCGTTTTTACTTATCTGCAAAAATATGAAAGAGAATAAAAAATCTTCAGATTATAAATATTTAGAAAGCTTGGAATTTCGACCGGAACTGAAAAAAAGTTTCTTGAATTTTTTCGTGCAAAATTTTCGAGTAGTTTTATTGATTATCGTTTTGCTAACGGCTTTGGGAATCTATGCTTACCGAGCCTTGCCGGTCGAATCGGATCCGGAAGTGAAAATTCCAATCGCAATTGTTACCACGGTTTTTCCCGGGGCTTCTCCGGTTGATGTGGAGGATTTGATAACCAAGAAATTGGAAACGGAAATTTCCGGCTTGAAGGATTTGGACAAGGTTACTTCCTCTTCTGCCAATTCACTTTCTTCCATCACGGTTCAATTTGACGCTAAAGCCAATCTGGATGATAGTTTGCGCAAATTGAAAGACGCGGTTGATAATGTCAAAAACGATTTACCTCAAGATTCCAATGAGCCGATGATAACGGAAATTTCTGTTGATGACACTCCGATTTTTTCAGTTTCCATTGCGGGTCCCTATGACGGATTCGTGCTGAGAGATTTTGCCAAGGACGTTCAAGAGGAATTGGAAAAAATTTCCGGAGTTCGCGAGGTCAATCTTTCCGGTGGAGACCAATATGAATATGAAATAGCCTATGACAATAATAAGCTAGCTTTTTTTGGATTGACACCGTTGGCTGTTAATCAGACAATTTCATCAATTAATCTTCAGATTCCTCCCGGTAATTTTTCCGGTGAGCGTTACAACTATGCCGTCAAGACCGATTCTCGCTTTTTTGAAGTTAGTGAAATTCAAAATATCCCGATTCTTTCTGGTGAAAATGGAGCAATTGTTTATTTGAAAGATGTGGCTGAAGTTAGTGCTAAGGCCATTGAAAAAACAGCTATTTCGCGTTTTTCCAAAAACGGCGAAAATCCGCAAGAAAGCGTCAGTATTGATATTGTCAAAAAAACCGGGGGATCAATCATTGAAACAGCTGATCAGGCCAAAACTAAATTGGACGAAATGATCGCAGCGGCTCCGGCGGGAATTGAATATGACATCACCATTGATACTGCCAAGGAAATTAGGAAAAATTTTGATCAGTTGGTGCACGATTTTATTTTGACCATAATTTTGGTTTTTGGAATTTTGTTTTTGATTATTGGTCTAAAAGAGGCATTGGTAGCTTCTTTGGCAATTCCATTAGTATTTTTTATAACTTTTGGAGTCATGCTTTATTTTGGAATCAGTTTGAATTTTCTTTCGATGATTTCGCTGATTTTAGCGCTGGGTCTTTTGGTGGATGATGCGATTGTGGTGGTTAGTGCGACTAAGCAATATCTCAATACCGGAAAATTCACACCGGAAGAAGCGGTTTTATTGGTGCTCAATGATTTTAAGGTAGTTTTGTTAACAACAACCCTGACGACCGTGTGGGCCTTTTTGCCGCTACTTTTTGCCAGTGGAATTATCGGTTCCTACATTCGTTCAATTCCAATCACAGTTTCAGTGACCCTGATCGCTTCTTTATTCGTGGCTTTGTTTGTTAATCATCCTTTGGCAGCGGTTTTGGAAAGGGTGCGGTTGACGCGCGCTATGTTTTTTTGGATTTTGGCGGCGGTCGCTTTGGTGGCTTTGGGCGGTTTTTCTTTGGCGGGTTCCAGTTTTTGGACGGCTGGCATAATTTTATCAATCGGTGTGTTGGTTTTTTATGGCTTGATTGATTGGTATTTGCTAAAAGGCAAACAAGATTTGCTTGAAAACAAAAAATTGGCTCAGCGAGAATCCAGAAATGATGATTTGATTAAGCTGAAATTGAAAAACCAAGGTTTTCACGAAGACAAAGATTTCTTTTCCAAGTTGATTCATGGAATCATACATTTTGATCGGATTGTGCCGGTCTATGAAAAATATTTGCGTCGAATTTTAACTACTCGAAAAAGTCGACGCCTGACAATTTTTGCTGTGGTTTTACTTTTGGCGATGGCAATTTCTTTTCCGATCCTGGGAGTGGTCAAGAGTGAATTTTTTCCAGTTAGTGATTCGGAAATAATTTTTGTTAACGTAGAAGCTCCAGTGGGCTTGAAACTTGAAGAAACTTCTCAAATCACATCTGAGGTTGAGGAGAAACTTTTGAAATATCCGGAAATTTTGAATATTTCCACAGTCATTGGATCGGGCAGTAATGCCAGTTCTTCCAATCAATCTCAAATTACCATCAAACTGAAAGATGAAAGTGAGCGTCAAATCAAATCCTATGACTTGGCCCAGGTTATGCGTCAGGATCTGGCGGATATAACGGATGCGACCATTACTGTGGTGATTAGTGCTGGTGGGCCGCCATCCGGTAGTGCTTTTGAAGCTCAAATTTCCGGAGATGATTTAGAAGTATTGGATCAAATTGCCAACGATCTAAAACCATTCTTGAGTTCTATTTCCGGAACTGTTAATGTGGACACCTCGCTCAAAGATTCACCGGCTGACTATGTTTTTGATTTGGATTATGATCGGATGAAACTTTTCAACATCAGCGCGGCCAATATTAGCCAAACGCTGCGCATGGCTATTTCCGGAACTGAAGTTACCAAGATAATTTCCGGAGGAGACGAGACTCAGGTGGTGGCGCGCTTTGGCGAAAATAGTTTGCCGAATTTGGAGTCTTTGCAAAACTTGCAAATTAAAAATGACGCCGGTCAAACAATTTTTCTCAAAGACGTGGCAAAGATCAATTTGCAACCGTCAGTTGAAAAAATTACTCGAATTGATCAGAAAAGGGTCATTTTGCTTTCAGCTGACGTCAATGCTCAAACCAATGCCGGCGAAGTTTTGAAACAATTTCAACAAAAAATTACTGATTACAAAATGCCTGCCGGTTATGAAATAAGTTACGGAGGAGAAAATGAACAAAATGTTGAGTCGGTGCAGTCAATCATTCGCGCTATGATCATCGCGTTGGTTTTGATTGTCTCGACCTTGGTTATCCAGTTCAATTCTTTCCGTCAAACTTTCATTGTTTTGGTAACGATCCCATTGGCCTTGATCGGAGTGTTTTTCGGCTTGGCACTTTTCGGAGTAAGCTTGAGCTTTCCAGGGTTGATCGGAGTGGTGGCACTTTTTGGAATTGTGGTGAAAAACGCTATCATTTTGGTGGATAAAATCAATCTTAATATTAAAAGCGGAATCGGATTTTTTGAAAGCGTGGTGGATGGAGGCAAGTCTCGTTTGGAAGCCATTTTCATTACCTCGATTTGTACGATTGTCGGAATCACGCCGGTGACACTTTCCAATGAAACTTGGTTGGCGATGGGTTCGGTGATTATTTTCGGTCTGATGCTTTCATCTTTTCTAACCTTGTTTGTCATCCCAACGTTATTTGTGATGTTGGTTAAGGATGAGAGCTTGGTGGAAGAATAAAAGTCCTAAAATAACTTTTTAAAGAAACGCGATTTTTGCAGGTCGCGTTTTTTGTTTTAATAGATAAAAATTTCCGATTTATAGCTAAAAAAGTTATAATAAAAATAGAAATTTTTAAAAAACGAAAAAATGAAAATAAAATTTTGGGTAATTTTGATTAGTTTGTTTGGATTTTTATTTAGTTTTCAAGGTGTTTTGGCGCGAGAAAATGTCAGTGATTGGTATATTCAAAATTTTGATTCCCAAATCACAATCGGGACTGATTCGTCTTTGGATGTTATTGAAAGAATCACAGCTGATTGCGGAATGGCGCCGAACAAACATGGAATTTTTCGTGTTTTGCCGGAACAAGTCAATTTGATTGACGGAGGAAAAATCAAAAGTCCAGTCGAGTTGATTTCGATCCAAGATTTTTTAGGCAGGCCCTTGCAATACACCCAAAGTCGAAATTGGAATGACAAAACAGTAACTTGGAAAATCGGTGATCCAAATCAAACAGTTCAGGGCGTTAATAACTATGAGATACACTACAAAGTAAAAAATGCTGTTCGTTTTAGCCAGGAAAATTTTGACGAGCTTTATTGGAACTTGAGCGGAAATTTTTGGGATTTGGAAATTGATAATTTTCAGGTCAAGTTGATTTTTCCGCCAGGAATCAATTCGGAAAATTCTCAAGTTTTTTGTTACGCCGGTTCTCTGGGGGATCAGCAATGCAACTCGGCGACCTTTGCCTGGAGCCAGCCGAATGTCTTGGAATTTTTCTCGACCCAAACTTTAGCTAAAAGGCAAGGTATCACTGCTTCAGTTACTTTTCCCAAGAACATTATTGAACCCTATCAAATGAGTTGGTTTGAATTTTTCAGTCTCTATTGGTACTATCTGATTCCGATTGTTGTTTTGGGAGTAGCTTTTTACTTTTGGTTTAATTTTGGAAAGGATCCGAAAATCAAAAAAACTGTTATCGCGCAATATGATCCGCCTGGAAATTTGTTGCCATTGGAGATGGGAATCTTGGAGCGAAATGGTGAAATGGAAAATAAATTGGTGGTCGGAGAGATTATCAATCTGGCAGTTGGAGGTTTTTTGACCATCCGAGAAGTGGAGGAGAAAATTTTGTTTTTGGATTTGAAGACCTATCAACTGGAGCGCAATTCAAAGGCTATTGAAAATGGAAATTTGAGTCGTTCGCAAAGTTTGATTTTGAATAAAATTTTTGAAAAAGGCTCGGTGGTAAAATTATCTTCTCTGAAAAAAGAATTCTACAAAGTTTTACAGCCGTTAAAAAAAGAAGTTCAAAAAAGTTTGATTGAAAAAAAGATGTTGACCAGAATGGGTTTAAAATTTAAAAAATATTTTACCTTAATTGGGGTTGCGCTGATCCTTCCTTCTTTTTATTTGATAGAGAAAAATCTTAGTTTGGGTATCAGTTTAATCTTAACTGCGGTGATAATTTTGATTTTTTCTTTTATTATGCCCAAGCGCACAAATAGTGGAGCTGAGCTGAATTGGCAAATCAAGGGCTTTCGATTGTTTATCAAAACGGTTGATAAAGATCGGGCCGAATTTTATGAAAGAGAAAATATCTTTGAAAAATTTCTGCCTTACGCCATTATTTTTGGGCTGACGCGAATTTGGATTCAGAGATTTGCGGAAATTTTCGGAGAGGATTATTTTCGAGCGCATCCCTTGGTTTGGTTTTCTGGAGCTGATTTTTCTTCACTGGGCGCCCTATCTGATCATATGGATAGTTTATCTAGAGCTATTGCATCTAACACTTCAACTTCTTCAGGTAGTGGCGGCAGCGGTGGAGCTGGCGGCGGCGGAGGCGGAGGCGGCGGAGGTGGTTGGTAAGAATTTAGGTGTTTGGCAATATTCGGTTCGAAGAGTTGTATTAAAGGCGTAATCATAAGTTAAATTTATGATAGGGAAAATTGTCAAAACCGAGAAGCAGTGGAAAGAAATTCTGACGCCTGAACAGTTTCGGGTGATGCACCAAAAGTTTTCAAATTTCGGAAAAATTTTGAGAAATTTTATAGATAAGTCCAATGAAGCTTAAGATTTCAAATTCAAAATTACCAGCTTGGTTTATTGTCGCATTGATTTTGCTGGCAGGACTGATTTTTTGGTTGGCTAGTGTTTTTTTGTTTTCAAATTATTCATCAACCATGATAAATTCAGATGCTGATCTTTCAGTAGAAACAGCAGTAAATTCTGTGGGTGTGAACAAATTCGAAAATTCAAACAACTCAAGCCAGACGAATTCGGTCGTGATTGATGATGTTGGCTGGGATAATCCGATGGACAAAATGTCGGAGCGCTTAACCAAAAAACCGTTTGGCATTTTTGTGTCTCCCGATAATTCACCGGTTCAGCCGGAAAGATTTCAAGGCTATCACACAGCTATTGATCTGGAAACTTTTGAGCAAGAGGCTGACGTGAATGTGCCGATTCAGGCTGTTTGCAATGGTCAGATTGTTTTGAAAAGACCTGCCAGTGGATATGGCGGAGTTTTGGTGCAAGAGTGTGACTGGCAAGGCAACCCAGTGACGGTGGTTTATGGACATTTGGATTTGAGCAGCATTTTGAAAAATGTTGGGCAACAGCTTTTAGTTGGTGAATTTTTGGGAAATTTGGGGCAAGGCTATAGTTCCCAGACTGACGGCGAAAGGAAGCACTTACACTTGGGAATTCACCGGGGAAGCACTGTTAGCTTGACTGGCTATGTGGCTAGTGAAAATCTTCTAGCTAATTGGATTGATCCGTGTCAGATTCTGGATTGTTTGGTGAATTGAGGTTGTTTGAATGGGTATCCTCTTTGTTTTGATGATTGGAATTGATCAAACGGCTGGAAATCGTTTCGAGTAGGGAGGCTACGGCTGAAAAAGCTAGGGCTAGAAAAATGTAGAAAGTTTGGGGAATCCATAGATAGAAAAAGACCACCAAAACTCCCAGCCAGATACTGACACACCAAGGACAATAAAGCAGTTCATTAGTTGTGGTGGCAAAAAGGCCACCTCTTTTTTTGTAGTAGTGCCGGATAAAATCAAAAACCAGATCAAAGACCAAAAGATGAGTTAGACGAAAAACAGCCAAAGACAACACCAAAAAATCCAACCAAGAAATTGTCAGATTTAGATTTTGGCTAAAAAATAGCCAAGAAGCCAAACCGGCCGTTAGCAGGGAAAAGGCTAAAACAGAAAGAAAATGCCCGCTATAATTTCTTTTTGAACCATTTTTTTCAGACATAAACCCTCAAATAATTTAATTATTACTCTTTCGGATTAGTACAAAAAAATAGCCCCCTTTATTCACCCAAAAGCCATTTCCTTTTTTCTCATTTTTTTGCTATAATTTAGGAGTTAAATTGCTCTTAAATAACACAAAAATGACAAGAAAAAAACTCTTTTTAATAATACTTTTTTTAATCATTTTACTAGCTGCCCTTTT
>QKEW01000013.1 GCA_003251635.1 bacterium | reverse complement strand
TACGGTCGGAATGGTCGGATTGGTTCCTGCTACGGTTATCACTACGGTTTCACCGCCAGTGGTGTAAGGATTACCCTCGGTGTCATAACTGGTTACGGTTAGATTTACTGCCTGATTGACGGCCGGTGAGGTTGAAGAGCCGGCTAGGATGGAGTTGGCTGGAGAAAGAGTTTGAGCGGCGCCTACGGTTAAATTGAAAGTTCCGTCACTGGTGCCGTCATTGTCGGCCCCGACGGCTACTCCGCCGATGGTGGCGGTTATCTGATCGGCGCCTTCAGTGGTCGGAGTGTAAGAGGCGCTGTAAGTTCCATCGCCGTTGTCAGTTACGGTGGGAGTAGCTGGATTGGTTCCACTTACGGTTATCACTACCGTTTCACTGCCGGTGGTGTAAGGATTACCCTCAGTGTCATAACTGGTAACAGTAAAAGTTACTTCACTGTTGACGGCCGGTGAGGTTGAGGAGCCGGCCAGGATGGAGTTGGCTGGAGAAAGGGTTATGGAAGAAGCCGCCACCGTAAGATCAAGATCGTAAGAAGCATCCGCAGTAGAATCATAGGTTCCGTCCGTAATGTCCATTGGAGCAGTTTCCTCCGTGTAAGTCCTTATCTGAGTTTCAGCAATACCATCTAAGAAAGTTAGGGTAGTTGGAGTTCCGAAAGGAATGGCTACCCCATCCTTATCTAAAGCGGTTGGATTTCCGCCAGTCGTTGAAAGACCGGAGAAAGTTATGGTTTTGTCACCGTCGTATTGTTCATAAATTCCATCAACCGTGTTAACGGCGGTTATTCTGACGGTTTTTGCTTGTCCAATTGAAGCGTTGTCGGCTTCCAGAAGCTCGGTGAATTTGATGTCATCCAACCAAGCTTCGTCTGTATCGTAATATTTTTCATGATACCAAGAAATTTGGTGAGTACCGGCTGTAACCGGAATGGTTTTAATCTCCCAGTCCGTATTTAGATGTGTTCTTTTTGTGTAAGTACTTGGTCCCCCCTCTACATCTGCGCAAACAGCTGAATCAATATCCACACAAGCTTTCAAGATATCTCGTAAGCCTGTGCTAGTTTTCCAGTAAAAACTTATTTGTCCATCTGAAGTGAAATCATGCTCAGCGTTTAAATATACATCCGACGTAAAAGTTGTAGTACTTGAAGCAAGAGCTTTGCTTCCAGAGAAAAATTCATCTCCATCGACAATAGACCATCCTCCTGCTGATGGTGTGTAGTCATTAAATGTTAAATCATCAGCTCCATCAGCACTCACTCTGGTGAATCCACGCACGACATAATCACCTCTATCAACATTAAGTGAACCACCAACAACAATTTGTCCATCAGATTGAACAGCTGTCACATACAGATAAGTATATCCGGTTAGGGTTGCCGTGGCATCAAAAGTCTGATCCAATGATCCGTCAGAGTTTATTCTAGCAAGCCCAGCCTCAGCAATACTATTATAAGTCGTAAAAGTTCCACCTATAATAATTTTACCGTCTGATAGAATATTAATCGACCTAATTGTAGAACTTGGACCGGTTCCCGGATCGAAAGTAGTATCCAAAGATCCATCAGTATTTATCCTGGCAATCCTAGCTCTAGCTGTTCCGTTATAGGTCGTGAAGGACCCGCCAAGCAAAATCTTTCCATCATCTTGGATATTGAATGCATAAACATAAGAACTTGCTCCGGTTCCCGGATCGAAAGTAGTATCCAAAGATCCATCAGTATTTGCTCTAGCAATCCTGTTTCTAGCAGTTCCATTGTAAGTTGTGAAATTTCCACCAAGCAAGATTGCCCCATCATCTTGAATATCTATTGCATAAACATAAGAACTCGGACCGGTTCCCGGATCGAAAGTAGTATCCAAAGATCCATCAGTATTTATCCTGGCAATCCTAGCTCTAGCTGTTCCGTTATAGGTCGTGAAGGACCCGCCAAGCAAAATCTTTCCATCTGATTGAACATCCATTGCATATATTGTACTGCTAGCTCCATCACCTGGATCAAAAGTAGTATCCAAAGATCCATCAGCATTTAACCTGGCTATTTTATTTCTAGTAACTCCATCATAGGTCGAAAAATATCCAGCAATCAAAATTTTTCCATCTGATTGAACATTCATAGCATCTATTGTGCCATCAGCTCCGCTACCCGGATCAAAAGTAGTATCCAAAGCACCATCCGAATTTAGTCGAAGTATCCTATTGATAGTAGCCCCATTAAATGAAGTAAAACTACCCACAGCAAGAATTTTTCCGTCTGACAAAATTTCAGTGTCATATACTGAATTAGGACCTGCATATTCAGAAGATGTATAGGTCGTTGACCAAGTAGAAGAATCCCAGCCCCCTTCAAAATCATCATCAACATCATATTGAGGTGAAGTAATTTCTAAGTGATCCAAAAAATAGGTACTCAAACCAGGATCTAATTTTGAAACAAAGAGTCCGCCACTAGCATTGGACAATGTTTCATCATAAGCTCCAGTAGAAACAGGAAAAGTCGCATCTTCCGTAGGTGCAACAATAAGAACATTTTCAGAAGAATCCAGAGTTATCGCACCATAAAACTCATCACCACCATCAGTTCCCCCAAGATAAGTTGAGGACTCCAGAGTTGTTAAGTCACTGCTGAATTTAGCGGCAAAAGCACCGCCATTCCAAGCATCGCCCGGTTCATTTTCTTGATAGGCACCATCGGTTGTGGGAAAAGGATCTTCATCAAAAAAGCTTGAAGAAACAGTCCAAGCTGTTATATACACCTCGTCCTCTGAATTCAAAACCATAGAGAAACCTTCTTCGGTATTGTCATTACTACCAAAATAAGTGGAAGCTAAGAGAGAAGAAAGATCATTACTGAATTTTGAAATAAAATTATCCTTATACGTACCGTATTCCGTATCATAGGCTCCGGCAGTTACTGGAAGGTTGGTTGATTGAGTTTCCCCACCATAATAGATATTATCATGAGAATCAACTGCCAGTGAAGTTTGAGACCATTTCGCCGGACAATCCCAATAATTTCCACCGAAATAGGAAGAAGCTGAAATGGTGGAAAAGTCACTGCTAATTTTTGCAATTCCCAAATTATTATAACTCGCACTCGGAGCAGTCTCCATAAATGAACCAGAAGTTACATACAAATCATCATAAGCTATCCCAGCAATAAAAACATTACTTGATGAATCAAGCACGATTGAAGTAGCTTCCATACCGTGCATATAAGTACTGGCCAAAAGAGTGGTCAGATTATTGTCAAATTTTACTACAGCTGAATTCATGATGCCAGAGGTACAAGTTTCAAAAGCTGCTCCGGCAGTTGTAGGAAAATCACAACCAGCATAAGTCACCGAATAAACATTACCTGCGCCATCAACCACAAGAGCACCACCATCTTCAATTGTTGATGTTCCAATATAGGTTGAAGCCAGGAGTTGAGAAAGATCACTACTCATTTTCACAAGCACCAAATCCCCTTCATAGGTGCCCCCACCGTTATATGATTCGTCGTAAGCTCCCGAGGTAACTGGAAAATTAGAAGAGGCTGTGTCGGCTGAGATAAAAACATTTCCGGATGAATCAAAGTCAATGGTTGAATTCCAAGCAGATTCATTACCGGTACCGCCTAAATAGGTCAAAGCCAATAATTGAGTCAGGTCACTGTTGAACTTTGCCACCAAAAGATCACGCAAACCGTTTTGCACCTCATCATATGCCCCAACTGTGGCTGGAAGCGCAGTATCTCTCGTCTCTGCAACCACAAAAATCGAACCATCTGAAGCTACCGAAATGGCCGGATAGTCAATTGAATAACTTGTGCCCTCTAAAAAAGTAGCAGCCAAAAGTGGGTCAATAATCAGAGACCTATCTTTGTCGTATGTTCCAACTGTAAAAGAGTAAACTCCTTCTCTATCTATTTTATATTGAACCGGTACATCCACTTTTTTTCCTTTTTCATCCAATTGATAGGCAACCGGAGCAGTCATGGAAAGTTTTTCATCCCCAACTTCATAGATCAAATCGCCGTTATCTCCAATATACATATTGTCTACTCCCTCTGTGGCAATTTGAATCTTTCCAGGGTCTCCGCTTGGCCCAACAGTGAATACTTTTTCTACGTTACTCTTGGTTTTTCGCAAATTAACTTCAATGTTGTCCCAAATTTGACCCAGACTCACGTATTCATAAGTAGATCGGCCATTTATCCACTTGTCTTTATCACTTTTTTTAAAATGTGAAATTTTTGTACCTGTGGGATCCTCTCCTTGTGGAGAAAGGTTGCTCACCTGTCCGTCATCATCAACAAACTTTTCCCTTATGGCTATAATCTTGCTGCTTTCTAGTTCCTTTTTTCCCTTTATAACAATTGGTCCTTTTTCATCCCCATCAAGTTCAGTTGGAACTTCTCGAAAATTCTCCTGTTTAACAACTGAGTATGTCAAAGAGTCATTGGTTACAAAAAATCTTCCGGAAAAGATATCGGTATAAAATTGAACTTCTTGATTTTCTATTTGCCCCTCGTTCTGAATGAATGGGGCCATCATGCCCTTGATTCGGCCGCCCATTTCTTCATTTATTGGAAAATCGTTGTCCTGAAGTTGTTGTTGGATTTTCTCTGCTGCCTGATTGTCAAAAGTTTCACCGGAACCATCAAAACCAAACACCAAAATCGGATTCAATAAGTAAAGTACAAAAACGCCAATCGTCAAAGCAGCGTTTATCTTTTTCAAAATATTAAGATTTTTTTTGTTTTTCATTGAAAAAATACTGGATGACTCCCTCCTGAAGAGTTATGTAAGATTACTGTGAAATTATTATAGCATACTTTTACAAGAACATACACATAGGAAAATTTCAAAGTTATTTATCAGTTTTGACAACAAAAAAACCGCCTTCTTTGACGGATTCGACATTAAACATTTTTATTTTTTTGGAGCGAGGGGTGCACAATGAATCTGTGCACCCACCCGCTTTTTTTCACTCAGCACTCAAGTTTTCCGTCAGCTCTGTCTGCTGTTCGATCCAGCTTAGATACAGAAGGGATGACTGCCCGCCGGTGTCACCCGGCTTTGTGCCTCGCCCAGCACCCCAATTGGTATAAGCACTCCGCCTTAACCGACAGGCCTCGATAAGCGCAGAATCCGGCTGACCCCCCGCCTTTCGGATCAGCTTTTTTTCAATACATGGGGAGGGATTATGACCTTTATAGTCAACCCCAAAGGCAAGGGCCTGGCTGGCAAATGCCAGCAACAACAGAGCCAACAAAACACTACGTTTCTTCATTCCTTCTTCTCCTTCCCTGGTGAGTGATAATGACTCCCTAAAAAAGGGGTCGTGACGAATATGCTTAGGTACTACAAACAAATTTCCTGTTTGTGACTAACCTTTTCGGCCAATCGAAACATTGTTGCACATCCCAAACATTTTGTCAAGCCCTTTTCCACTTTTTGACCGGACCAAAAGATTGGCGATGAATTTCACAAGGCCCAAATTTTTCCAGGGCTTCCAGATGAGCTTTGGTACCATAACCCTTGTGCTTGGCAAAACCATAGCCGGGATATTTTTGATCAAACTCCTCCATCATCCGATCCCGCGTTACTTTGGCCACAATTGAAGCGGCTGAAATCGATTTAATCTTTTTGTCTCCGCCCACAATCGCCAATTGCTCGGCGGAAAAATTGGGAATTTTTTTGTTACCATCAACTAAAATTATTAAGCGTGGGGCATGGAGCGTGGAGCGTGGAGCGAATGAATTTGAGATGCAATGCGAATCATTCAAACAATTAACTTTCCCTTTCGGACTATGCGTTTCACGTTCCGTGTTACGCGTTTTGCGCTCCAAATCATTTATCGCCTTTTTCATAGCCAGAAAACTGGCTTCCAAAATATTGATGCGATCAATAGTTTGGTGATCACAAATACCGATCCCCACCTGAAAATTTTCCCAAATAAAACTAAACACTTTTTCACGTTGTTTTTCGCTAAGTTTTTTGGAATCACGCACCAAATTCCAATTTTCGTCCATCAAAAATTCCTCGCTCAAATCATCCAAATCGGTGCGCAAACAAACTGCCGCCGCTACCACCGGACCGCAGAGCGGACCCCGACCGGCTTCGTCCACTCCAATAATTCGCCCAAACCCTTTATTTTTCAGCTCTTTTTCTGCTTTCAAAAAATCATTTGACAAGTTCATAGCTTTTCATCATAATATTGAAGGTTCTTTTTTAGTTCTTTGGATAAAAACACAAATCCTTATCATTTATAATAATATATTTTGAATATTTTCAAAATAAAAATGGAAACAAAAATAAAAAATAATATAAAAAATTTATAGATATTTTTGTGGTGTTTTTTGTTTCTATTTGATCAAAATTATTACAACGATAAGTATTGAGAGAAAAAGCCGTTCTAGAAGGCTTTTTTTCTTTTGGAAAAATTCATGCTATTATTGAAAAACTAAAAAAACTTTTACTCAACTTCCGCAAAACCCTAGGAGTGATCCGGGCTATGGGAATTTGAAAAAACATATGTCGACACCCAAATATACCCATCTTCACGTCCACTCCCACTATTCTCTTTTGGATGGTCTGGGAAAAATTGATGATTTGATGGACCATGCCAAAGAATTGGGCATGGACTCCATTGCCTTAACTGATCACGGTGTGCTCTATGGCGCTGTGGATCTTTTTGTGACCGCCAAAGAAAAAGGTCTCAAGCCAATCTTGGGCTGCGAAATGTATGTCACGCCCAATGATCTTCACAGCAAAAATCCAACGGCCGAAGACCGCAAACGTCATCATTTAATATTGTTAGTCAAAAATGAGACTGGCTATAAAAACTTGATGAAATTGATCACGATTGCGCATCTGGAAGGTTTTTATTACAAACCCCGCATTGATCGTAAGGTTTTGCGAGAACATAGCGCCGGATTGGTCGGACTTAGCGCTTGCGCCGAAGGAGAAATTCCCGCTCAGATCATTATGGGAAAATATGACAAAGCCAAAGAGCTGGCTTTGGAGTATTTGGATATTTTTGAAAAAGATTCCTTTTTTCTGGAGGTTCAGAGTCACCCAAATTTCCCCAATCAAAAAGTGGCCAATGATGGGATTTTCAAATTAAGCCAAGAATTGGATGTTCCCGTGGTCGCAACTTGCGACGTGCACTATGTCAACAAACAAGACGCCACCGCTCAAGACATTTTACTTTGCGTTCAAACTAACCGCAAAGTTCAAGAAACCGATCGCATGAATTTGATGGATTTCGATCTGTCTTTGCGTTCCCCTGAAGAGGTTCTAGCTGGTTTTCCGGATCACCCGGAAGTTTTGGAAAATACTCAAAAAGTTGTTGACCTTTGCAATTTTGAATTGAAGCTGGGTGAAACCCAGTTGCCCCACTTTGAAGTACCTCAAGGATTCACTGATGTAACCTACCTGCGTAAATTAACTGAGGAAGGTTTACAAAGAAGATATCAAGGAGAGCACAGTGAAAAACATCTGGAAAGAATGAACTATGAATTGGATATTATTGAAAAAACCGGCTACCCTTCCTACTTTTTGATTGTGCAAGATTTTGTCAATTGGGCCAAAAGCAATGGGGTGGTGGTGGGTCCGGGACGTGGTAGCGCAGCTGGCAGCTTTGTTTCCTATTTGATCGGAATCACCAATGTTGACCCAATCAAATATGATCTGCTTTTTGAAAGATTTCTTAATCCGGAACGCGTATCCATGCCCGATGTCGATATGGATTTTGCTGATAATCGACGTGACGACGTGCTAGCCTATGTCAGACGCAAATATGGCGATGATCACGTAGCCCAAATCATCACTTTTGGAACCATGGCTGCCCGCGCCGCCATCCGCGATACCGGTCGCGCCTTGGGACTTCCCTATGATTTTTGTGACAAAACCTCCAAAATGATTCCCATGTTCACATCCATCAAAGAGGCCTTGGAAGAAGTTCCAGAGTTTAAGTCCCACTATAATTCTGGCGAGGATGCTAAAAAATTAATCGACAATGCTCAGCGCCTAGAAGGAGTTTGTCGTCACGCTGGCATGCATGCCTGTGGAGTCGTTATTACGAAAAAGCCCGTGGTTGAATATACCCCACTGCAAAACATTGCTGGTGCGCGGGAAGGCACCGTGACCCAATATTCGTCTTCTACCAAAACCAGCTACGTGGAAAAAATTGGGCTGCTCAAAATGGACTTTTTGGGTTTAAAAAATCTAACCATCATCCAAAATGCCATCAATATCATTCGTAAAACCAAAGGAATAGAAATTGATATTGATGAAATTCCAATTGACGACGCGCAGACTTATCGTCTTTTCCAGGAAGGCCACACCACCGGAGTGTTCCAATTTGAAAGTTCCGGCATGAAACGCTATTTGAAACTTCTCAAACCCACTGTCCTGGAGGACATCATCGCCATGGTAGCACTTTACCGTCCAGGACCGATGGATTGGATTCCGGAATTTATTGCCAACAAGCACGGCACCAAAAAAGTCACCTATGTTCATCCAAAATTGGAACCGGTTTTGAAAAATACCTACGGCGTAGCCATCTATCAAGAACAAGTCATGCAGATCGCTCGCGCTTTGGCTGGCTTTTCCATGGGTGAAGCCGATGTCCTTCGCAAAGCCATGGGTAAAAAAATTCTGGATCTGATTCAAGAACAGAAAATCAAATTTATTGCCGGCTGCGAAAAAAATGGCATCAGTCGCGAAATCGGTGAAAAAGTTTTCTCTTTCATTGAGCCGTTTGCCGGTTACGGTTTCAATCGCTCGCACGCCGCCTGCTATGCCCTGATCGGATATCAAACCGCCTATCTCAAAGCTCACTACCCAGAAGCTTTTATGGCTGCCCTTTTGACTTCAGACCAGGACAACATTGATCGCATCGCCATTGAAGTGGATGAAACTCGCGACATGGGCATTGAAGTTTTGGCCCCGGATGTCAATGAAAGTTTTGAAGATTTTGCCGTCATCGACCAAGAGGGCAAAAAAACTAGAATTCGCTTTGGACTCAATGCCATCAAGAATGTCGGGCACGTGGTCGCCGCTGAAATCGTCAAAGAAAGAAAAGCCCAGGGAAAATTCTCTTCTTTGGCAGATTTACTTGAACGAGTTCAAACCAAAGATCTCAACAAAAAATCAATCGAAGCCCTGGCTAAAGTGGGCGCTTTGGACAATTTGGGTGAACGCCAACAAATCCTGGAAAATATCGAAAGTATCATTGCCTTCTCTAAGAATATTCAAAAAAATCAAAACTCCAATCAAAATAGCCTTTTTGGTGCTCAAGAACTAGAAGCTCCAACAATTTTACTAAACGAATGTGAGCCGGCTAGTAAAAAAGAAAAATTGCAATGGGAAAAAGAATTGCTCGGACTTTATGTTTCCGATCATCCCGTGGCTGAATTTCAAGCTTTTCTCAATGAATCCGGCGAGGCTATTTCACAAATCACCAAAGAAAAGGTCGGACAAAAAATCAAGGTTGGCGGAGTCATTCAGAAAGTTCAAAAAATATTAACCAAACGCCATGACACCATGCTGTTTGTAATGCTGGAAGATACCAAAAATCGAATTGAGCTTTTAGTTTTTCCGAAAATTTTGGAAAAAACTCAAAGCATCTGGGAAAGTGAAAGAATGATCATAGCTGAAGGCCGACTTTCCGATAAAGACGGAGTTTTCAAATTAATCGTCGACGAAGCTAAAGAACTCAATCGCCACGAAGTTGATGAATTCATGCGCATTCGCCTGACTCAAAAAGCCTATCACAGCAGTGAAAAAAAAGACGGGGATGATAAAAATAATCCTGACAATAGCAATTCACAAGATTCAAATTCATCAACAAAAAACAACAAAGACTCCCAAAAAAATGACCAGCAGAAACTGATTGTCACCCTGCCCCACAATGCGACGCCAGATGTGATTCAAAAATTGGGAAAATTTTTGGAAAAATGCGAAAAAGGTGCCACTCAAGTTTTCCTCAAACACAATCAAACCAAGCTGCAAACTCCTTTTCTCATAAATCACACCCAAGAAATCCTCGACCAACTTCAAACCTTAGTTTTGCATGGAGAGGTGGAAGTGGTTTAAGCTTCACACAAAAAAATCAAAAATATTTTTTTATAATTACTAATCAATCTTCCTCAGTTTCTCGTTCATAACTATTTCCATATTCATCACGCCCTTGTTCATCATTGTAAAAATCATGTTCATCTTCTAGCGGTTCAGAAAAATTCGACCATCCAGATATTCTCCAGACATAATAATATTTTCCAGGATCATGTTGAGCAATTTCGTTTACCCGAGAAAAATTTAATCCAGCTTCATTTTCATATTGACCCTGCGACATCCAAATAATTGGCATCAGTTTTCTATAAAAGTAACCCCACTCAACCACTGTTCCGCCAACATTTTTAGCCAGATTTCCCCAGTCATCAACACCGCCTTTATTCCAAAATTTAGCAAGCTGTTTTGGCAGCTGAAAGACCAACAACAATTCATTTTCATTAATTTCAGGACTTAAACCAAATTCTTCCAGCAAAACCTCAGCCTGAACTCCGTGAGTAATAGTAAAAGAAGGTGAAACCATGTCCTTATTTTTAATAAATTCAACTATACTTTTGGAAAGAACCTTATTTTTATCTCCATAACCTTCTAATAATTTCAGAAATTCAGACTTAAAATCATCCGATATGCTTTTACAAAAATTTCTTAGCCTATTTAAAATTTTATACCTTTCCAAATTATGACTAGTTTCATCAATAAATTCTCTAACATTTGGTAAAATATTTTCAATTTCTGCCCTTATTTCCGAAATTGACGGCTGATCAAAAATATCATTTGGATTCCTAAAGCCAGCATCCCGTTGTATTTTTTCAAACTTATTAAATGCCATGGTGACTAAATTAATACTTAATAATCTATCCAGAACTATGCCAAAAATATAACTTATTTTTCCAGTTTTAACAAATACATTCTCATAAAGAAGAATTGGGAATATATGGTTTAGGAAATTTTAGCAATTCAAAAGCCCCAAAGGAAAGTTTCTTCCAGTGGGGCCTTGGTTGCAAATCTACTTATACGTCTCGCTTACACTTTAACAAACAAGGCATAAACCAAGCAGGCAAAAACCAATATTGGCCATGGATAAACATAACTGCCAAAAAATTTCGGCCATTTTTTATAATAACAAAACTTTATATCCGCATTAGCATTAATTTCCGGCTTTTTTGCAACAAAAAAACCAATTAGAAATGATAAAGGCATGACGATAGCCAATATGCCAATAATAATTAATGTAAAAAACAACTCAAAAAGAATGAGACCTATTCCTGGTATCTCTTCTGGAATGGGATCTTTTTTGAACATCCAGGCCAGTTTTACTAGCCAGGAGTCTCTGGCCAGTACTTTTGCTTGTAATTCATTGCTATCGCTTCCAATAGCAACGGAAATACAAGAAATTGCGAACATCACCAACAAGACTTGCAAATAATTGACAAATAACATAACCTCCTCCTTTGGTTAGCACTAAGTTTTGGTACTTAAAAAATATTCAGTTGTTAATTTACTGAAACTTAGCCAACACATATTATAAGCACAAAGTTGGTTTTTTGTCCAGATCTGACACGTCCTTAGTTTTGCATGGAGAGGTAGAAGTGGTTTAGGGAATTTTAACGATTCAAAAAGGCCTTGAAATTTATTCCAAAGCCTTTTATTTTTCTAAACCAGACTCAGCAACCTAAAGAAACATTTAATCCTGAACCTTTAATTTCAAGAGAATTTGACATAAAAACAATTCAACCACTTAGGAAAAATTTTTCCAAACACCGGGTTGCTTCTCCATAAATCCAATAATTCGTCATAAGAAATCAGACAATTGCCCACGGGATGGGAAAAACTCTTCAATCCTCCATTGGAATCAAAAATGATAAATTTTCTAGCACCTGAATCATATCCCCAGACACTGATCCAATGGAAACACCCTCCCAAGAGCAACATGACCGGACAGCCGCTTTTTATTTCATTACATAAAAATTCAATTTTTTCATTAGCAGTTAATCGCTTCGCACTACCAGTCTCTGTTGAAATTTCAAGGCTGGAAAAAATGCCCTTCACCTCCCAAGGAAATAAAGCGCTCCACTCCCCTAAATAACAAGAAACTGCCTTTTTGGTTTTTTCAAACGAAGACTCATAAAAAAAGGCTATCAGGATACGCAGATTCAAAAATCCACAGCTTCCCGAACTTTGGTTAAAATCAAGTTTGGCTTGAGAATTCACCGAAACCACCCGAGACTCATCGCCCACGCCAATGTTATTTTTTTTTCGACCACTTCCTATGCGTTTTTTAGGCCCTCTTTGTTTTTTCAAAACATCCTCCTTGTTCCAAGTAAAAATTTCAAACAACTTCCCTCTCTGCCAAATTAAACTACATTGTAAGTGCAAAGGCTTGAATTTGTCAAATCTATAAATACAGGATCTATTTTCATGAAAGTTATTTGGAAAAAGCAAAATTCCCGGGGAATTCTCCTCGGGAACTCTGGATTTTTTTCTAACAACTTATAATTTTACGCGAAATGGATTTTTAACCTCCTGGAAAGATTCCGCAACTGGAGTCCCAGTGAAAATTTTGTTTAAAACACAATAAAGAAAAGATAAACTGAAGGCTACACAAAATTCAATGATAAATGGAATAAGAATCATCACAAATGGATTTATATCCGACATAAAAAAATCTCCATTCCTTTTTTATTGTTTTTGTGAATTAGGGGCTTATTTTTAAAAAACTATTATTTTTTCTGATATCTTTATTGTGCCATTGAAAATTTTTTAGTCAACCTTGATTTTTTTTCAATTTTTATTTATACTCAAATCACAATTAAATGGAATTTTGATGCGGATTAACCGCCCGCTGAGTTCCCGCCTTCGACCGAAAGTGGCGAAAAACTTTCAAAAAGCGCCCAAAAAATTTTGGGAAATCGAGTGGAACCACCCACCACCGGGTCTCGATATTCTGAAGTTTTTTGGGTTTTTTGTTTGAAAATTTGAATTTAAAAACCAAAACTCAAAACAAATCAAATAGCAGAGGCTTTCTTTGAATATTATTTTTTAAAATTTTTCCGGCGCTTGAAAATTGAAGGTTTAAAATTTTAAAAAATAATATTCAAAGAACCAAATAAAAAAATTTAGTAAATTTAATCTCATAATTCGAATTTATAAAAACCTATGAACAAAAAACAAACCAGTCAAATTGAAATTATCCGCCATTCAACTGCCCATGTCCTGGCCGCGGCCGTTTTGAAAATGTTTCCCGAAGCCAAATTCGGCATGGGACCAGCCATTGAAAACGGCTTCTACTACGACTTCCAATTGCCTCGCACCTTGATTCCTGAAGATTTGGAACTTCTGGAAAATGAAATGAAAAAAATCATCCAGCAAAATCTCGAATTCGAAAAAGCTGAAATTTCGATTCAGGAAGCTCGCGAAAAATTTTCTCAAAGTGATCAGCCCTATAAAGTTGAAATCATTGAAGATCTGGCCCAAGAAAATAATTCCCATGTTTCAGTTTACAGATGCGGTGATTTTATTGACCTATGTGCTGGTCCTCATTTGGAATCAACCGGTGAAATTAACGCCGAAGCCATTAAGCTAACCAAAATTTCCGGCGCCTATTGGAAAGGCGACGCCGATAAGGCTCAACTTCAAAGAATTTATGGAGTGGCTTTTGAAAATAAAAAGGAACTGAAAAATTATCTGGGGCAATTGGAAGAAGCCCAAAAAAGAGACCACAAAAAAATTGGCAAAGAGCTGGATCTCTTCTCTTTTCACAGTGAAGCTCCTGGTAGTGTCTTTTGGCATCCAAAAGGCATGGTCATTTGGAATGAACTGGAAAAATTCGGCAAAAATCTGCGCCAAAAATATGGCAGTCAAGAAATCCAAACTCCCCAATTGGCCAAAAATATTCTTTGGAAAACTTCCGGGCACTGGGACCACTACAAAGATGACATGTTTTCTTTTGGAGTTGAAAATGACGTTTATTGTCTCAAACCAATGGATTGCCCTTTCAACATCAAGATTTATCAAGCTCGTCATCACTCCTACAAAGAATTGCCCATTCGTTTTAGTGAAATTGGCCGCGTGTTTCGCAATGAAAAATCCGGTGAGCTCAATGGACTTTTTCGAGTTCGAGCCATTACTCAAGATGACGCCCATATTTTCGCCAGTGAAAATCAAGTAGAAAATGAAATCGTTCAACTTCTAAAAATGGTTAAGGAATATTACCAAGTTTTTGACATTGAACCGAAATTTTTCCTCTCAACCCGACCGGAAGAATTTTTAGGCAAAATTGAAACTTGGGACAAGGCTGAAGAAGATTTACGCCAAGCCCTCCAAAAAGAAAAAATTTCTTTTGATCTCAAAGAAAAAGATGGTGCTTTCTATGGACCAAAAATCGACATCAACATAAATGACGCTCTGGGACGCTCTTGGCAACTGGCTACCATTCAATTGGACTTCCAATTGCCACAAAGATTTCAATTGGAATATGTCGACTCGGATGGAAAAAAAGCTACGCCTGTGATGATTCACGCCGCCATCTTTGGATCATTTGAAAGATTCATTGGGATTTTAACCGAACATTTTGCCGGCAACTTTCCCCTTTGGCTCTCACCGATTCAAGTCACTGTTTTACCGGTCAGCGAAAAATTCAAGGACTACGCCCAAAAAGTCGCCAAAAATTTACTCAAAGCCAATATTCGCACCGAAATCAATGACTCGGATGAGTCTCTAGGCAAACGCATTCGCGAAAGCAAAATACAAAAAGTTCCCTACCTTTTGGTAGTTGGAGAAAAAGAAGAAAAAGACGAAACTGTCGCCGTCAATGTTCGTGGCCAAGAAAAACCAGAAACTTTGGGACTGACAGATTTCTTGGAGAAAGTTAAAAAAGAGATTAAAGAGAAAAAATAATCCAAACAAAAAAATACAAAAAAATTTCAATCTTTTTTAAATCCCGAAAACCTGTGAACCCAAGATCTAAAAACTATTTCATCAAAACCTTCGGCTGCCAGATGAACATTTCCGACAGCGAGCGCATTAACTGCTTTTTGCAAGAAAAAGGCTTTCGTCGATCGGAAAAATATTTGGAAGCTGATTTGGCTATCATCAATACTTGCTCGGTCCGTCAAATGGCTGAGGATCGAGTTTTTGGTTTGGCTCGCAATCTCAAAAAGAAAAATCCTCAAATCAAAATCATCATCACCGGTTGTTTGGCTAATCGCCAAGACATTCATCGCCGTCTCAAAAACGCCGACCTCTTCACCGAGATCAAAAACTTTCCCCAAGAGATTGAAAAATTCTTGCAAAACAATTTTCAGCTTTCTTGCACGGATTCGAAAAAAATTGAAAATTATCTTTCCATTCAACCTCGGCGCCAAAATAAATTTCAAGCCCTGGTCCCCATCATGACCGGCTGCAACAATTTTTGCGCCTATTGCTCAGTTCCCTATGCCCGTGGCCGTGAAATTTCCCGTCCCGCTCAGGAAATTTTAGACGAAATAAAATCCCTCGTTTCCGAAGGTTACAAAAGCATCGTGCTTTTGGGACAAAATGTAAATTCCTATCGTGGAGCGCGAAACGTGGAGCGCGAAACACAAAATGCGGAAAGCATGGCTCGGAATGCAAAACTTGAGCCAATGGTTAATTTTGCCCAGCTGCTCAAAATGGTCAATGATTTGGAGGGTGATTTTTGGATCTACTTCCTTTCCTCTCACCCCAAAGACATGAGCGATGAAACTATCCAAGCCATCACGTCGCTACCGAAAGTTTGCGAAAATGTTCATTTGCCGCTGCAAGCCGGCGACGACGAAATTTTGCGGCGCATGAATCGCAAATATAAAGCTGAGGATTATCTCAAGCTGATTGAGAAAATAAAAAAAGGCTTTGCCCAAAACAAGCCTGGTAAACTTTTTTCCATTTCTACTGACATCATCGTCGGTTTTCCCGGCGAGAGCGAGCAGCAGTTTCAACAATCTGCCCAAATCATGGAGCAGGTTGGATTTGATATGGTTTTTTTCGGACAATATTCTCCGCGTCCCCTAACCGCCGCTTGGAAAATGACTGATGACGTTTCCAAGCCGGAAAAAGTTCGGCGTGAAAAATTTCTCAATGAAATCCTCAAAAAAACCGCTCGAGAAAATAATCAAAAATATCTCCATCAAACCGTGGAAGTTTTGATAGAAAAAGAAAAAGGCGGGCTTTGCTTTGGCAAAACCCGCACTTTGAAAAATGTTCGTATTCAACTTGACCAACCTGATTCAATTGAATCATTGGTTGGTCAAATCCTCCCAGCCCAAATCACTCGGACTGGGGTTTGGGGTTTGAAAGGATTTTTTTATGAAAAACGCTAATCAGACCCCCAATCAATAAAATCACAATTACGATTCCAGACTCCTTTTTAAACAAAAGGAACAACAAAATTGTAAAAGTGATCGCAATAAAAACCACGGCTATAACCACAATCACAATCACCATACGCCTATGGACTTTTTTATCAATGAGTCCAGCCGATATCACTGATAAAAACATCAAATAGAATCCTAAAGAAAAAACTCCGCTTAAATACAAGTTAATGCTCAACAAGCCCAGTTCCATAAACACCTCCAGAAAAAATTAGAAAAATATTCTTTTTTTAAGTTATTGCCATTATTATAATGACTTTTAATTCTAGCATAAATCAGCCTGGTTGTCAAGCTTTGAAAATTCCCTCTTTCATGCTTTAATGTTTTATTATTCTCGTGTTTTAATGCTTTGATGTTTTCATATTTTAATGTTTTTATGCTTTAATAAAACCATGAACAAACTCCCTAAAATCCTAGTCATTGCCGGACCGACAGCTTCCGGCAAATCAACTTTGGCCATTCAATTGGCCCAAAAATTTGATGGTGAAATCATCTCGGCGGACAGCCGCCAGATTTATCGTGGAATGGATTTGGGCACTGGTAAAGTCGAGCGTGATTCAAGTAGCGTGGAGCGTGGGGCACATAGCATGAAACGTGAAGCATGGAGCGTGGAGCATGAATCCACCCCTAAGTCTAATGAGCTAGAAGCTAAAAGCTATAAGCTAAAAAATGGCAGCTATCTATCTGCCGGCATTGTGCACCATGGAATTGATATCATCAATCCTGATCAGGATTTCAACGTGGCAGATTTCAAAAAATACGCCCTGGAAAAAATCCCGGAAATTTTGCAAAGAAAAAAACTCCCGATCATTTGTGGCGGCACTGGTTTTTGGATTCAAGCCATCACCGACAATTTGGATTTTCCTCAAGTCAAACCGGATTTGGATTTACGCAAAAATTTAGATAGAAAAAACACCCGGCAACTTTTTGCCCAATTGCAAAAAATCGACCCGCAGCGAGCCGCTGCCATTGATTCAAAAAACAAGGTCCGCCTGATTCGCGCTTTGGAAATCTGCCAAAAACTGGGAAAAGTTCCCCGACCTGAAAACAATAAGCTAAAAACTAAAAGCTATGAATTTTTGCAGCTAGCTTTGGATGTCCCAAAAGAAGTCTTGCGAGAAAAAATTCAAAAACGCCTGGACGAAAGATTTGAGCAGGGCATGCTTCAAGAGGTGCAAAATTTACATCAAAGCGGAATTTCTTGGCAGCGTTTGGAATCTTTCGGTCTGGAATATCGCCGCTTGGCTGAATTTTTACAAGATAAAATTTCCGAAAGCAAAATGCAAGAAAAACTTTTTTTCGACATCATCCACTACGCCAAACGCCAAATGACTTGGCTCAAAAAAAATCCCGACTTAATTTGGATTCCGGATCCAAACGAAGCCGAGAAACTGGTGGAAAAATTTTTAGAAGACTAATAGAAAAATATTATTTGCAAATTATTTCCCCAAGCCAGTGCAAATCCTCGAATAAATACCGGCATGTTCACCAGTTCGACAATCCATCGTGCCGCCCTCTTTTTCCAAGCAATTTTTATCTTGACGAAGCTCGAGACAAGCTTGATTATTGTCTTCTTGAGCTTTTTTTGAATCAACATAATTGCCGGTTACAAGCAATGCCCAGCCAATCAAACTGAAAATTAAAAATATTCTTTTCTTCAAAGCCAAAAATCCAAAAACTGCCGCCGCCAAGTAACCGATTACCTCAAAAAGAAGCGGGTTAAAAATGCTTTCTGACTGAAATGATCCAATTGAATAAGGCAACATTAAAAGCATTATTGGCAACATTAAAACAATTATTGCCAAATTTACCACCTTTAACCAATTTAAAATTTTTTCTTTGCTCATATTTTTTACAAAAAAATTATTTTTTAATTATAACACAGAAAAAAAACTTGCCGGATAGCAAGATTTTTTTAATGATTTTTAAAACAAAATTACCTAAACTGAACACTTCGTCAAGGCTTCCTGCGTGCTGGCGAAAACCAATTTGCGTCTTTTCATTTTCAAAAACCATTCTTCTTTCTTGAGAGAATCATAAATCAAGCCATTAGCCGCTGAAAGAAAAACCTGTTTATTCTTTCTTTGCAAAGTCTCAATCATTTCCCCAATCGCCTCCACTCCATCCATGTCCACGAAAAACAAGTTGCGCAAACTCAAAATAACTGCTTTGGTTTCTCCGTTGATTTTTTCAATCGTATTGAGATGTGAATTTATGTTCACATAGGTCAGCTGCCCGGCAAAACGATAGACCAAAATATCACATTCATCTTTCACTTTCACCAATTGAGCCGCATTGACTCTTTTGATCAAATGTTTATCCTTGTCATTGAGATTTATTTCAATTTCAGCTCGTGACATTTTGTTGGCAAAAATCAAAAGTGCTACTGCTGAGCCCAACAAAATTCCAGCCATTGGATCTTCCACAATTGTAACCAAGGCTACCAAGAGAGCGGTAAACAAAGCTGACTTGTCGTTGCGATAAATCCGCACCAGGTGCTTTTTTTCTACCATTTGAGCAGCTGTGAAAACCAAAATCGAAGCCACTACTGCCAAAGGTAAATATTTGAAAACAAAAAGCAACAAAGCTGAAATTAAAAACACAAAAATCGAATTAATGGTGGCTGACATTTTATCGTTAGCACCACTTTTAATATTCAAAGCGGTTCGCGCCAAAGCGGCAGTGGCCGGAATTCCCCCAAAAACTCCAGAAGTAATGTTAGCCGCACCAACCGCCAAAACCTCTTTGCGAGTATTGTGTTTGGTTTTGGTCATTCCATCAGCAATCTTGGCTGAAAGCAAAGTTTCCAAAATAGCTACCAAAGCTACCACCAAAGCCCCTATTACCAAATCCTGACTCAAGTTAAAGGAAATAGTTGGCAATGACCAAAAATTTTCGGCAATGTTTCCGAATTTTGAAAACAAAGTTTGCAACTCCAAACCAATCCAGCTTTTTTGCGAAAGAAATCCCAATAAAATTCCAACCGGAGCCAAAACGATCACACCCGGAATCTTGGTAAAAATCTTTTTCCAAGCAAATAAGAAAATCAAACCGATTGCAAAAAGACTAAAAGTTCCCCAATCCATCAAGTTCAGGTGCATAAAACTCTCTTTGAGATTTTCCAATAAACTTTCATGAGACGGCAAATTTTTCAAACCAAAAGCAAAATTAAATTGACCCAAAGCAATAATAAAAGCCACACCCAAAGTAAAACCGTGAATCACGCTGGATGGCACAAAAACGATGTAGCGCTCCCAGCGCAAAAGATAGATGGCAATTATTACAATTCCCGACAAAATCGCCAACAAAGGCAAGATTCCAACTCCATATTTAATCGCATAGACCACCAAAATTCCGGAAAGCGCTCCGGTTGGTCCAAAGATATTAAAATTGCTGCCACCTAAAAACGAAGCGATGAGCCCTGCCCAAATGGCTGTGATCACACCCATTAAAGGTGTGGCTCCGGCTGCTACCGCCAAAGATATTGAAAGCGGGATTGAAACAAACGACACAGTTAAACCAGCTTTCCAGTTTTGTCGAATTTTTTCTTGAATTGCTTTTGACATATAATTTTGTGAACAAAAAAACAAAAAACACGCAACCCGAAAGTTACATGCTTTTCTTTGAAATTATTAAATTTTGACGCGCTGAGAAAAGTAGAAAGTTGACGCCAAAAATATAGCTAAAAAATTAAAAGTTCCACACGTCAAAAATTATAATCCTGTTTGAAAAATATTGCAAGAGATCAAATTTTAACCGAAAAAAATGGCTTGGGATAGCTATTTTCGACCCATATGCCTGCGACTGACTTTGATGAGTAGCAGTTGTTTTTCCAGATCAGCTGTTACCGTAGCATATTCCATTTCACTGAGAGTGTGCTTTTGTTTCATTACCTCTTCCGCTCTTTTTCGAGCTTCTTCGGCTTTTTTCAGATCAATTTCATGAGCTTGTTGGGCTTCATCTACTAAAACTGTCATCTCATTGTGGTTAAATTCAACCATTCCGCCAGTTACCGCCAAATAATCCTCCTCGGATCCATTTTTCAAAATGATTTCCCCCAATTTCAAAGCTCCAATATAGGATCGATGATTAGGCAGAATAGTCACAATCCCATCCGCCACCGGCAAAGTCGCTTGGTAAATTTCTTTTTCCAAAATAACCTTTTCCGGCGAAACTATTTTCAGTTGTATTTTTTTCTCGTTTTTCATAGAAAAAATTATTTTTTAAGTTCAATTTCGTCAATCGAGCCTTTCATATAAAAATCTTGCTCAGAAACTTCGTCATATTTACCCTCCAAAATCAATTTAAAACCTCGGACTGTGTCAGCCAATTTCACATATTTTCCCGGAGAACCGGTAAATTGTTCTGCCACAAAGAATGGCTGCGAAAGAAATTTCTGAATCTTACGGGCTCGCGCCACTGTGATTTTATCCTCATCAGAAAGCTCTTCCATTCCCAAAATGGCGATGATATCTTGCAAATCCTTGTAGCGTTGCAAAACTTTCTGTACTCCACGCGCCACGTCATAGTGCTCTTGTCCGACAATGTTTGGATCCAAAATGGTCGAACTGGAATCCAACGGATCTACCGCTGGGTAAATTCCCAATTCCGAAAGAGATCGATTCAAAACCACAGTCGAATCAAGGTGACCGAAAGTTGTGGCCGGAGCCGGATCAGTCAAGTCGTCAGCCGGCACATAAACTGCTTGCACTGAAGTGATCGAACCATTTTTAGTTGAAGTGATTCGTTCCTGCAATTTTCCCATTTCCTCGGCCAAGGTTGGTTGATAGCCCACTGCCGATGGAATGCGGCCCAAAAGAGCCGACACCTCGGATCCAGCTTGGGTGAAACGGAAAATATTATCCACGAAAAGCAAAACGTCCTTGCCTTCGCTGTCACGGAAATATTCCGCCATGGTCAGAGCGCTAAGCGCTACTCGCTGACGAGCTCCCGGCGGTTCGTTCATTTGTCCGAAAACCAAAGTGGTTTTATCCAGCACGCCTGAATCTTTCATTTCACCATAAAGATCATTACCTTCACGAGTTCGTTCACCCACTCCGGCAAAAACTGAATAACCCCCATGCTCTTGAGCGATGTTGCGAATAAGCTCCTGAATCACCACGGTCTTGCCCACTCCGGCCCCTCCAAAAAGTCCAACTTTTCCACCCTTAACAAAAGGACAGATCAAATCAATCACTTTAATTCCAGTTTCAAAAATTTCAGCTTCATTGGACTGCTCTTTGAAAGATGGAGCCTCGCGATGAATCGGATCATTTCTTTTAACTAACGGTTTTTCCTTGCCATCAATCGGTTCACCCAAAAGATTAAACATACGACCCAAAGTTTCTTTGCCAACCGGCACTGAAATTGGCGCTCCAGTATCAACTACCTCCAGACCTCGACGCAAACCATCGGTCGATCCCATCGACACAGCTCGCACTTTGCCGCCACCCAAATGTTGGTGAACTTCCAAAACCAGTTTTTCTTGGCTCGCCGAAGCCTCGGCAGAGGCGGCTCCGTCTTTTGATAATTTAATTTCCAAGGCGCTGTAAATTTCCGGCAGCGCGCTTTCAAATTCCACATCCACCACCGGTCCGATCACCTGCAAAACTTTTCCTTTATTTTTTTCCATAGTTTTATATGTAAATTTAAAATATTTCAAATTATTCCAACGCTGCGCTGCCCGCACTGATTTCAGCAATTTCCTGGGTGATCTTGGCTTGACGCAATTGATTGTAAGCCAAGTTCAAATCCTCACTCATTTCTCCAGCCGCTTCAGTGGCGTTGCGCATCGCCAACATCCGAGCACTGTGCTCGGAAGCGTTTGATTCTAAAACAGCGTGCAAAATCTGCATTTCAATAATCTTAGGAAAAATATTGCCCAACACCTCTTCTGGACTCGGTTCAATTTTGTATTCTCTTAGCGGTTCATTCAACCCATATTCCTTGGCCAACACATCAATCTCGGCAATTTGCTTCTCCAAATCAATTTTGGAAATCGGCAAAATTTGACGAACCTTGGCTTGTTGGACCATGGCTGAAACATAGTCAGTGTACACAATCACCACTTTGTCATATTTTTTAGCCAGATAGTCATCCGCCACAATTCGCAAAATCGGCCGAATGGCAGAAACTTCACTAAAATTAGAACTGTCCGGAAAAGAGGCTACCAAATTTCCCTTTAGTCTTCTGACGATGTTCTCGCCTTTTTTTCCAATCGCCACAAAATCCATTTTCAAATCCTTATCCTCAACAGTTGAATCAATTCTTTTTTTGCCAATTCTGTTAACTTTGAGATTTTGAGGATTTTGAAGCTGCTCGCGAATTTTTTTGTAAAGCTGCGAATTGAAAGACCCGCAAAGACCCCGATCCGAAGCCACCACTAAAATCAAAATGTTTCTAACCTCTCGCACTTCCAAAAATCCATGCTTGTAATTTTCAAAAGCTCGAGCCAAATTGGTCAGAATTCGCCAAGCGCTGTGAGCATAGGGACGCATATTCAAAAGAGAGGCGACTGCTCGACGCATCTTAGCGGCCGAAACCATTTCCATGGCCCGCGTAATTTTGCGCGTACCATCAATTGATTTTATTCTTCTTTTGATATCTTTTCCTGAAGCCATATAATTTAACTTAAAACTTACGACTTATAACTTACAACCAGATTCCCGTCTTGTGCAAAATTCTGTTGGTTTTTGGTTATCTGTTGCCAGTTGTTAGTTTTTTGTTGTTAGTTGCTAATTGTCCGTTGTCAGTTGTGAGTTGTGAGTTGTGAGTTGTGAGTTATTACTGATATATTTCCTTAAATTCCTTTATTCCTTTTTCCAAAGCCTCAACAACTTCGTCAGACAATTCCCTCTTCTCTCGAATAATTTCGATCACATTCTTACCTTGAGATTTGAGAAATTTATGAAAATCAATTTCCCAGGCCTTAATCTTCTCAACTTCCACATCATCCAAATATCCATTAGTCAAAGCGTAAATGATTGCTACCTGATTTTCCACTGCCATCGGCTCATATTGTCCTTGCTTGAGAATTTCTACCGTACGTTTTCCACGTTCAATCTGGGCTCGGGTTTTTTCATCCAAGTCGCTGCCGAATTGTGCGAAAGCTTCCAATTCTCGAAACTGCGCCAAATCCAAACGCAACTTTCCAGCTACTTTTTTCATAGCCTTGATCTGTGCACTACCACCCACTCGAGAAACTGACAAACCAACATTTACCGCTGGTCGCACACCTTTGTAGAACAAATCACTTTCCAAATAAATTTGACCATCCGTGATTGAAATCACGTTTGTTGGAATGTAGGCTGAAACATCTCCAGCTTGAGTTTCAATAATCGGCAACGCCGTGATTGATCCCCCGCCAAAATCTTCATTGAGCTTGGCGCTTCTTTCCAAAAGACGTGAGTGCAAATAAAAAACATCTCCCGGATAAGCTTCACGTCCCGGTGGACGACGCAAAATCAAAGACACTTGACGGTAAGCCCAGGCATGGCGAGAGAGATCATCATAAACCACCAAAACATCTTCACCTTTGTCCATGAAATATTCCGCCAAGGCGCAACCACTGTAAGGTGCGATAAAGGAAAGGGCGGCTGGATCACTGGCTCCAGCCACCACTACAGTTGTATATTCCATAGCTCCGGCTTTTTCCAATTCAGCCACAATGCGAGCGATCTTACTTTCCTTTTGTCCAATGGCTACATAGACACATTTCATATTTTGACCTTTTTGATTAATAATGGTGTCGATAGCAATGGCCGTTTTTCCGGTCTGACGATCACCAATAATCAATTCGCGTTGTCCGCGACCAATCGGGATCATAGCATCAATGGCTTTGATTCCGGTTTGCACCGGCTGATGAACTGATTTTCGAGTCATCACGCCTGGCGCGATTTTTTCCACCGGATAAAATTTTTCTGCCTTGATTTCTTCCTTACCATCAATTGTTTGACCCAATGGATCAATAACTCGCCCAATCATTTTGTCAGAAACCGGGATCGACAAAATCTTGCCGCTGGATTTGACTGTTTCACCTTCTTTAATCTTAGTGTAGTCACCCATTATCATCACTCCGACTTCATCCGCTTCCAAGTTCAGCGCCACTCCAACCACGCCGGATTCAAATTCCACCAACTCGCTGGACATCACCTCGGAAAGCCCGCTGACTTTGGCTACGCCGTCACCCACTTCCAAAACCTTGCCAACTTTCTCAGTCTTAGCAGCGCTCTTAAATCCTTCAATTTGTGATTTCAATTGTTCAATGATGTAACTTTTGTCCATAAAATTGTTTAGCTTCTAGCTTATAGCCTCTTAGCTTCTCAGCCTCAGCTTTTTGAATTAATTCTATTAAATTATAAATATTTCCAATCTTAAGTTTCACTTTCTACGCTACACTCCGTACGTCAATTCCTTCCGTAATCTTCCCAATCTCCCGCTCACACTTTCGTCCAACATCTCATCGCCAATTTGAATTTTCACTCCGCCGCCAATTGACTCTTCAATTCGGTTTTTCACATTAACTGTTTCCACTTGATATTTTTCCGCCACAAAATTTCGAATTTTACCAATCATTTTGTCTTCCAATTTCTGAGCACTGATCACTTCACAGTCCACGGCACTGTTTTCTCGATTCCAAATTTGCGAAAATTTTTCCAAAATTCTCTCAATTTTCCCCAACTGTTTTTGACGCGCCAAAGCTTTCACGAAATTAGAAAGCGGCTCACCGATCTCTTCCTGTGATCTGCCTTTGACTGTTTCATATAGAACTTGCGCCCAATCAGCGGTTGAAATTTTCATATTTCTTATTTTATTTCACTGACAATTTTCTCTACCATTTTTTTATCCTCAGCTAAATCCATTTTTTCACCCACCACCTTTTCCGTAGCTGCCAAAACCAACTCCGCCAAATCCTTCTTGATCTCACTCATCATTTGCTGACCTTCTTGCTCGATTTTCTTTTTAGCTTCAGCCAAAATTTTTGATGCTTCTTCGTGAGCTACCTGCACAATTTCTTGTTTGCTTTCCTCGGCCACACTCTCGGCTTTTTTGATAATTTCCTGAGCCTCCTGACGAGCTTTGTCCAAAACCTGTTTTTCGCGCTTTTCCATTTCAGCTAATTTATCTTTAGCTTCAGCTGCATTTCGAATTCCCTTTTCGATTTTCTTTTGACGATCATTCAGAGTTTTCACAATCGGACCATAGGCAAATTTCCAAATCACCCAAACCAAAACCGCAAAATTAATCAATTGAGCTAGCAAAATTTTTCCATTCAAACCCAAGGCATCAAAAAGTTCCATATACTCTAAATATTTTTAACAAATTATATTCCATTATCTTATCCTGACCTCTTGAAATCCAAGAGACCAAAAACCGAGATAAAAAATTTTAGTTTCCGACCTTTTTTCAAAAGTCGGAATTCCAAAATCTTCTATTTTTAACCAAAAAGAATAATCAAGGAAATAACCAAAGCATAAATCGCGGTTGATTCAGCAATAGCCATGGAAACAAACATCAAAGGCGTGATCTTACCGGCAGCTTCCGGGTTGCGTCCAATTGCTTCCAACGCTTTGGAAGCGGCAATTCCTTCTCCGATTCCCGGCCCGATTGCGCCCAAACCGATGGCTATTCCAGCTCCGATCATTTTGGCTGCTTCTAATTCCATATTTTTATTTAATTATATTAATTAATTATTTATTTAAATACTGGCCTGTTCCAAGGTTTCCTCCTCCTCAATTTCTGCTGCCAATTTCACAAATACCACCGTCAAAACCGCAAAAACAAAAGCCTGCACCACCGCACTGAGAAGTCCCAAAAACAGAAATGGTAGAGGCATAAAAAATGGAGCCAAAAAAAGCATCACCGCTCCCAATACTTCGCCGGCAAAAATATTTCCAAACAAACGAAAGGACAACGAAACAATCTTAGCCAGCTCGCCCACGATATCCATCAGTCCCAAAAAAAAGCTCAGGGGACTTTTGAAGTTGAAAAATTTGCCCAAATAGCCAAAAGGTCCGTGCACCGCAATCGCGATTATTTGAACCAAAATCACAGTGACCATAGTCATCACAAAAACCATGCCATAGTCTGCCATAACCGCTCGAAAAACTGAGACTGTTTCCTCACCTCGATGCAAAGTCACAGCCGCTTGACCCGGAATGTAAGTTGCTAAATTGGAAATCAAAATGAAAATAAACATCGTAAAAGCCAAGGGGAAAATTCGACGAGCCTTTTTTTCGCTGCCAATAATTGAAACCACGAAATCAAAAGCTCCGCTGATCAAAATTTCCGCCACATTCTGAAATTTGCCCGGCACATCCTTTTTCAAATTTCGGTTCAGCCACCACACTCCCAACACAATCACCAAACTCAAAACCAAACCACCCAAAAAAGAATTGGTGATCGGAAAGTTTCCAATTTGGAAAAGCACTTCTGGTGATAGTGAAATATTGAGTCCCATTTATTTTTATTACTTCTTTTCAGTTTGATTTTCTTGATTTTTTTCAGCTTTGACTTGCTGACCATAACTTTCCATGATTGCACTGATTTTTTTGATTTTGCGAAAAAGCAAAATGTTGGTGAAAACAAAAGCCGTTGCCAAACAAATCAATGTCCAAAGAGGATAGCAATTAAATACCTTGTCTAGGAAGTAGCCAAATCCGCCAAAAATAATCAGCGGTCCCAAGATGGAAGCGCTGGTATAGGCAGCCATGCCTAACACTATTTGCCTCAAACTTCTTTTGTCATCATTCATAATCAGACTTTCAATCAAGAACCACCTACTATTTTAGTGCCAAAAACCCGACGTGTCAACAGGGATTTTTTTAACTAAATCCCGAAAACTTCCCGGGCATTTTGAGTAGTGTTTTTTTCAACCTCTTCAACTGAAACTTTTTTAACCTGGGCGATTTTTTCCGCCACGTATTTAACAAACAGTGGCTCATTGCGCATTTGGCGTTCCAAGGGTCGCGGAGTCAGATAGGGACAATCCGTTTCCAATAAAATGTCTTTCAAGTCAATTTCCGAAATCAAACGATTGTAACTGTCACCATAGGTTGCAATTCCATTGAGCGAAATTTTATAGCCCAATTCAATGAACTTGCGCGCCGTTTTGTGACTGCCGATGAAACTGTGGACCACGCCTTTTTTAAGAACCGGATTTTTTTGCAAGATTTCCAACAAATCATCATAGCCATCCCAGCAATGCAGCATCACCGGTTTTTGAACTTCATTAGCTAATTTGATAAATTCCAATAAGATTTCCTTTTGCTTTTTCTTTAGAGCCTGAATATCGTTACCCTCTTGAAAATGATGATAATCCAAACCAACCTCTCCGATTGCCACCACCTTTTCATCTTGAGCTAACTGAAAATAATTTTCCCAAACAAAATCTTCTCCGCGAGTTTCAAATTCAACTTCAGCCACCTCATCAATATCATGATGCACAAATTTACCAGCCTTCAAATGAACCGGGTGAATTCCAACTGCCGCCCAAACATGCTTCTCAAATTTTTGAGCCAAATCCAAGGCTCGCCGACTGGTGCTGAGCTGCGAACCCACATTGATGATTCCCGTGTCAGACGCCAAACATTTTTCCACAATTTCTTTCCAATCGTCTTTGTAGGCTGCAAAATTCACATGAGCGTGAGTATCAATCAGCATAAATTTATTTAACTCTTTGAAAAAGCGGCTCAACTTTTTTGGTCTCCAGGGCAGTTTTGATTTTTTCAGCCGTATCTGGCAAAAATGGGATCAACAAATCAGAAATTACATATAAATCTATCACTAATTTCTTCATTACTTCTTCAAATTTTTCAACGTTATTTTTAGCTAATTCCCAAGGCTTATTTTCTTCTATAAATTTATTAGCTGCTTTTACCAAATCATTTATGCACTCCAAAGCTCCGTGCAAATTAAAATTATTCAAGAAAAGTTTTATTGGTTCCCCGTGTAAATCTTTCGGAATTTCGATTTTCTTTGTTTTCAAGAATTCATTTGATCCAACTAGCTTTATTGTTCGACTAACCAAGTTTCCCAGACCGTTGGCTAAATCAGCATTATATTTTTCAACCATTCTTTCCATTGTCAAATCTAAATCCTCACCGAAAGTCCCCCCACTCATCAATAAATAGCGAGTTCCGTCTGTACCAAATTTTTCCAGTAAGTCCTCAACCCGAATCACATTACCTAAAGTCTTACTCATTTTTCTGCCACCCGACAAAATATGCCCATGAACAAAAAAACTTTTTGGTAATTCGATTTCCAAATTTAAAAGCAAGGCCAACCAAATAGTAGCATGGACCCTCAAGATATCCTTTCCAATAACTTGCAAGTCGGCCGGCCACATAGCTGGAATATTTTTCACATCTCCATTCCAACCCAAGCCAGTCAAATAATTCAAAAAAGCATCAATCCAAACATAGGTCGTGTGTTCTTTATCAAAAGGTAGCGGTATACCCCAGCTTAAATTTTTACGCGAGATAGAAACGTCTTCCAATTTTTGCGATTGCAAAAAAGAAAGAATTTCCTTTTTATATCTTTCCGGACGAATCTGAAATTCATCTGCTTGAATTTTTTCAATCAAAAGATCCTGCCAACGATTCATTTTCATCAAATAACACTCCTCTTCCATTTCTTCCGGCAGCGTTCCATGGTCTGGACATTTGCCATCGACCAATTCATTTTCACTCTTAAATTGTTCACAACCCGTACAATAAAGACCTTTGTAAGTTCCCTTATATAGACTGCCGTTATCAAAAAGGGTTTGTAAAACTTTTTGCACCGCCGCCTTATGACTAGACGACGTGGTTCTAATAAAAAAGTCATTACTGATATTGAGTTTGTCTTTTTTCCAAAGATTTTCAAAAACTTCCGCAATTTCATCAACAAATTCTTGAGGGTCCTTTCCTTCCTCTTGTGCTTTTTTTTGAATCTTAGCTCCATGCTCATCAGTGCCAGTCAAAAAGAAAGTCTCTTTTTTTTGCAAACGATTCCAGCGAGCCAAAACGTCACAAGCCACAGTTGTATAGGCGTGTCCAATATGTGGCTGACCATTAGTATAGTAAATGGGGGTCGTTACATAGAATTTTTCTTTCATATTTTTTTCTAAAGCTTATCATATCCCTTAGCTAAAGATTGGACAGCTGGAGCATAGTTTGTGTAACCATAGCAAGTCCAGCCTAAATAACGCATTGAAGCATAAATTTCCCAATCAACTTTCACACTTTTTCCAGTACAAGGATTTTTTATACTAACCTTACCATCATTGGTTGCACCCAATTCCTCTAGATATAAAGCCATCGCAACCACACCATCAAGCAAATTCCATGGATCTGGAGGATTGTGCCCGGTTGTTGAAGCAATAGCACTTTTTCGCTTCCACCAAGTATCTGACATAAATTGTGCCGCCCCCATGGCTCCACCAGAACCTGGATAACTTTTTGAAGCACAGGAAACCGGCATCTTTTTGTAATCATAATCCTTATCACCCTCGTCATTGAGTTCGTCCACGATATCTTTAAAATATTCCTTACGAGAATCGCTCATTCCAGCATTTTTGTAAGTACAAGCCCCGGCCAACGGATTACCACCAGACTCCATTGAGAGCATTCCAAATAAATAACCCTTAGAAACTCCCGTTTTTTTATTGGCAAATTTTATCGCATCTTTGATTTCGCCAGTATCGTAACTTTTGCCTAAAATTCTGTTTAAATCAGCTTTCAATTCAGCCATTTTTTCCTGAAGCTCGCTGATAGACGCTTCTTTTTCAGCAATGTCCCCCTGGGTCTCCGCCCGATCAGCCAACAGTTCATGTTGCTGATCAACTTTGACCGCCAGGATTTTTTCATGCTCCTCCTTGGCTTCGGCAATTTCTTCTTGCTCAGCTTCAATTTTTTCTTTGGTGTCACGAATTTGCTGAGCAATTTGCATGATTTTTTCTTCCATAGTCAGATAGCTATCAACCACTCCAAAAACCTGACTAAAATCATCGCTCAAAACCGCACTGGAAACTACTGGGCTTTTTCTCTGGTAATAAACTTCTTGAAGTAAGTTTTTCAAAAATTCTTTTTGCAAATCAATTTTATCCACCATCTGATCAACTTCTTTTTCCATTCTGGCGATGTTTTCTTCCGACTCCTTGATTAGAGCTCGAACCTTGTCGATCTGCTCTTGAGTGGAATAGACCGAGCTTTGGATTTTAGCCAATTCCGCTTCCAGAGCTGACTTGGCAGCTTGTTCCTTTTCTATTTTCTTGGAAATATCATCAATGTCGTCTTTGACCTCATCTTCATCACTGCTAGCCTGAACTTTCGCAGACAAAAAAGAAAAATTCGACAACACCAAAACAAGCAACATCAAAATTGCCAAGATAAATTGCTTTTTGTTTTTAAATCTGCTTTTCATAACGCTTCCAGCTTAGCACTTCTTGCATATTTGGTCAAAGAAAAAAACGGGCAATTGAATTCCCGTTTTTTAAATATCCAAAAGAAAATCTTGCTATTATTTCTTCTCTTTCTTGTCAGCGTCACCCTCGGCTGGAGTTTCCTTGACCACTCCTTCAACTTTGGTTACATCAGCTTCAACTTTTTCATCCAAGGAAGCCAGTTCTGCCTCAGAGCGCGGCTCTTCAACCAAGGCAATAACAGTTTCTTTTTCTCCCAAAATTTCCACTCCTTCAGCTGTCTTTATATCACCAATTTTAATTTGATCTTCGAAGGTTGCCAATACACTGATATCAATTTCAAATTTAGATGGCAATTCGCTCGGCAAACATTTAACTTCAACTTCGTCTAAGTTTTTGACCAAAACTCCGCCACCAGCCTTAACTGCTGCTGACTCACCCACAAATTCCAATGGAATAAAGGCTTCGACCTTCTCTTTCATGTTCACTTTGTGAAAATCAATATGGGAAAAATCCCCGCTTAAAGTTTCGGTTTGAGTATCGCAAATCAAAACCGGAAAAACTTTTCCATCCGCTTCCAATTCAACAACTGAATTTTCACCGGCTTTTTCGTAAACTCGAACAAAATCCAAATACTTCACCCAAAGGTTCTCGTTTTTTTGTCCGTGCCCGTAAAGAACCGCCGGAATCAAACCTTCCTTTCGGCTAGCCTTCACTTTTTTCCCAACCACGTCTCGCAAAGACGCTTTCAATTTAATATTTTGCATATTTTTTTGGCGATAACGACAAACACAAACTACAAATCATTCATAGACTTCTGCTTGAGACCGCTCCTTACTTATAATTTTTAAAAAATTTATAGACTTCCAAAACTTGATCCGTGCTGATAGGCTCCTTAATAAACAATCTTTTAGCTTCGTCCTTTATCAAATCAGTCAAAATTCCAACTCCAACTACTCCGGTTTGATTGTAGGACAAAAACATCATCGAAGATACCTTGCAAGAATCGCAGGTAAAATGAATGGTGTTGCGCTTTGGTCCTATCTCCAAAACTGTCGCGTTCTCCTTTTTATATTTCCTTTCACAAAGCGGACATTTAGCCATTCCACCAACCAAATCGCCGGGAAAATCACCCATAACAAATGACTCAAATTATTATTTTGCCCCAAATCCACTCCGCTCAATTTATCACACAAAGTGATTTTGGTCAATAATAAACCCAAAAATGAACTTATTCCCGTTCAACTTGCATGGATGATGATTTTTTTGCATAAATATTGAGCAATATCCCGATTGTTGCCAAGATCGAAATCAAAGAACTTCCACCATAGCTCAAAAAGGGCAAAGGAATTCCAGTTACCGGAACTAGTCCGATGTTCATGCCGATATTGATAAAAACTTGAACAAAAAACATGGCCATAATTCCGACTGACAGCAAAAACCCAAAATTATCTGGGGCAGCTTGGGCAATCCGCCGCATCCGAAAAAAAATAACGCCAAAAAGTCCGACCGTCAAAACCGAACCAAAAAAACCCAGCTCTTCAGCGATTGAAGCGAAAATAAAATCAGTATGCTTTTCCGGCAAAAAATTCAGTTGCGACTGACTTCCATGGCCGATTCCTTTGCCGGTTAATCCACCGCTACCAACCGCCACAATCGATTGATTAACATTGTATCCAGCCCCTTGCGGATCTCGTGTTGGATCCAAAAAACTCATGATTCGATCTTTTTGGTAAGGTACCAACTGAGACCAGGTTATCAATGATATTGCCAAGGCTCCAAAAAAGAGCAGAAAAAAAACTTTTGGACTGACTCCGCAAACGAAAATCACCACTCCCCAAATTGCCAACAACACCATGGCGCTTCCAAAGTCGGGCTGTTTGATTACTAAGAAAATCATAATCAAAGAAAAAACCAAAGAAGCCACCATTCTTCCAAATTCACCAAACTCCATTCTTTTTTGGGAAATAAAACCAGACAAAAAAATTACTAAAGCTACCTTGGCCATCTCGACTGGCTGAATATTAAAAATTCCCAATCCCAACCAACCAGATGTTCCACGAACCGTTTGACCAAAAATTAAAACCAAAAAAAGAATAAACAAAGTCGCGAAATAAATCGCGGTACTATAGGAAAGCAGATAGTGATAGTCGGTTAAGGCAAAGAAAATCAAAGCCGACAAACCAAGACCGACATAAAACAACTGGCGCCAAAAGACGCTATCAAAAAAACCCTCTCCTTGACCGGAAATACTATAAAGCACTGCCAAACCTATTCCCAAAAGCAAAAAGACCGCTCCCAATAAAATCCAATCTGTTCGAAATAGTTTATGAGACATTTCAGGCAATTTTAATACTCTTGAAAAGGCAGTCTTTCGTCCGAAATATAAGTTTTAATGAAATTTTGAGAATCATAGGTGTCAGCCTCGGCTTCAATTTCAATGTTCTTCACTTCACCTTGAATCTGATAGGGGAAAATCAAACTAAAATCTCGCTCCTCACCACTGCGCATCACATCAATCTTGGTTGAGTTTAGAGCTACCGGTGAATTGTTCTCGTCCCGCAAAATGATATTGACCTTGATGACATTAAAATCAAAACGACTTTCATTTTTAACTATTCCGTAAATTTCACTGCCGACCCGATCGGTCAAAAAAGTAAATCGCTTATTATAAATCGAGAGTTGCGGTTTTTGATATTGAGAGAATTCCTCCCATTTTGGCTGGGAAATTTCAAATTCCAATTGAACCGGATTTTGATCGATTCCCACCGCAAAACCAATCAAAGTGATATATTTGGTTTCGGCCGGTAAAATAAAACCTTGTCCTTGTTTTTCTCCCAAGATTTCTCCGTTTTCATCTAGCAACTTAGCCGTATATTTAAAAGAAGAAGCTCCAACCGTATTGTTGGGATTTTCAATTCTTATCAATCCATCGTAGGTATTATTACCCCCGTAAACAAACTTTTTTTCAATAATATTTAGCTCCTGAACACTAAAAACATCACTACAAACCGGACAAACTCCACCGCAATCAATTCCCTTTTCATTTTGATTTTTTTTACCATCAAAACAAGTTGGATCCGGCGTGATTATTTGATAAAGAAAATAGCCCAATAAAAAAATTATTAAAACAAAAACAAAAACGATTATAGCTCTTTTTTTTGACCCCCGGTCTAACATATTTTTCAACTTAATTATTTCATTTTTAATATTAGAACTTTTAACAACAAAAAACAAGCACCTCAAAGTGCTTGCTTGGTTAAATTGCATAGTCTTGGCGACGGCCTACTCTCCCTGAAAACAGGTACCATCGGCGCTAAAGGGCTTAACTGCTCTGTTCGAGATGGAAAGAGGTGTACCCCCTCCGCAAAAGCCACCAAGACAATGCAATCTAACACAAAAGAAATAGTAACAAAAAACAAAACCTCCAAAAAATCGTAATTCTTAACCACTAACCGTAAAAATTAGAAAGATTAATGAACATATTAGTACTTCTTGGCTAAATTCGTTACCGAACTTATACCTAAAGCCTATCAACCTGGTAGTCTTCCAGGATGTCCTGTTATACCGAAGTATAACTGTTGCCTTATCTCGAGGTGAGCTTCCCGCTTAGATGCTTTCAGCGGTTATCTCTTCCGAACATAGCTACTCGGCAATGCTCCTGGCGGAACAACCGATACACCAGAGGTTCGTTCTTTCCGGTCCTCTCGTACTAGGAAAAAGTCCTCTCAAGCAACCACGCCTACAGCAGATAGAGACCAACCTGTCTCACGACGGTTTGATTGGCGAACAGCCAAACCCTTGGGACCTTCTCCAGCCCCAGGATGCGATGAGCCGACATCGAGGTGCCAAACCCCTCCGTCGATGTGGACTCTTGGGAGGGATCAGCCTGTTATCCCCGGGGTAACTTTTATCTGATGATCTTCCACCCACCTACGTGGGATGGTCGGTTCACTAAATTCTACTTTCGTAACTGATCGACTTATGGGTCTTCCAGTAAAGCTGGCTTGTGCTTTTGCGCTATCAGCCCGATTTCCATCCGGACTTAGCCAACCTTTGTAAACGCCTCCGTTGCCATTTAGGAGGCGACCGCCCCAGTCAAACTACCCGCCAGGCACTGTTCCCGGTCTGGATATGAATCACTAAGACTTCTACGATTTTGAACCATGAAAACAACTTCTGTGTCAAACAAATCAGAAAAAATTATTTCATGATTCATCATCTATAAGTCTTGTTGACTCATAACAGACCAGGGTTAGAATTAAAACTTTAGCAGGGTGGTATTCCACTGTTGACTCCACTGCATCCGAAAACACAGTTTCAAAGTCTCCCACCTATGCTCGGCAACTAGAATCCTAATTCAATACCAAGTTGTAGTAAAGCTCCACGGGGTCTTTTCGTCTTGCTGTAGGTCGACGGCATCTTCACCGTCATTGCGATTTCACCGGGTCCTTCGTTGAGACAGTTCCCAAGTCGTTACACCTTTCATGCGGGTCGGAATTTACCCGACAAGGAATTTCGCTACCTTAGGACGATTATAGTTATCGCCGACGTTCACTGGATGCTTCAGGAATTAGCTTGCACCAATCCCCTTAACGGTCCAGCACTGGTCAGGTGTCAGCCCCTATACATCAGCTTGCGCTTTAGCAGAGACCTGTGTTTTTGGTAAACAGTCGCTTGGGAAATTTTCACTGCGGCCAGCACCACACATCGGAAGCACCAAAACTTATTTTTGGAATTCCCAATGTGTGGCACCGGCAAGACATCTCGCGAACTTACGCCTAGTTTTTTTGCCGAGTTCCTTAACGAAGGTTCTCCCGTTCACCTTAGGCTACTCGCCTCGTCTACCTGTGTCGGTTTTCGGTACGGATACGATAATATTAACCTTAGAAGTTTTTCCTGGCACCCTGCTCCACTTAGTTCCTCTTCGCAAGCGAAAAAGTCCAGTCATTTCTTGGACTTAATGTTGTGCGGATTTACCTACACAACGTCCTTAAAATGCCTACGCCAATCCAATAAGGCGCCAAGTGTACTAAGATGCGTCACTCCTTCGAATATTACCGCAGTACAGGAATATTAACCTGTTGTCCATCGACTACGCTTTTCAGCCTCGCCTTAGGACCGACTAACCCTGGGTCGATCGACGTTGCCCAGGAAACCTTAGACTTACGGTGTGTGGGGATTTCACCCACATTGTGGTTACTCATGCCAACATTCTCACTTCTTTGCGCTCCACGACGGGTCACCCCTTACGCTTCGACGCACAAAGAACGCTCTCCTACCAATCCGCGCATAGCGCGGAGTCCATATCTTCGGTACTATGTTTAGCCCCGTTACATTTTCGGCGCGAAGTCTCTAGTCTAGTGAGCTGTTACGCACTCTTTAAAGGGTGGCTGCTTCTAAGCCAACCTCCTAGATGTATAAGAAACTTCACTTCCTTTTCCACTTAACATAGATTTAGGGACCTTAGATGATGATCTGGGCTGTTTCCCTTTTGAGATCCGACCTTAGCGCCGGATTTCTGACTGCCATGGTACGCACTACAAGAATTCGGAGTTTGATTGGGATCCCTACCCGAAAGCGGATATCCCATTCAGTAGCTCTACCTCTTGAGTGTAATTACATGACGCTAGCCCTCAAGCTATTTCGGAGAGAACCAGCTATTGCCAAACTCGATTGGAATTTCTCCCCTACACACAAGTCATCCCCGCGTGTTGCACGGCGCGTGGGTTCGGGCCTCCCCCTGGTGTTACCCAGAGTTCACCCTGCTCATATGTAGCTCGTCTGGCTTCGGGTCTAGTTCATGCGACGGACGCCCTATTAAGGCTCGCTTTCACTGTGTCTCCGAGGGATTCACCTCTTAGACAAGCCGCATAAAACTAACTCGTTGGCTCGTTCTGCAAAAAGCACGCTGTCATCCTGTCGCCCGAGGGCGACGGGACTCCAACTCTTCGTTAGCACATGGTTTCAGTTCTATTTCACCTCCCTCACCGGGATGCTTTTCACCTTTCCCTCACGGTACTAGTTCGCTATCGATCTGAAGTAATATTTAGCCTTGGAAGTGTAGTGCTCCCAGATTCAGACGGGATTTCTCCGGTCCCGCCCTACTTGAGAATAATTGCACCTGGCGTAAATGATTTTCGCATACGGGACTATTACCCGCTATGGTTAAACTTTCCAGAATATTTTGCTAATGATTTACGACTGGTCCCGATCAAACGAGTCCAATTATCTCGCAACCCCCTATCCCGAAGGATGGGTTTAGGCTGATCCGCGTTCGCTCGCCACTACTTGCGGAATCACAATTGTTTTCTTTTCCTCCTGGTACTAAGATGTTTCAATTCCCAGGGTGTGCTTCCTGAACCTATTGATTCAGTTCAGGATAATCCCACTAAGTGAGATTGGGTTGCCCCATTCGGACATCCCCGGATCAAAGTTTGCTTGGCAACTCCCCGAGGCTTATCGCAACCTGCTACGTCCTTCATCGCTTACTTCAGTCAAGGCATCCACCATATGCATTAAGTAACCTTTCATTTTTTAACGGTTAGCAGTTAACAATCACGATTAACTGCAAATTTTCTTCGGTGTTGTTTTTTGACCTATTTCAGACTTATTATGCTTTTGCGCCCAACCCTCTCTTTTTCCGCCAAACAGAAGAGAAAAATTACACGCGCATAAAAAGACTCTATTTAATTTTCAAGTGACCGATCACTGAAAGTTCAGTGATTGATGCGGAAACATATTCTACAAAGTTCGTATTACATACGAAACGCTTTTTGGAAATTGTTTTCGCACCATTTTTTAAAGCAACAAAAAAACCGCTTTTTCAGCGGAGACAACTAAGAGTCAAAATGACCCCAATTTCACCCGCTTGATTTTTTTTGTTTTTTTCTAGTGTTTTTCAAAATGATTGAAAATAAACTTTAGCACTCATTTTCACTGCCCGAAAGCATCACTTTTTTCAAACGTAAATCCATAATAGCAGATGCAAAAAACCTGTCAAGAGTCGGAGGAAATTTAATTCAATTTGACAGAAAAATTGAATAAAATTAGACTGAGTTTAGCACATCAATTCTTTCATTAGGAGGACTTACATATGACAGAAGCTGAACAAAAATTTCTGAGTTTATTTGATAACCTCAAGCTGCAAATTAGCCCAGAGGCCGCTAAGGACCTACAAAAAGCAATGTCTGATGAGCAAAATCAAGGTCCTCCAATATTCCTAACCGGGAAAGTTAAAATTCGCCTAAAGCATAATTCTTGTTAATAACAACCCCGCCAGGAACAATCAGCGGGGTCGTTTTTTTATCCAAAGCTTCAGAAAAAATTTCTATTTTCTTTCGGAGATTTCTTCACGCAGTTTTCGAATCAACGAAGCTGCTTCTTCTCTACCACCCAAACCGAAAGCCAAACCGATTGCTAACGAAAAGGCTGCGATAACTCCAATAAAAATCGTGTTAATAATCGATTCAGCAATTCCCAACTGAACCAAAGCGGTCAAAATTCCAAAAATCAAAATAGCCCATTTGGAAATCATGGCTAAAACTGAAGCGCTCACTACTCCGGCTGCTCTTACGCTGCCTCGCACAAACTTGTAAGTGAAATTAGCCAACAAGAAAGCGATAACCAAGATTACGACTGAAACCACCACATTCGGCAAATACATCAAAATGCTGTTAAGAAAGTTGGTAAATTGAGAAAGATGCAAAATTTCCGTAGCCGCTGTCAAAAAAACCAAAATCAAAAACCAACGCACCAATTCACCCAAAACCTTAGAAAAATTCAACTTAAGACCAGCTTCTTCAATTTTTTTGGTTGTTTCCGATTTTTCCACTAAACGATCGATCTTAGTTAACTTCAATCCCTTTTCCACTGCTCGACTCAAAACCCTGGCCACAATCAAACCAACCCCAAAAACCAACAAAGCCCCAATAAGCGACGGCAAGAAACCGATAAGCCTAGCCCCTAACTCATCAAGGGAATAATAGAGAGACACTCCCCAAGTTTGCACTTGATTCATTTTTTTGTTTTTGTTTGAAAAACCGATTTATTTGATCTTTCAACAAAAATATTTAATTTTTAATTTATTTAATTTTAAACACGGATTACTTTTCACCCAAAAGCATTTCAAATTCCTGTCGAATCTTTTCCAAAATCTTAAGTTCAGGCTGACCATCCGCTGAAAGTTTTTCCATTCTAGCTTGCCACAAATTTTCCTTGATAACCTGAACATCCCAACGCTCTCTTTGTGCCTCCAAAAACAACAGGGATATTTTTTTCAAATACAAAATGAAATCATGACAATCAGCACAGTCCGGATATTTGGCTAAAAGTTTTTCACAGGTTTCTTCAATTTGTTCGATGGTAAACATAGCCAAACCAAAATCATCCCGAATCGTTGCAAAAACTTTTTCATCCAAACCGCTATCATCGGCAAAAAAATGAATTTCATTTCTTACCAATTCTTCTTTCAAACGACTACTGCCCATTTTTTCAATCTTGGCCTGAGTAAACATTTTTTCCAGACCCTGCAAATAACTCACAAAACTTTGCAAGTCGGCATATTCCTTATATTTTTCTGAAAGTTTTTGAGCCGCCAAATCAATCTTGGCAAATTCACGTTCAACTCGAACTTGCATTTCCATTCCCGCTTCAAGATTTTCCGGAGATATAAAATTATCGTCAGTCATTTGGATAAGATTTATTTATTTAAAAATCAAATCATTTCACTCCAATCATAGCATTTTTCTGGAATTTTGAAAAATTCTAAACATCCAAGTTCTTCACGCTTTTAGCATGAGTCTGAATAAAGCGTCGCCGCGGCTCCACGTCTGAGCCCATTAAAATATCAAAAATCCTGTCAGCTTCCTGAGCGTCTTCGATTCTTACTTGATACATCAAACGAAATTCCGGGTTCATGGTGGTGTTCCAAAGCTGTTCAGGATTCATTTCACCCAAACCTTTGTAGCGCTGGATATTTACTCCTCCAACTTTTTGAGAATCGTCAGTTTCCAATACAATATTCCCGTCAGCGCCTTTTGATTTTTTTGATTTTGAACCGGATTCAATCATCTCAGGTAAAACTCGGTCTTTTTCTTCATCTGTATAAACGTAGCGAATGTCCTTACCTTTTTTCAATTGATAAAGTGGCGGCTGAGCTATGTAAATATGACCTTGAGTAATCAACTCCTCAAAATAGCGATAGAAAAAGGTTAGGAGCAAAGTTCGGATATGCGAACCGTCCACGTCAGCATCAGCCATGATAATAACTTTACCATAACGCAATCTGGAAATATCAAAAGTCTCCCCGATTCCAGTTCCCAGAGCAATAATAATCGGCTTCAGAGTGTCAGATTTTACCACCTTATCCAAACTGGTTTTTTCCACGTTAACCAATTTTCCTCGAAGCGGCAAAATGGCTTGAAACATTCGATCACGACCCTGCTTAGCACTACCGCCAGCCGAGTCTCCCTCTACAATATAGAGCTCGGATTTAGCCGCATCACGACTGGTACAATCCGCCAATTTACCTGGCAATGTCATTCCCTCCAAGGCTCCTTTTCGTAAAACTGCGTCCTTGGCTGCTCGTGCCGCAATTCTGGCCCGAACCGTCAATAAACATTTTTCAACAATCGCCTTGGCATCTTGCGGATTGTTTTCCAAATATTCAGCCAAACCTTCTGAAGTAATTTGCGAAACAATTCCCCTTACTTCATTATTGCCAAGCTTAGATTTAGTTTGACCTTCGAATTGAGGATTTTTCAATTTAACACTAACCACCGCGGTCAAACCCTCTCTTAAATCATCCGAAGTAAAACTACCTTCCTTTTCTTTTATCAGATTATTTTTCTTAGCGTAATCATTTAAAGTTCTGGTCAGAGACATCTTGAATCCGGTCGTATGCATTCCACCCTCTACAGTGTAAATATTATTAGCAAAAGAAAATAAATGCTCCTTGAAACCGTCCGTGTATTGCAAAGAGATTTCCACTTGCACATCATCAACTTCCTTTTCAATATAAACCGGCACTATATTTTTTACATTCTTACCTCGATTAAGAAATTTCACAAAAGATATTATTCCTCCATCAAAATAGAAACCGTGTCTTTTGGCTTTATATTCGTCTTCGGGTGCTAAAACTTCCCGCAAATCTTCAACTACCACTTTCACACCCTTAGTCAAATAGGCTTGTTGGCGAATATAGTCCAAAATTTTATTCCAGCTATATTTTATTTCTGGAAAAATCTCACTATCAGCCTTAAATATAGTTTTGGTTCCAGTATCCTTAGTGTCTCCTATCGACTTAACTTTAAATTGAGGCTTTCCTCTTTCGTATTCCTGTGTCCAAATCTTACCCTGTCTTTTAACTTCGACTTTTGTCCATTCCGAGAGAGCATTCACCACCGACGCTCCCACACCATGAAGACCACCTGAGACTTTGTAGCCATCTCCTCCAAATTTACCTCCGGCATGCAGCACTGTCATGACAGTTTCCAGGGTTGATTTTTTTGTCTGAGGATGAGTGTCCACGGGGATACCACGTCCATTGTCAATCACCTCGACTACATTGTCGGGAAGCAATTTTATATTGATATCCGTACAATATCCTGCCAAGGCTTCATCAATAGAGTTGTTTACCAACTCCCAAATCAAGTGATGCAAACCCTCCAGAGAAGTTCCACCAATATACATGCCCGGACGCTTTCGGACCGGCTCCAATCCTTCTAAAACTTGAATTGACTTAGCTCCATAATTACTGCTTTTTCCTTCCATATTCTTTATATTTATATAATTACTGTTACAAATTATCCTATTCTAACCTATTTTCTGCGTGAAAGAAAATATAATTCAACCAAGAAAATCCCAGCTACCAGCAAAAGCCCATCCCACCAAAGTAAAATTTCTTTTTGTTGAAAAAAAAGCAAGGCAACAATCAAAAAAGACAGCAATAAACCTTGACGCGCACCATAGACCAAAGATTCTTTTGAATATTGCTCACCTTGCAAATCCCGATTCAGCCAGGTAAAAAAACTCATAAAAAAACCGCCCAAAAAAACAAAAAATGCTCCATAAAACAAGATCCAAACAATTAATCCGGAATTTTCTGGATCAAGATTAAACAAAACCCAAATCCAAGTCCCCAACCCTAGAATTAACGCGAAACGCAAAATCCAAAAATAAAGCTTTGGAGCCATAAAATGCTTCTTTTTAATATTCCCACTTCCCTTATTATAGCTAAAAATAAGTATTTTTGCAAGAATATTTTCTTATAAAAAACTAGTTGCCGATTATTTTCAAGCAAAAAGCATGTCCTTGGACATGCTTTTTGCAAAAGACCCTCAGGTCTTTATTCTATTGGCGGGGACGAAGGGGCTCGAACCCTCGACCTTCTGCGTGACAGGCAGACGCTCTAACCAACTGAGCTACGCCCCCAAATATTCAACTTATTTTTTTTAAAAAGCTTTTTTTCAACAGACCAATTCCAAAATCCAAATCAATACCATTGCACTTTAGTGCCAGAAGTGAGATTCGAACTCACGACCCCAGGCTTATGCCTGTCCGCCTTTGGCGGAAGTCCTGTGCTCTAATTCAACCCCGTTGCACTTTAGTACCAGAGGTGAGATTCGAACTCACGACCCCAGGCTTATGAGTCCTGTGCTCTAACCAACTGAGCTACTCTGGCCCATAAAGTGCAACGGGGCAAGCTGAGCTACCCTGGCAACTTGACTAACAGCTTACAATTAACCACTGACAACGAATGTTGCTAGTTGCAGATTATAAGGTGTAGGTTAGCTTGTTGCGGGGGCAGGATTTGAACCTGCGACCTCGTGGTTATGAGCCACGCGAGCTGCCGGGCTGCTCCACCCCGCTATATATAACACACGCTACCTATTTTACAGCTTTTTCTAAAACTGTCAATTATCCAAAATTATATAAATTCCAAATAACGCAGGAATTTTTCATAAACATCGATGGTTTCCTTGGCAGTTTTTTCATCTAAATTGAAATCATGCTGACGGATAACCTGATTGCGAATCTGATGCGCCTTCAATAAATCTTCCTGATAATCCAATTGTCCGACGCCCAGTCGACCCAGTCTTTCAGTCATATTTTCTCCGCTATAGCCAACCCTGGAAAGTAAATTATCCACCATGGAATCAGCCTCGATGACAGCAATTTTGTGTTGCGACATATCCTGAGTTTCTAGCCGCTTCTTGATTTTATCAAATCTCTTTTTCATTTTAGACCTGGAAGTTGTCGGGACATCCGCGCCCAACATTCCAACTCTAAAATCAGTTCCAACTCCCCGCAAAATCAAAAGTAAAATAACATCGGCTAGCAATACTAAAGTGTAAACAATCAAAAAATATTTAATCCAATCAACGGGCGTAGAATTATAAACCTGAGTTCCAATCTCAGTTAGACTGTCGAGCCAATTAGAATTCTCAGTTGTAGTTTCAAAATTAAAAGTCATTGAAAATTAATTAATTTCATAAGAATGAGCGGCATTCAAAATCCCCTCTTCATCAAACCATTTACCCATTAACTGACCACCCAAAGGCATATTTTTTTCTCCCGCCTTAATTGATCCAATCGGAAAAGATATAGCCGGAACCCCAGCCAAATTGGCAGTTATAGTATAAATATCCGACAAATACATCTGCAATGGATCTTGAGTTTTTTCTCCAAGCTTAAAGGCTATTTCCGGGGTGGTTGGAGTATAGATATAATCAACCTTCTCTAAAACTTCTTGAAAATCTTTTTTGATTAAGGTTCGAATCTTTTGGGCCTTCAAGTAATAGGCATCGTAGTAGCCGCTGCTAAGAGCAAAAGTTCCCAACATAATTCTCTTTTTCACTTCACGGCCAAATCCATAGTGCCGAGTGTCCATGTAAGTTTCCAACAGGCTGCGATTAACATTCTCTGAATTTTCTTCAACATCATCTTTCTTATCGTTTATTCTGAGACCAAATTTAACCCCGTCAAAACGCGCCAAATTCGAACTAACCTCTGATGGCATAATCATATAATAAGTTGCCAGCGCATACTGAGTGTGTGGCAGACTGACCAATTTAATCTTGGCCCCCAATGACTCAAATTTTTCCAAAGATTTATCAAAAATTTTGCGAATTTCCGGATCAAGCCCATCCAAATACTCTGTCGGCACACCTATTTTTTTACCAGCAATATCACCATTTAAATAATCTTCATATCGTTTATTAGCACTTTGCGCCGCAGTTGCATCCAAAAGATCTTCTCCAGCAATTCTCGACAAAACAATGGCACAATCTTCAACAGAATTAGCCAAAGGACCTATCTGATCCAAACTTGAAGCCATGGCAATTAAGCCGCTGCGCGAAACTCGACCATAAGTCGGTTTCAAACCCACAACCCCACAAAAAGAAGCTGGCTGACGTATTGAACCACCTGTATCAGACCCCAAAGACCAAACTGCTTCTCCGGCCGCTACTGCAGCCGCACTGCCACCAGAAGAACCGCCAACCACTCTTTCATTGTCCAAAGGATTCCTAGTTGGACCATAGGCACTATTTTCCGTAGATGAACCCATGGCAAATTCATCCAAGTTGGTCTTACCCAAAATAATTGCCTGACTTTTTTTCAAACGGTCGATAACAGTGGCGTCATCAGGAGCTATGTAATTATCTAGAATCTTAGAAGCAGCCGTTGTCCTGACATTAGCAACACAAATATTATCTTTAATAGCACCCGGAATCCCAGCCAAAAGATCAATCTCTTCCCCTCTTTTTATTTTCTTATCAACTAATTTAGCCTCCTTTAAGGCCAAGTCTTCAGTTAAAGTCAAAAAGGCCTGAATTTTCGGATCAGTTTTTTTGATTTTCTCGAAATAATCCTGAGTTAATTTAACTGCAGTAATTTTCTGATTTTTTAATTTTTCGTGCAATTCCCTAATCATAATCCTTTCTGTATAATTAAAAAATTATAAAACACTTTTAACTTTGAAGCACTTGTCTTTAATTTCGGGAGCATTTTCCAAAATTCTTTCACAAACCGCCGCATCGCACTCTCGAATCGAATCTGGACGAAAAACATTTTCAATTCCACTGATATGCCCGATCGACTCGATCTTTTGAGTATCAATTTCTTGTAATTTTGCAAAATAATCCAAAATCTGAGAAATATCTCTCTGAAATTGAGAAATTTCCTCCTCTTTCAAGCTAATCCTAGCCAAATTGGCAATATGCTTAATTTCCTCTTTTTTCAACATAATTTTATTCCATTTCCAATAATTTTTTAAACCCGTCTTCATCCAAAATTTTGACTCCAAGCTCATGGGCCTTTTTTTCTTTGCTGCCAGAATTCTTGCCAGCAATCACATAATCAGTTTTAGAACTGACCGAACCAGAAACCCTTCCGCCTTTTTCCCTTATAATATCTTTTGCTTGATCTCTTGTAAAGTCACTCAACTCTCCAGTCAAAACGAAAGTTTTGTGCAAAATTTCCTGATTAGCCTCCCTTTTTTCTTTTGGCCAAATTATTTCAATGCCTAGATCTTGCATCTTTTTTAATAGATCAACATTTTCACGATCAGCAAACCACATTTTCAAACTTTGAGCAGATTTTTCGCCAATCCCCTTGATAGACAGCCAATCATCCAAAGACAAGCGTGAAAAACTCTCAACCAATTCACCAACTGTTTTTGGCAAAACAAAACCAGACAAAAATTCTAAATTCTGCCCAATCAAAATTGCTGTTTCTTCTCCGACATAACGAATCCCCAAAGCATAGAGAAATTTCTCTAAAGTTATTTTCTTGCTTTTCTCAATAGACTCAACCAAATTTTCAGCTGACTTTTGAGCGAAACGTTCAAGTGGCTGCAAATCACCCACTGTTAATTCAAAAATTTGAGTTGCATTGGAAATTACCCCCGAAGTTAAGAATTGTTCAATTATTTTTTCACCCAAGCCATCAATATCGAAACCTTTCTTACTGACAAAATGGACCAGTTTTTCTTTTTCTACCGCAAAACACTTCGGATTTTGACAATAATGAGCAGCGCTCATTTCCGCTTTACCCGCTTTGGATTTTTGCAAAATTCTCTTTACAGGACCCTGGCAAATCGGACAAATTTTCGGCATCTGAAAAACTTTTTCCTTGCCGGTCCGCAGTTTTTTAATTGATTCAACAACCTCAGGAATAATATCTCCAGCTTTTTGAATAATAACCGTATCGCCAATTCGAATGTCCAATTTTCTTATTTCATCTTCATTGTGCAAAGTAGCCCGACTAACTACCGAACCGGCCACTCGAACCGGTCTCAATTTAGCCACTGGAGTCAAAGCTCCGGTTCGACCAACTTGAATAAAAATATCTTCAACTACAGTGGTAACTTTTTGTGCCGGGAATTTATAAGCCACCGCCCAACGAGGCGCTTTACCGGTATAACCCAAAGCTTGCTGAATTTTTTTTGAATTAATTTTTATTACAATTCCATCAATCTCGTAAGATTGTTGATCTTTTTTTCCTATCCACTGATTGTAAAAATCTTCAATCTCTTCGATAGTTCGACAGAGTTTATAATTTTCATTAACTTTAAACTTTAAACTTTCCAAAAATTTAAGCTCGTCTATTTGTGTCTGGGGTGTCAAATTCTCATTCTCTAAACCTCCTAAAAGATCAATGTCATAAATAAAGGAATCTAATTTTCTGCCAGCCACAACTTTTGGGTCCAACTGACGCAGTGTTCCAGCTGCCGCATTTCGAGAGTTAGCGAATTCCATTTGCTCTTGCTTGGATCTTTCTTTATTTATTCTAATCAGCTCATTTTTACTCAGCCAGCATTCCCCAACCGCAATCAAATCGATTTTTGTCTCCAATTCCAGCGGAATGGAATTAATGGTTTTAATATTGGATGTAACATTTTCTCCAACTGAACCATCCCCTCTGGTAGCTCCGCACACTAAAGCTCCCTTTTCGTATTCCAAAATAATCTTCAAGCCATCAATCTTGACCTCGCAACAGTACTCGATTTTTTTTTCAGATTCAGCAAGCGAAGATTTCTCAACCATTCTCCAGATTTTTTCTTGCCAATTTTTTAATTGATCAAAATCAAAAATATCATCAAATGACCATTGTTTGACTTTATGAATCACTTTCTCAAATTTAGTCAAAGGTTTGTCACCAACTCGCTGAGTTGGGCTGGTAACTGAAAGAAATTCCGGATTCTCTTTTTCCAATTCATCCAATTCTGCAAAAAGAGAGTCATAAATCGAATCTTCGATTTTCGGATCATCTTTAACATAATAAAAATACCGATGACGATCGATTTCCCGGCGAAGCTTATCTATTCTTTTTTTGATTGCGATCTTGTCCATATTCCAAGCCTATTATAGCACGGCTTGGGAATATTTTCTAATTCGCTCTCAAAGAAACGGTTGTCTGAATACTAACAGCATTACCGGATGTAGCGCTGCAATAAGAATCAACACTGCCCTGAGGACAAATTTTAAGAGGTATGGTGATTTTTCCAACTTCAGTACTATTATTCAAATCAACCAAAAATCCACCGAAAACCCGCCCCTCAATCAAGGAAACTTCATCGCCCAAATCAACCGTCCCCGTACAAGCCGCTTCCACTAAGTTAGCAGATTTCACAGTCAATTTCTCATCAGTTACGGAATATTCAATGCAAGCATCTTCCAGTGAAGATTTAGAATAATCAAATATCCTAACAGCAGTAACAGTGGACGATGAAGCAGGAAGAACAATTTTACTGGTTCGAAAGGTCTTGGATAAATTATTCAAAACAGCTTGAGCGCTCTCCAGGCTTCGCTGAATTTCCCTGGCTTTTATTTGACTCGATAAAAAACCAACGTAAACGCCAGAAACTGTTGTTACCAAAATCGAAAAAACAAAAAGGGCTATTAAAATTTCAATCAGGGAAAAACCCTTGGAATTTTTGTTTTTCACACAACCAGATTTTAAATAAAATTTGAACATTATTTTATTAAAACAATTAATCAACTAGACCAATCCGTCAACATACTTTCAGCATAGATACATTGATTTAAATTATTACAATTACTTCCATTGGCAAGAGGAACGACACTTCCCCAGTAAACCAAACTTCGAACCGAAAGTTGCCCACTGGTTCTAGCAATTACCATCTTTCTGTTAAATTTAGTGGCTGTTCCATTTGAGTGCAGAAAAGTTATAACCCCATCAACATCAACGTAATTCAACCTAAAATCAGATTTATTGCAAACAATTCCACTCTCAATATCAACCAAACAGTCATTGTCAACATCAATATCTTCAAACACATCAGATGCCCCAGAAAGTATATTGCTGTCTCTTTTATTGCGTATCAGTTCAATGCCTTCTTGAGCTAGCTGAGAAGCCACAATACTGTCTCGAGCCTCAGCTGAATCCTTAATTGACATGGAAATTAGCGTAAGCATTCCTACAATTCCAATTGACAATATGAAAAGGGCAATTATAACTTCCAACAAAGAAAAGCCTTTTTCGATCTTGATTTGTTTTTTTGTTTTCATGAAAATATTTAAGGACAATTAGCCTCACCCAATACCTCCTCAATTCTGCCCGAAGAATAAACACAAACCATCGCCTCCACTGAACTGTCAGCAATTGACTCAATCTTCAGTCCAGCCATAGCACCACCTGAAGCAGTAAAACCCGAAACAGCAACCCTGCCGCTCGGAACAGTGAAATAAACCATCGAATCAGCTGCCGCTCCAGACAAAACAACTCCTTCCAATTCTTCTTTTTCAATGTTAGTGCTGCGATTTGAAGTTGAGCAGGCACCGCTACTACTGGCTACATAAAATTTTTCCAAAACAATTCTGTCCGTATAACTTTCATTCCATTCGACTCCGTTCAAGCAAGTATTGACCAAATCTCCACTTTCAAACTGTTGTTTTCCAACCAAAGAGTTATTTTGGGATTCACGAAGAATACTGGCAATTCTTCGAGCAGCTGCCTCAACTTGATCAATTTGTTTTGTATTGGAAAAAGATGCCACTGAAATACCAATCGCAACTAATAAAATAAAAATAGTCATCAGCAACTCAACCAAAGAAAAACCTCGCCTCACCGAATGACTAAATCCTAATTTATTTTTATTTATTAATTTCATAGCAATTTAAACCTACATATAGAAAAGAAAGGATCCTAACTTGGGAAAGATTTCTGGCAATAAAATCGTTAGAATAATTCCAAAAATTAGAAAAGGAGCAAAAGGAACTTGACTCTTCATGGTTCTGCGACTAAACAAAACCAAGCCAACTCCAAATAAAGCTCCGATCGTGAAAGACAAAGTCAACGATAAAAATACTGCCGGCCAACCAACCAGTAGTCCAACCAAAAAACCCATATAAACATCTCCGTAGCCCATCCAGGTTTCCTTGGAAAAATAAGTTAAAACAAAAAACAGGGCAGCCACGATCGCACCAGCTAAAACACCGGAAAAAAGATTCAAAGAAAAACCTCCGGCTTGTGATTGGAAAATACCCCAGTCAATAATCAAATAATATAAAATTGAAATTCCGGTTGCCAACCAGAAAATCAACATAGGGATTTCCATATATTGAAAATCGTAAACAAAAATTATTATCAAAAGAGAAAAAATAATCAAATAAAACAAAGTTGGCAAATAGGTTGTTGCGTCGCCAAGAACAAAAAAGCAACTAGCCACCAAAGCAAACAAAACGCCCGTGAAAAACTCAGTCAAGGGATAGGCCCAAGAAATCGTTTCACCACAAGATCGACATCTGCCTGACAACAAAACAAAAGAAAGTAGTGGGATATTATCATGCCAACTGATTTTCTTTCGGCACTTCGGACAATGGGAACGCTCCCATAGAGATTCCACCGCCTTAAGTCTATAAATTACCGCATTCAGAAAACTCCCAATAATGAGACCCAAAATAAAAAATGCAAAAATCATTATTTTTTTCTTTAATTTTATCAACCGATTTCATTATAACACACTTCTAACAACCCTCATAGGAAACTACGCCAGACTGATTCAATGTCGCGCTGGTGCAATCTCCGGCATTTTTTGCACCGGGAGTTATCGTGACTTCATATTGTCCAGCCGCACAAGCACTGCCAATCGCGGCTGTTCCCAGATGATCATCATTCGGATAAAATGTTCCGGTATCCAAATCGCAAACCGCCACTGACCCACCACCACCCACACCTTTTGCTTGAATTTCACCATCATCATCACAGCACTGTAAAATTGCCGCATTAATCGAAGAAGCCGTGCTTTTAAACGAAGCATCTTTGGCTTTATTACGAACTCCACTAATTGCAACCAGCACTATTGATGCTAATATACCGATTATAGAAATTGTAACCAATAATTCAATTAAGGAAAAACCTTTGGTTGAAGTCATTTTTGTTTTTTACTTTTCTTAATTGTAACACAAAAACAAAAAGCGGAAAAATCCGCTTTTTGTTTTTGTAAAAACACGCACTCCAAAACTAACATCCAGAAGGGAAAACTACTCCTGTTTCAGTTATAGCTGTTCCGTCAGCTGTTTCACAAGCAGTTGCTGCAGCTGAAGATCCCAAATCTATAGATTCAACATTTATAGTAAATGTTCCAGCTCCATTAACACCACAACTTGATGTTGTATATGTTAAAGTGCCCATCTTACTATTTGAGGTTGGCGTAGGTACTTCTCCATCAGCCAAAGTTCCATTAGCATCAGAATCACAGCTTAATGTAGCAGCAGCCTGAAACGAATGAACCTGAGCCTTATAAGCGGCAATGTTGGCTTTTTCTCGAGCACTAGACAAACTTACCAACACAATTGAAGCCAAGATACCAATGATCGCAATCACGATCAAGAGTTCGATCAAAGTAAAGCCTTTTTTAACTTTTTGCATATATCACACCTCCTTTCTTTTTAAAAGAGAATCTTCATTGATTAACGAGCCAAATTTGCCCAAACCCACTAATCCCCAAAAATTTCTCTTATATTTTTATATTCTATTTTCTCTCAATTATCTTAATAAAAAACCAGCATTAATTACTGAATATGTGACGTGATATTGTAAATTGGCATCAAAATTGCCACCACTAAAATCGCCACACCAATTCCCAAAACAACAATCAAAATCGGTTCAATCAAAGATGTCATATTTTTAGTCATTCGATCCAATTCCTGTTCATAAAAAGTATAAATATTTTTCAAAACATCACTAACCTTTCCACTTTCTTCACCAACCTTAATCATTTTGGCCAGAATTGGCGGAAACTCCGGGTTTTTAGCAAAAACGCTACTCATCGCCCCGCCAGTTTTAACTTCCTCGGCTGCCTTGAGGATAACTTTTTTGTAAACACTATTATTAACAATGTCCGCCACAATCATCAATGCCTTAACGATCGGAATTCCACCAATCAAAAGAACTGAGAGATTTTCGGAAAAACGTGAGATATAAACGAATTTAAACATTTTACTGACTATTGGAATCTTGAGCTTAATATGGTCAAATTCCTCTCTTCCAGAATCAGTTTTGATGTAATACAAAATCCCAAAAACTCCTCCTAAAATCACAATCAAAACCAACCACCAGAAAGATTGCATAAAATTACCAATATTCATAATCAAAGTAGTGTACCAAGGAATTTCAACATCCATATCATCAAAAATCTTGGTTAATTTCGGCAAAATTATCGTGAAAACTAAAAAACCAATAACCAAAGCTGCCGTCAAAATAAAACCTGGATAAGTTAGGGCTGATTTAATTTTGGAATTCAACTGATAGGTCCGCTCAGTATTGTCAGCGATAAACTCTATGGATTTCTGCAAATTTCCAGAAATTTCCCCGGCTCTTACCATATTTATAGCCAACAAAGAAAAAACATTTTTATGTTTGATCATGCTTTCAGATAAAGCCATACCATCTTCAATGTCTCCAATCATTTCAAGTAAAATCTGACTCAAAACCTTGTTGTCAGTTTGATCTTCAATTGCCCGTAAAGCAGTGGTTATCGCCACTTTAGCTTCAACCAACGTGGCGAACTGCCGATAAAAAACTACCAAATCTCTTTGCCCAACTCCATTCCAAATCTTTTCAATGCTATGCAAAAAATCCCGGGATTCTTTTTCCTCTATAACAGAAAGGGGTATAAAATTTTTCTCTTGCAAAAGATTGATAGCCTCGGTCTTATTGGAGGCTTCAATTTGACCACTTTTAACGACTCCTTCTGAATCTTTAGCTTTAAAAACAAATTTCATATTAAATTCGTGTTTTATTTTTTATTTATCAACATCTGCAAATATTCTCCATTAGCAGCATAGACAAAAGCATCTTCCACTGAAATTATCCCTCTCTGAACCAAATTAGCCAGAGATTTATCCAAAGATATCATGCCACTCTTTAAACTGGTTTCTATTACTGAATCAAGTTGGTAAGATTTATTTTCACGAATCAAATTTTCCACCGCGCTATTTTTGATCAGAATTTCCAAAGCCGGAATTCGACCTCCGCCCACTTTCGGAACCAAACGCTGAGAAGTAATTCCCAATAAAACACTGGCTAACTGTGATCTAATCTGATTTTGTTGATGAGCCGGAAAAACATCCACGATACGATCAATGGTTTGGGAGGCTGAGTTAGTATGCAAAGTTGCTATGATCAAATGACCTGTTTCAGCCGCTGTAATTGCTGTGCTGATAGTATCCAGATCGCGCATTTCACCAATCAAAACAACATTGGCATCTTCACGAAAAACCGCGCGCAAACCATCGCTAAAAGAATGGGTGTCCTGCCCAACTTCTCTTTGATTAATTATACAGCGATCTTGTTCATGAATATATTCTATCGGATCTTCAATAGTTATTATGTGCTTATCATCGTTGTGATTCAAATAATCCAAAAGAGCCGCACAACTAGTAGACTTACCGTGACCGACCGGGCCTGTTACCAAAAGCAACCCTTGAGTGTAACGCATAAACTCATAAAGCATGGTTGGCAAACTCAACTCTTCCAAACTCCTGATCTTACTGGTAATCAAACGCATAGTCACGCTGACATTTCCCTTTTGATAAAAAACATTGACTCTGAATCTAGCTTTGTCATCAAAATTATAGGAAAAATCAACCTGACCCTTGTCTGCCAATTCTTTTTTATTGTCATCACTCATGATTGCATCCGCCAAATCCTTGGTGTCATCATGAGTCAGGAAAGATTCTTGAGACAACGGGATCAGTTTTCCATCAATCCTAACTGTTGGGTAACGACCAACTACCAAATGCAGATCCGATGCATTTTGTTGAGCCACAATTCGCAAAAGATTTTTTATTTTTTGTTCACTATGTTCCATCTTTTTATTTTTATTTTTATTTCAAGTCTAAATATTCAAAAACAAACTTCACAAATCAATTATACCAAATTTTTATTTTCGCAACAACATGTTAACCTTACCCACAACTTCAGAAGGTGTAAAATGAGATTTTATCAGAAAATCTTTAGCCCCCATTGAAAGAGCCTTAGTAACCCTTTCCTTGTCAGATAAATTTGAAAGGATTATTATCGGAATATCTTTTCGCTTTTCATCTTTAAAAAATTCTCTCAAAAAATCCATTCCGTCCATGTGCGGCATAACAATGTCTAACAAAATAATGTCTGGTAAAAATTCTTCTATTTTATCCAAAGCATCACGGCCATTATCAAGCATGAGCACCTCAAAATGTTCTTGTCTCAATTTGGTTTCATATATATCCCGAATAAAAATATCGTCTTCAACCAACATAATTTTTTTCTTTTTTTCTATCATTTTGGAAATATTATAAATTTAAATCTTCAAATTACCATTCTTGTTTTTATCCTTTATCATCATCCGTATCCCCACCAACCGAAAGACTACCTTTTGTGACTCTTTCAACTTCTGAAAGAGTTGTCATTCCCAAAAGCGCCTTCAAAATTCCATCCTGACGCATAGCAATCATTCCGTTTTTATTAGCATAATCTTCTATGTGCCCTTCATTTCCATTCTTATCAGAAATAATTTCCTTCAATTGTTCATCCACCTCCAAGGCTTCATAAATAGCAATTCGTCCTTTGTATCCAGATTGAGCACAAGCATCACAACCTTTCCCATGATAAAATTTCAAGTCAGATCCTTCTATATTCAATCCATATTTTTCAATCTCTTTTGAATCAACCGCCTTCAATTCACTTCTGACATTTTCCGCAATCCTACTAGGAATATGCATCTCTTCTTTACAATTTTCACAAATTCTTCGCACCAAACGTTGGGCTGCAACAATTTGAAGCGAGGAAGAAAGTAAGAAAGCCTCAATACCCATATCCACTAATCGAGGAATTGCTCCAATAGAACTGTTTGTGTGCAAAGTTGAAAAAACCAAGTGACCAGTCAAAGCTGCATGAATAGTTAGCTCAGCCGTTTCTCCATCTCGAATTTCACCAACCATGATAACATTTGGATCCTGACGCAAAATTGAACGCAAGCCATTGGCAAAAGTATATCCAATTTCCGGTTTAACTTGACTTTGATTAATTCCTCCGATCGAGTACTCCACCGGATCTTCCAGTGTTACAATATTTCGATCTTCGTTATTAAGAATTTGTAAAAAAGAATAGAGCGTGGTTGATTTTCCGCTTCCAGTAGGACCGGTTATCAAAATAATTCCATAAGGAGATTTGATTCCTCTTTCCAAAATTTCTCGACTCTTACCCATAAGACCCAGACCCTCGATTCCAACTCCCTTATCCTCCTTATCCAAAAGACGCATCACCACTTTCTCGCCTTCAACGACCGGAAAGGTTGAAACACGAAAATCTACACTTTTTCCATTTTCAATAATCTTAAAACGACCATCCTGGGGTTTTCTTTTCTCGTCGATTTTCAAATTGGAAAGAATCTTAATCCTGGAAACAACTGCCCGACCAACCTCCTTCGGAGCAACCAAAGACGAATGCAAAATTCCATCAACCCTAAAACGCACTCGATATTCCTTATCAATAGGCTCAATGTGAATATCACTGGCTTTGCCTTCAATTGCATGCCTCGTGATAACACTCAGCAACTTAGTAACAGGAGCGTCTTGGATATTTTCCCGCTCTTGTTGTTTTTTATCATCTGGACCGATAAATCCTTCATCCTCTTCCCCTTGTAAAGATCTGGCTGCGTCAGCAATAACTTTGTCAGTGCTAGCACCGTATTGATGCAGAATCTCCCCAAAAATTTTTCCAGAAGTTAAATAAATTTCAAACTCAAATCCATTGCTTTCCGAAATAAAACGCAAAACATTCAAAGCCTCAAAATTCTCCGGATCCAACATGCAAATCTTTACCAATTTGTCATTTTTCTCAAAAGCTGCCATGTTATATTTCCTAGCAAGCTCTTCTGAAATAACACTCAATGCGCCTTTTTTGATTTCAGGAATCTCAGCTAGAAAAGGTATGCCCAAAGCATTAGCTTTTTGTGCTAAATCATTTTCCCCACTAGCACTTTTTCCTTGATCCGCTCCTTGATTATCATCTAGAGAAATCTCTTTAGTTTTTTCATCTTGATTTTCCAAAATTTTTCCTAAATTTAATGATTTATTATAAATTGAAAAATGGATTAATGTTCCCTTTTTCACCGACTTCTAATTGATAATCACCCTGCGAAGAAACAAAGCTCGTAATTTTATCCAGCGAAGAAAAATCCCAACTGCTTGAATTAAGAACTTCAAAATTGTAACTATTATTAACTTTTATCGGCTTAAGATTATGGAAATTAATAGCAATATCTGCCACTAAAAATTGATTGGTAACTGATCCGGATCCCTGCTGCACACCATCCACCTTGGAAACTTTAATGCCCTCAACGGTACTCATAATCGGAATTCTGTCTATTTTTTCCAAAAAGTTTTTAATATTATCATACTGCGCGGATATTTCAGCTACCACAATAGTGTCTTGCAGATTAATTGGGACTTTTGCTACAGCCACCTCATTGGAAGCGTAACTCTCCTCAACTGCCTTGGCTATCTTTGAGCTGGGTAAAGAAAGCGTATCTTCATCCTCAACCGAACTTTTTTTCTCAAGTCTATCTACGTAAATATTAATCAAAGAAACGCTGGAGCTTGCTGCCGAGAAATTAATCGAATCAACAACTCTTTCCTCCACCCTCTCTTCCGGTAAATATTTTTTCAATAAATCCTCATTCTCAGGACTTTGACTAAGACCTTCATTAAGTGAGCGGATTGCTGTTTTCTTGCTCTTGATCAATGCCAACTTATCCTCAAGATCCTTATTTTTACTCATCAAACTATTTATATTTTCAACTTCCGGCCAAACATACAAAATAGCTATCAAAACTGAACAAATGAGCATAAAAGGGAAAAGTAATATTCTTAATTTCATTTTGTTTTTATTATTTATTAATTGATGTTGAACAAATTAAATTTAGTTTAGATTGGCTGTTATAACAAATTCAATCCCTTCTTCTGAGCGAGCCATATCGCCAACCACAACTTCAGAAAGAGATTCGTTTTGCTTAAAACTCAAAATCTGCTTGGCAATCGAATTATAATCCAAACCGATCATCTCCATGCTTACACTTTTTTGGCCACCCTCAGATAATTGAAAATCCAAGGAAACCAGATTTATGCCCTTAACAACATCACCTTCAATTGAGCCAAACAGGTTCTCGCTAAGATATTTTTGAGAAATATTTTTAACCGATTCATCCATTCTGGCTTTGAAATCCACAACTCGATTCAAATCACTTCCGCCAAAGTTAGAATTTTCCTTGCTAATTTGTCCCGCTAATGAAGTATTATCATGTTCCAAACTGGTAGAAAAAAATTTAAGACCCACAAAAGCAGCAAGAACCAAAAGAAGCACTCCTCCGGACCAAAAGAAGCTACCGCCCAAAACAAATATCTTATTTTTTAATTCTTCATCTTCTGATGATTGGTACAAATTTATATTTGCCATTTTTTTAAAAATTATTTATTTATTTTTATTTTAATTACTTGAAAATTCATCCTCAATACCTCTCAATGCTAGGCCAATTGCCACCGAAAAAGATGATCCGATTCTCTTAATACTAGCTTCCAAACGCTCATCATATTGAATTCCTTCCCAAGGATTACCAATAATAACGTCCACACCCAAAGCATCTTCAAAATACTTTTCAATTCCACCCAGGGCTGATGATCCTCCTGATAATATGAATCCGTCCAATTCCCCGTTTTCATTTTTCTCTTTATAGGCCGCCATTATTCTCTTGGCTTCACCCGTCAAAAATTCCAAAACCGGTATCAAAATTGGGGCTTCATTGTCATTAATAAAATCCTTGCCTTCTTTTTTGAAACTTTCAGCTCTTTGTTTGGAAACATTCAAATTGTCAGCAATCGTATTGGTTATATCATCCCCACCCATATCCACCGATCGATTTATTACCACTATACCGTTTTCCACCAAAACCATATTAGTTGCCCGCGAACCGATATCCATTATCAGATAATTACCCTTTCTTCTCCCAATCAAAGCTCGCGTTATGGAAAATGTTTCCAATTCAATAGAACTCATTTTAGGTCCCGTGTCTTTTAGTAAGGAACTATACTTTTCAATTTCCTTTTTAGGCGCCGCCACTAATAGAATATTTAATCTTCCACTTGAATTTTTTTTATTTTCTTCAGACGCTCCCTCTCGATCAACTATTTCCCAACTTAAGGAAACGTTTTCAATCGGAGTTGGAATATAACGATGAGCTTCAAATTCAATCGCCTGAGCAATTTCATTCGCTTTCATTTTTGGAAATTCAATCATTATCACCAAACCGCTAAATCCTGGAATTGCCACATTAACTTCCTCATTTTCAATATTCATTTCGTGCAAGAGGTTGACCAGGGCGGATCTTAACTTATCTTCATAAACCAACTTCGTTTGATTTCCACTATCTTGTGATACACCCATCATATCAAACCAGCCATAGTTTTCTAAAACTGCCTTAGCATTTTTTTTGTCATAAGAAAGCTCAACAACTTTTATTGCGGAAGTTCCGAAATCAACGCCAATAAAGCGATTCTTCTTTTGCTGAAAAAATCCCCACATATTCTTTGTTTTTGTTTTACGCTTCTACTTAATACAATACCATAAATTTTCAAAACTATCAAAAGCAACTTTATGCCCACCTAGTCCTTGGAATAATTAGTTTTATTTCAATATAGCAAAATAGGAGCAATATTGACAAAAAAAGGCCTCTGTGTTAAACTTTTCCCAAAACCAGAAAGTCCGATTTTAACCCGCCCCAGAATGATTTTGGGGATAGGTTGAAAAAATTCCGCTCAACGGAAAAGGACTTTTTTGTTGGACGGTTTTTTAATTTCCTAAGTTTAATTAATTAGAATAAATTTACCCCTTGCTACATTTATTTTTTAAATGCAGCCAGCGTTGGTAACTAAATTCAATGCGTTATGAATTTTTCTACCTAGTAGGACAAAACAACGAAGAAAAGTTGGATGAAATCAAAAAGGAAGCTGAGCAAGTTCTTATTGATGAGGGAGCAGTATTTGAAGAGCTCGAAATAATTACCAAGCGAAAACTTTCCTATAAAATTAAACATCAGATTCGCGGAACCTACATCGCCAAAAGATTTGAAATGCCACAAACCCCATCTAAAGATGCTGAAGGCAATACAGTTTCTCGCATTGAAAACATTAGCCGAAAACTAAATCTTAATTCTAATATTTTGAGATTTTTGATTGTCAAAGCGGATGAGTTGCCAGAATTAAAAGAAAAAGAAGCACCTACCAACACCAAAGAAAATTCTTCAGAAAAAACGCCAGAGAAAAAAGAAGTTAAGAGTAAAAAAGAAGATGTCGTAAAGAAATCTTCTCCCAAGAAGGATTCCAAAAAAGACACTGAAAACATTGATAAGCAACTAGAAGAAATTCTCAATATTTAATTTTGACATTAATATTTTAATTGCGAATTATTTATTTGGACTTCCAAATATATCAAATTCGCCAAATCCACAATGAATGTCAACAAAGTTGTTTTAGTCGGGAGATTAACTCGCGACCCAGAACTACGAACAACCCAGTCTGGCCAAAATGTAACCTCAATAAGTTTGGCAACCAATAATTTTTGGACAGATAAGAGTGGTCAAAAACAAGAAAAAACTGAATTTCACAATGTTGTCCTTTGGGGAAAAACAGCTGAAATTGCCGCTCAATATTTAGTCAAAGGACAGGAAGCTTTTTTTGAAGGAAGATTGCAAACTCGAGCCTACACTGGCAAAGACGGAATTGAAAGACGAGTCACTGAAATCATAGCCGACACCATGCAATTTGGCAGCAAACCTTCCGGTAATTCCGGCAGTGGAAATTATGGATCAGCCAATAGAAATAACGTGGGTAGCGCTAATCCGTCAGCTGCAAATCCAGCCAGTAACGAAGGAGAGAAAATTCCAACCATTAACATTGATGATGAACAAGGAGAAATACAACTCAATGACATTCCCTTTTAAAAATTTTAACTAACTAACCAACAATTATTATGGAAAAGAAATCGTGCTTTTTTTGTCAGGAAAAAATTGAAAAAATCGATTACAAAGAAGCTTACATGCTGCGTCGTTTTATGAATTCTCAAGGAAAAATTTATCCGCCCAAAAGACATGGAACTTGCACTAAACATCAGAGAGTTCTAGCTAAAGCAATAAAAAGAGCTCGAGTGATGGCTCTAGTTCCGTTTGTAGCTAAATAATCAAAAAAAATATGCTTAGTATCAGTGAAATTAAAAATGGAAAAAATATCCTATTTGAAAATGAACCATTTCTTGTTCTCTCTTCCCAACATTCCAAAACGGGTCGAGCCGGAGCAGTTTTGCGGACTAAACTAAAAAATCTTTTGACTGGAGCGCTCATAGACAAAACCTTTCAAGGTGCTGACAAGGTTGAGGAAGCTGACATCACCCGAACTAAGGCTCAATATCTTTACAATGAAAATGATTCTTATTTTTTCATGGACACAGCCTCCTATGAACAATTCTTTTTATCCAAGGATGTTATAGGAAATTTAGCCTTATTTCTAATCGAAGGAATCGAGGTAACAGTTCTAAATTTCAACAGCAACCCAGTAAACATCGAACTACCTGTCAAGGTTAAGCTCAAAGTTACTGAAGCTCCACCAGCCCTTAAAGGCGACAGTGTTTCTAGCGGAGATAAATTGGTTACCCTGGAAACTGGAGCTAAGGTAACAACTCCACTTTTTGTTCAGGTTGGCGACGAAATCATCATCAACACCGAGAGTGGCCAATACGTTTCTCGGGCCTAAAAAATCAAAATATTTACCCAGCATTTACCTAAATAAAATCGCCCCCTATAAGGGCGATTTTATTTAGATTAGATTTTTTAAAAATAAAGCCAAGCAAGCAAAGCTATGCTTTAGTTTTAGTAATAATTTCTTTGAAAATCTTTTGGCTGATTTTTGGATCATCCTTAAGAAACTGCTTAGCATTTTCTCGACCAACTCCCAATTTCACATCCTCATAAGAATAAGAATTTCCAGACTTTTTAATCACCTCATACTTCAAACCGCTATCAATCAGATCCCCGGTTAGGGAAATTCCTTCGTTGTACATAATATCAAATTCCGCTGTTTTGAAAGGCGGAGCAACTTTATTCTTCACCACTTTAACTTTCACTCGATTACCCACCACATCTTCGCCTTTTTTAATTTGAGCTGATTTTCGAACTTCCAAACGCACTGAGGAATAAAATTTCAAAGCTTGTCCTCCACTAGTTGTTTCCGGATTACCAAACATTACACCAATCTTCATACGAATCTGGTTAATAAAAATCACAATAACATTCGAGCGTGAAGTAATAGCCGTTAATTTTCTCAAAGCCTGCGACATCAGTCGAGCTTGGCGTCCAACATGCTGATCGCCCATCTCTCCTTCAATTTCAGCTTTCGGAACCAAGGCTGCCACTGAATCAACCACTACAACATCCACTGCATTGGAACGCACCAGCGTTTCCACGATGTCCAAGGCCTGTTCTCCAGTGTCAGGCTGTGAAACTAGCAAATCATCAATTTTAACCCCAATTTTTTTGGCATATTCTGGATCCAGGGCATGTTCAGCATCAACAAAAGCCGAGGTTCCACCTTTTTTTTGCGCATTAGCAATAATGTGCAAAGCCAGGGTGGTTTTTCCGGAAGATTCCGGCCCATAAACTTCAATTATTCTACCCCGAGGAACTCCGCCAATTCCCAAGGCTAAATCCAGTGATATTGAGCCAGTTGGAACTGATTCCACATCAACCTTGCGAACATCCCCCAACTTCATAATCATGCCCTCCCCAAACTTTTCTCGAATTTCATCCACCACGATATCGATTTTCTTTTCTTCAGCAACTGCCTCACTATTGTTTTTTTTCTTAACCATTTTAACTTTAATCACACCGAATTACCGGCCAAATTGCCCCTAAAACAGTGTGCTATCTTAATTATTTCCTACATTTGGGCACGTCCATCGGGGGTAAAAATTAGATCGTGCACCGCTCCTGCTTGTTCACTTAAAACTTCTTCCGATTTTCCATTTACTTTAATAAAAGTACTATTGCCTTTTCCAGAGGTTACCTTTATCTCCTTTTCAGCTGAAAAATTCTGAACTGAATCAGGCAACAAAACTCCACTATAAACTAGAGAGCCATCAGCCTCAATTGAAATCCAAGTTGGCTCCTCAGCAACCCTCAGTTCCATTGAAAATTTACCAGGCTCGGTTGAATTCTCACTGTTTTCACCTGAACCGCCCTCTCCGCCATCAACAACATCAAAATCCGTTGGTTCATTTTGATAGTTAGCATTTACCGAAACCATTTCACTAGTCTCTTTATCGAACTTATTTTTAGCCACTACAGTTATTTCATTTAGACCCTCTCTCAATCCCACATCCTCACTAAATTCTCCATTTTCATTAACTAAAATCGATTGCCCATTAACCAGAACCTGAGCATCCTTTTCAGCTACCCCGGAAACCCTCACAAAACGCCCGTCAATTTCAGCTCCAGCCACCGGGCTTTTAATAACCAAACGAGGAGTTGAAACAAAATTATTAACTTGTCGATATAAATATAAAAATCCCCAAAAAACTAAAAATATGCCCACGGCCACTAAAATAATTCTTGGGGTAATTACTAAATTGGAAAATTTTTCCGGTTTCTTGGTTTTAATTGGCTCCTCTTTTTGATTTATATTTTGCTGAATTTTTTGCTCTCTCTCATATTGCCTAATCAAACTTTCCGGACTCATATTGGCAAAATTAGCATAATTTCGCAAAAAACCCTTAACATAAACTGGGGCCGGCAATTTAGAATACTGACCTTCTTCTAGGTATTGCAAATATTTGGTTTGAACTGAAACATTTCGAGATATTTCGCTCAAGCTCAAACGACGCTCTTGGCGAAATTTTTTCATTTTTTCGCCTAAAGTTATCGATTTAATTTTTTTTGTCGTAAACTTTACCATAACCAGATATTTATTCTTCTCAGTTTATTCAAAACCGTTTATTATGTGAAAAATTGCGATTCAAATCATGGGTTAATTTCACATTTGCCACTTATCCCGCTGAAATTGATCATCCGCATCATTTTGATAATTAATTTTCTCATCCCCGTCAATCAAAACTTCCCGCGCCTTAGCACCGTCCGCCGGACCAACAATTCCCCGATCCTCCAACATATCCACCAGGCGAGCAGCTCGAGAATAACCAATTCTCAACCTTCGCTGTAGAAAGGAAGTTGAAGCTTTTTTAGCCTGAATAACTATCTTTTTCGCTTCCTCAAAAAGCTCATCTTCAGCTTCATCTGATGATTCGAATTCCATTTGTCCAAAATCTAATTTTTGATCCTCGGGCAAATTTAATTCTTGTTGTTCACCGCTATTCGGACCGGTTATATTTTCATCCAATTCTTCTTCGGTTATCATTTTTTGATCCCTGATAAAATCAACTACCCGCTTAACTTCCTCTTCGGAAATAAAAACTCCTTGGATTCTTTTTAGGCCAGTGGCTGAAACCGAAAGAAAAAGCATGTCTCCGTTTCCTAAAAGCTTTTCAGCTCCGCCACTATCCAACATGGTTCGCGAGTCAGTTAGAGAAGGAACCTTGAAAGCGATACGGGTCGGGATATTAGATTTAATCAAACCGGTAATAACAGTCACGACCGGCTTTTGAGTACTAACAATCAAATGAATTCCCACTGCTCGGGCCATTTGAGCTAATCTAATGATAGCACCTTCAACTTCTTTGCCATGAGTCGCCATCAGATCAGCTAGCTCATCAATAACAATCACAATGTAGGGTATTTTTTCAATCTCTTCTTCAATTGTTTCATTGGTTTCCGGATCAGTCACTGAAACAGTTTCGCCATTTTCCGCTTTTTTATTGTAGGAATTTATATCCCGAGATCCAGTTAGTTGCAGTTTTTTATATCGTCGCTCCATTTCCCCAATCGCCCATTTCAAAGCACTTAAAACCTTTCCGTTTTCCACAATCACATCCGAAAGAAGATGAGGAATTCCATTATACAAAGAAAGTTCCACTCTTTTGGGATCAACCAAAATTAACTTCAAGTCATCCGGCGAATTCTGATAAATCATGGATAAAATAATCGAATTAACACAAACGCTTTTTCCACTATTAGTTGAACCGGCAATCATCAAGTGGGGCATTTTTTTCAGATCAGCGTAAACATAATTACCACTAACGTCCTTGCCCAGTGCCAGCAATAAGTTTGTTGAACGATTGGCAAAATCAGCGGTTTCAAAAAGCTCTCGCATCCTTACCATTGCAATTGATTTATTTGGCACCTCGATTCCAATCAAGGATTTTCCTGGAATCGGTGCTTCAATTCTGATTGGATGAGCAGCTAAAGCTAGCGCTAGATCATTATTCAGGGCTGTTATTCGAGTTAATTTCACCCCAACTGCCGGCCGAAAACTATATTGAGTAACGGTTGGTCCCGTTTTAATTTCCCCGATTTCAACCTCAATTCCAAAATGTCTAAGCGTATCTTGGATAATTTTGGCATTCTTTTTAGTGTCACCACCCAGGGCTTTGTCAGTGGAGGACTCTAATAAATCTAATGGCGGAAATTGCCATTGGGCCTTTTCACGAGTTGCTGATTTACCTCCCAATAATTTTTGGATGATTGATTTTTTTACCGGCGGAACCTCATAGTCAGACTCTTCATCCTCCTTGGTTTCCTGATCATCACTTTCTTCACCCTCTTCACCTTGGGAATCATTTTCTATTAACGGATTTCCCAAATCTTCATCCTCTTCGGAAGACTCTTGCTCACTTTCACCTTCCTCACCCTCGTCATCTTCCTGCATCTCCCTAATTTTTCTTTTAAAGATTTTGCGTAAAAAAGTCACTAAGGAAAAATTGAAAGCAAATATCCCACCACAAATCATCAAAGCGGCTAAAATTACCGTTCCTCCAATTCTTCCGGTAATTTTAATTAAAACAAGGGCAATGCCGTAACCCAAATAACCGCCGCCACTTCCCTCGTGAACCAATTGAGAAAAATCAGCCACCTCAAAATAGAGATGGAAAAAACCCAAAAAACTCAAAAATAATATCACTAGACCGATTATTTTAGAGACATAGAAAAAAGCTTCCTTGCGAAAAAGTAAAACAATTCCGATTGCCGATAAAACCAGAGGCGAAAGCCATTTTCCCCAACCAAAAAGCGATCCGGCAAAAATATCCAAATATTGCCCCAATAACCCAGCCTGCCCGATAAACCCCAAAATAAAAAGGATTGACAAGGCAAAAAGGAAAACCGCCACCGCACCTCTTTTTACGTCACCATGACTTGTGGCTTTGCGATCTTCTTGTTGTTTTTCTTTTTCAATATCTTCTTTTTTTCTCCTGCCCATTTTTTGTTTTTCAATAAAATTTACGTTAACACCCCCATTTTAACATATTTTATTCACTTTAGCTATGAAGCTAAAGACTGATAAAGCTAACCGGCAAAACCCGGCGAAAAATACCAGCAATCATAATCGTATCGGTTTCCGAAATATAAATTGGATGGTGAATTTTATTGGTTGAAGCTGGAAAAAGACCAATAATACCGTCTGGCAATTTTTTAAAATTTTTAATGGTTGCCATACCGTTAATAACTGCCACTACCGTTTGTCCATCAAAATCTAAACCGCTTTCCACTGATTCAAAAATAACGTAATCGCCATCATTAATTCCAGATTTATTCATGGAATCCCCCAGAGCCTTAACAGCAAAAAGCTTCTTGGGATCACTTTGATGAAAAATATTCTTAGAAATTTGCAAAAAATCTTCAGCCGCACCACCCTCTGCATAAGCCAAAGCTTCTCCGCAGGAAGCCAAACCATAGAGCGGCACGGAGATCACGTTCTGCAAATTAGCATAATTTTCGTTCTCCACCAAATAAAGTTTGCGCTGCTTGTCTCGCGTAATCAAGTCCTTGCGTTCCAGCGCTTCAATTACCTGCATCAAAGATTTTAAGCTATCTCCAACGCCTTTGGAAGCCAGGTATTTATGAAAACGATATCCGGTTGGATTCTCCTTGCGCTCTTCAATAAAAGAACGCAAATATTCCAACATATCCTTTTGTTTAATCGTTAATCTCATATTTTTTTTAATACTTAAAAAATAAAAAATTCAATCATCTACTTTCCGCAATCAACTAGTCCACCCACATATCTGGCTTCGTAAATCTCCCCTTCATTTTCTAGTTCTATGGTTTCTTTTCCAAAAAAATTATCAATTTCACCGCTAAATATATTTAGATATCTCATGCTTCCCTGATCATATACCTCTGGTCCGCGAAACGGCCTGCCTTCAGGTATTAATCTTAGGGACTCTTGTAAAAAATGATAAATTTTTTCAATGCCCATGGAAAAATTTTTTATTTGACCATAATAAACCATAATATAAACAGGTTTATTCTTGAAAAAAACCACTTCGCGACCGCCATAGGGCTCTCCACCAAAATAATTATCATGATATTTCCAATCACCTTTTTCAAAGATCAAGGAAGTCGATCCGTCGCTCTCTTTAATTTTTATAGAATCATCCCCCAAGGCATAGGTTGATTTTTTTGCTTGGACTAAAAATTCGCAGAGCTGTTTTAGATCAAACATATTATTATTTCAAATATTTCTCCGTGTTTTGCAAAGCTGCCATGAAATCATTCAGGTGATCAGAAAAAATCATGAGACGATTTCGAACTGATTCCCCGTCCGGTTTTTTCCAGGTTTCAGAGATGGTTAAATAATTGTTACCATTTTTAGCCTTCTTTACGTCAAAAAAATAGGTTTTGCCCCCGGCTTTGATGACTTGCGAATTTACCACTTCCTGCTGCATGTTTTGTTGCATTTTTGTTTTTCCTTGCCAATGTTTTTTCCAAAAAACACCGCAAAGATCTTAAGAATTATTTTTTTTCGAAAAGCACCCCCGAGCTTTTCAGTGTTATTCTAACACTGATTGACCATCACCACAACAGCGGGGTGTGGATAAGTCGTTAATAAGGCTCAGTAAAGGACCGTTGTCACAACCAAAGATAGGTTTATTTTTCGTGAGTAGTATAATTTTGCCAAAGAATTTGAAAATTTTCATTTCGAGAAATAGCATCAAAATCACCTTCAGCAATAATTTTTCCTGAACGAAAAAAATAAATATAATCAAAATTTTTCAACAAATGCAAACTATGAATAGCCGCCACAACTACCTTATCCGAAAAAGCCGAAAAAATATTCTGATAAATTTGCCTTTCGTTTTCCACATCCACACTACTTGTCGGTTCATCCAGTAATAAAAATTGGCTTTGATGAGCTGCCAAAAGTCCGCGCGCCAAAGCTAAACGCTGCTTCTCCCCACCGCTAAGAGAAACTCCTTTTTTCTAAAACATTGGTTTCCAGGCCTTTAGCCAAGCGCTCAATCAAAGATTTCAAATTCACCCACTCAATAACTTGATCCAGGTATTCCTTTTTGGTCTTGACTCCTAGGGTAATGTTATATTCAATCGTGTTGTTAAATATCTCCGCTTCTTGTGGAATCAAGGTACTGCTGGATTGAACCATGCTTAGACCATTTTTAATTTCTTCTTGATCGCAATAAACCTCAACCTGGTCCGCTTCATGCATCCCTCGTAGCAATGATAAGGTTGTGCTTTTTCCGCTGCCCGAAACTCCAATCAAGGCAATCTTTCTGCCTGGGGCAAAATCCAAATTAACACTCTTCACCAAACCACTGAGTCCATTCAAATTATCCTCATTTTTGTAAACAAAAGATAAATTCCTAATTTGCAAAGACTGCCATCCTTTTTTCAAAAAAACAGTTCTCTTTTGAGAAATTTTCTCATATTCAACATTGATAATTTCCGCTTCATTCAATGCTGCGCTTTGACCCACCATCTCTCCATATTTCCAAGCAAAGTTATAAAAAACATTGCCCAGCTGATTCAAATATTGATAGAGAATAAAAAGTGTCCCGATCACAATCACTCCGTCTTTTTGGTAAGAAAAATAAGCACTAAAAAAAACTATTGACGCAGTCATCAAGGAAATAATCATCGTGCAAAGAAACCATTTAAATTCGGTCAATTTTCGACTTCGCATAAAGATTCCAAAGGGCTGCAAAGAACGATCATTCATTTCTTTTACGACAGTTTTTTTCAATCTAAGAGAAATTATAGTCAAATAATTACTAATATAATCATAGATGCCAGCTGTAATGAAATTTTCACCCTTATAAATTTTCTTATACATTTTGATGAGCTGACGATCAAGCCTCACGATCATCCAAACAACCAAGAAACAAGCTAATAAAATAATCAAAATTAACTGAAAATCGAAAATTGCCAACACCACAATTGAAGAAACTAGCCAAACTAAATTACGAACAATCAAGAAAAATTCCTCGGAAAAATTATAAAGCTTTTCACTGGCCTTGTTGATTTTATCAATCGTATCGCCCGAATGATGATCCTTGTGCCAGGCAGTTGGCAATCCCATAACTTTTTCAAACATGGTCTGGCGATAATTTTTTCGAATCAAAAAAGCATTTTGATTCTCCATAACCCTTGATGCTCCATGAAAAATCCAGGCTACAAAATCAATACCAACCAACAAAACAACACTCCAGCCAATGTAAGAAACTGGATTAACTAAGCTACTGGAAAATTGAATTGAATTAAATATCCTTCCAACCACAATCGGCTCCAGAACCCATAGTATATTTCCAATTAAGGACAAAATCAGCATCCAGACAAAAACTTTTCTTTGACCAAAAGCATATTGCCAAGAATAGGAAAACAAATTTATCAAAGGATTTCTTTCAGATTTTTTGGACATAAAATAAATTTTACTTGAACACGAATTATAACATATTCAAAATAATATGACGATGGATTAAGTATAATAAGAAAAGAATAAAATGAAAATAATTTTTTATTAATCCTGATTTTTAGTTATTTTTCCAATAACAAATCCATTAACAATTGAAAAAAGAATGATAAAAAAAGAGACTAAAATTGTATAAACCCAACCAAAGTAATGCGCCATGACCGGCAAAAAAATTGGTTGGACACTGCGATTAGATAAAAAAACTGCTACTAGCGATGTTTTCATTCCCTGCTGGCGCAACTCGCCAATCATTGGCATTAAAACATAAGGAGGACCCGAAATTACAATTGAACCAATCACTGCATAGAACCAGCCCTTAATTCCAGAATCTTGACCTAGATGTTTTTTAATCATATGCGGCTTCAAAAATAAATTCAAAATAAACATGACCACAAAAACAATTCCAATGATGGGTAAGACTTTCTTTAAAGTTGCCACATAATCAATCATGACTTCTTGAGCAAATTTTTCATTAAAAAACCAAGCTAAAAAATAAAGTATCAAAACTGCCGAGAAAAATTTCCACTGAGTTGGAATTTTTATTTTTTTCATAATAAACTCAAAATCGTTACTACCAAAACCGCAATAATTATTGAATTAAGAAAATTTAAGCCATTACGCCAGATTGCAAAACGTCGCCCCAAAAATTTCATCTCGATTGGCAACATAGCTAAACCTACCGTCGTCCAAGCTAAAATAAAAGCTGTCACTGCCAAAAGACTAACACCTTTTTCCAAAAGTTCGCCACCAGCCACATAGCTGGTAATTGGAATTCCAAAAGCCACGCTGCCAGCTAATGCCCCAGAATCGGATCCAAAAAATAACTACCCGTAAATATTTTAGGATAATATTCCTGAAAAAGCGGATTCAAAAGACTAATTAAAAATAAAATGCCCAAAATCATTGGCACCGCCATTTTTAAAGTTCTGAGAATATTTTGAAATGATTCTTTGATAGTCATAGTTATTTTATATAACCTATCCTCTTGAAAAGATCCACTGAGGGTGGGGTCAGTTTCCTATCTTGAAGATCGGATATTTGCACCCATTCGTATTTTTCTAAATCATCTCCAACAACAATGTCAATATCATCAGCATCTTTGTCATAAATTGTTACGCGAAAAACATAAAAATTCATTTTGCACATAACTTTCTCTCCGGTGTCCTTTATTGTTTTTTCAGATTCGCCATTACCCTCATCATCAATAAGTTTAATATCATACAAAGATATATCAAGTCCTAACTCTTCTTTAATCTCCCTAATCAAAGCCTGCTTTCGGGTTTCACCTTCATCAACTCCGCCTCCGGGAATATGCCAACAATCCGAATAAACACCGCCCCTGGCTAGATGTTTCATTCCCTGAAATATTTTTCCATCTCTTGATATAATAATAGCCGCTACAATTTCTCTGTTAATAATTCTCATGGAATGGGTGATTTAATATTTATATCCCTTATTACACTATTTTCTTATTCTAATTCTCTAAAATTTTTTAATTCTGCCATTTACGTAAACGTTTACTTACACATGTAAGTAAATCCTACTTTTTCATTTTACCATAAATTCCCCACATAAACCCTACTATACTGACGAACGTACGTACGTTTGTCAGTACGGTAAAATCAGGACGGAAAACTTAAACCGGCTTCAAGTGAGCCGGTTTAAAAAGATTGACACTTTCTTCAATTCCCTGATCTTTTCTGCTAATTCTTCACAAAATTAACTTGTTTTGAGGTGGCCACATTGCCGGCGGCATCACTGGCGCGACCATAAGCGACATGACTGCCAGCTGGGAATTTGAAATTGTATTTATAATCGCAAGAGGTCCTATCAGTAC